>CBFHXU010000092.1:0-12211 GCA_965659875.1 uncultured Opitutaceae bacterium
GGCCGCATCAGGCGCTACGATTTTGTCTGGAGACGGCGGGCATCGGTCCGGCGCAATTGGATGCCGTGGTGTTTTACGCGACCGAGCCCTATGTGAAACGGGTCTTGGAAACGCTGCATCTGGCGGACCTGTCTCAGGCGGAGCTACCTACTCCTCGCGGTATGGTGCAACGACTGTTTCGCGATGAATTGGGTCACGAGCTGGATCCGGCAAAGATTCATTTTTGCGATCACCATACGGGTCACGCGGTGAGCGCCTACGCACTGTCAGGCTATGACGAGGCGCTGGTAGTTACTCTAGATGGGCAGGGGGAAGGAATTTCAGGCGTGGTTTACGATGGTCGGGGTCGGGAGATGACGCCGCTGCATTCATTTACCGAGGAGCATTCGTTGGGTTACCTTTATCGCGATGTGATCCGGTTTTTGGGTTACGAAATGTTCGATGAATACAAGGTCATGGGCATGGCGCCTTACGGTGACCCCGCGCGGTATCGCGCACTTTTCAGCACCTTTTTCGAATTGTTGCCCGAAGGAGACTATCGGCTGCATCTCGACCGCGTGCGGTCTCTTTTTCAGATTCTACCACCTCGACGCAAAGGCACTCCCTTCACCGAAACGCATCAGCATCTGGCAGCCGCGTTACAGGAGGCGACAGAGCAGATAGGTCTGCATGTGTTAACTCATTTTCAGCGAAAAACGGGCCACTATAATCTGTGTTTGGCTGGGGGCGTGGCCCACAATTGTTCGATGAACGGACGGGTCCTTTACGAAAGTGGATTTAAGCGCCTGTTCGTGCAGCCGGCGGCGCATGATGCGGGTTGCGCTTGGGGAGCGGCGTTGGCGGTGCAGTTGCAGCTGGCGCCGAATACGGTATGCAAATCCTTGAGACATGTTTTCTTCGGCACGGATATCGGTGATGATGCTACGATCGAAGGAACGCTGCGGTTATGGCAGGATTTTGTGACGATTGAGCGGTGTGAGGACACCGTGGGAACGGCGGCTGATTTGTTGGCGGACGGCAAGGCGATCGGCTGGGTGCAGGGCCGGTCGGAATTTGGCCCCCGAGCGTTGGGCAACCGCAGCATCTTGGCTGATCCTCGCCCCGCGGATAATAAGGACATCATCAACCGCATGGTTAAAAAGCGGGAGGCCTACCGGCCGTTTGCTCCGTCGGTTTTGGCGGAGCACGTGGATGACTATTTCGTGACAACTGCCGAGCAGAAGACTTTCCCGACGATGAGTGTTATTCTTCAGGTGAAACCCGAGAAGCGTGACGAACTGGGAGCGGTGACCCACGTGGACGGGACGGCGCGGGTGCAGACGGTCGACCGGGATGGCAACCCGCGTTACTGGGAATTGATCAAGGCGTTTGGTGATCGCACCGGTGTGCCGATGTTGCTGAATACTTCGTATAACAACCATGCCGAACCGATCGTGGATTCGGTGGAGGATGCGGTCGTCGCATTTTTGACCACCGACCTGAACGCCTTGGTGGTGGGAGATTGGCTTGTGCTAAAAAAGACGCCAACACGTGACGAGGTATGGCGAAACGTGGTCGTGACTCTTCCGGTAACCGTTAAGACTGATGCGGTGCGCCTCGGCGGGGAAGCGTGGGATTATAATTTGAGCTTCAACTATCATCATGGGAAGCGGGCCAAGATCTCGACCAATGCCTATCGCTTACTCGGTGAGGCTGATGGTCGGCGATCCCTTGCCGAGTTGGCGTCGGCATCGGGCCTCACGGCGGAGGCGGTGACCGCGGTGTTGCCGGAGATCCAAGAATTATGGGCCAATCGCATGCTGGCACTCAGACCCGGGAGCGTCTGAGGTGATCAAAAAAAAAGGGCACCTGCTTATGCAGGCGCCCCTTTCTGGTCAGCTCAAGGCCGACTTAGAATTTATACTGCACGCCAGACTTTAGCGTGAGTTGATCCTTTTTCTGCGCGTTCAAGGTCACGGTGCTGCCTCCGAAAGGGAAGGAAACCGGGCCCAGAGAGCTGTCGTAGGTATAGCTCAATCCAACAGTGAGTCCGAGTTTTTCGCTGAGCATACCCTTGAATCCAGCATAAGCATCGATGGCGTAGAGATCGGACTCAGTGAAGCTCTGGCGATAGAGAAGGCGTTGCTCAAAGGAGGCAGCGGCGCTGAAGTAGTAGACGTAGTTCTCGAGGAACCCTCCTCCGAATTGGAATTCGTCATCAAAGGCGTTACCCTTGTTTTCCTGCATCATCACGACGCCGGGAACGAAATCGAATTTAGTCTGTTGCGTATCGATTATTTTGTAACCGACGCCTAAAAGCTGGATGGCAGAGTAGTCGATATTCTTGATCGTATCTACGCTGTAGGATGTGCGGCTTACCGTGTAGTATCGGTCGTTGATTTTGTGGTTCCAGATAAAGGCGGCCGAGTAGTTGTCGGTCTGTTTTCCGGCGGGCTCGTAGTCAGTATAGGCGTAGGTGAGATCGAGACCTTGGACGTCAGTCTGCGTTGAGCGCAGGAAGTTGGCAGAAGTCTGAACTCCGATCACGCGGCCGGCGAGGCCGAGAGCGGCACCGGTAGTGCCCGCAGGGGCACCGGAGATTTGTCCCTGCGTGAACGTAGGGGTCAGGTAGTTGCCGCCGAAGGTGATGGAGCGCGTCCAGGCAGCTTTGGCCGGCGCATCTTTTTGGCCTGCGAAGGTGGATTTATTGGTGCTGGTCGCTGAGCCAGTTTCCACGCCGGCGACCGGGGCGCCGGATGTGGTCGCGGGCGGGGCGCTGTCGCCGATACTGTAGTCGGCGATATCTGACTCGTTGAGGGTGAGTTCACCGAAAAGAGCCCCTTTGAATTTTACCTTGCCGTCGGCTTTCTCGAGTATCTTTCCCGTGAGCGTGTCCCCATTCTTAAGTTTCACCGTATCGGCAAAGAGGGCAGAGGCTCCGAAGAGGGTGCAAAGACCAATGGTGGTCAGGATTTGGATTGTTCGCTTCATAGTGAATGTTTGGTTTAACAGACCATCATGAGGGGTTGGGCGGGTCGACGCAATACATGTCTACTTCGCCTTTACCTTTCAGAGTAATTTTACCGCGATATTCGCAAGAGTGGCGAGAACGGACCAAATCGTAGGTGTAGGCCGACAAATTGATCCGCCCGGGTTGTCCGTTGCTTTCCATGCGGCTCGCAATGTTTACCGTGTCGCCAAAGATGTCGTAGATCAGGCGGCGTTTGCCGATGACCCCCGCGACCACGCTACCGGTGTGCAGCCCGATGCGGATATGCCACTTAACGGCAGCGTCCCGATTGCGTTCGTCGATGCAAGCGGCGAGGGCGAGCGCGCCATCGACCGCCCGGGCCGCCGCGGTGGGATCCGCGTCGGGCATTCCCGCGACTGCCATATAGGCGTCGCCGATTGTTTTGATTTTTTGCAGACCGTGTTGGTCGATGATATCATCGAATTTCTGGAAAATCTCGTTGAGCTCCGTGACGAGGTGGGCGGCCGGCATGACGGAAACGGTGTTGGTGAATCCTTCGAAGTCCGTGAAGATCACGGTCACGTCATCAAAGCGGCGGGGTTCAGTATGACCAGTGGCTTTGATCTCGTCGGCTGCTTCGCGGGGAAGGATGTTGTAGAGTAGAGCATCCGATTTGTCCCGAGCCTCGCGGAGATCGGCGGTGCGTTCTTCAACCAGGGTTTCCAACTCGGCGTTCTTGGCGGCGATGAACGTTCGTTTTTCCTGTTCGCGGGCGAGATCGGCTGCGGCGAGTGTTTCGACTTCGATCAATTTTTGTTCAAGTTTTTCGGATACGGCGGCGAAGTTGCGGGCGACCAAAAGGGAAAGCGAAATTACGGCACAACCGCCGCCATAGACGGGAAGATAGATTCCCAATGGGCTGTCGGGAACCAAGCCGATTGAGCGAAGGATGCTGTAGATTAGACCTACCGCCAGGAGCGCCATGCCGGTGCCGAGAACATGCACGCCGGGTTCCTGTCGGCGATAGGCCCGAAAAATCCATAGTATAGCAACTCCACCGGCGACCAGGACGGCTGCGAGTAACCCCACAAAGGGATAGTATCCCGGGTTTACCCCGCCCCAAACACCAATCGCCAGAACCGGTGCCATGATGATTCTCAGATAGCGAATATTGCCGATGTGAAGCAGATCGCGAAGCGTGGTCAGCCACGAGACCGTGGCGATACCTGCGCCGACGAAAAATAGACGGCTGTAGATGCCGCTCGAGGACTCCACCAACCCCACTTCAAAATTGGCATAGACCATCAATGCATAGCTTGCAGCGAAGATCGCGCAGGAGAGGTTTTCGCGGTGACGGGGACGGAAAACGAGTAAACCGAGGTGCAGCAGCGTGACCATGCCGGCCATCCCACAAAAGATCAGTTGGTGGGATTGTTGGAGCCCAGTGGAGAGGAGGGAGTTACCCATGGTTCACGGTGTCGGATTGCAAGATCATGACCAAGCCCGGTGGGCTATCTCTGAGCACGACCGGAAGGTCGGAGAAGCGTCGCTCGAAATCGAGTTTGGAATAGTTTTTTTGGCGAATATTTGAGTTTTCGACATCGGTCGGAGCGAGGCAAGTAAGCAAAATTAGTTGTCATAGAACCTAAGCGCTTGTCGTGAGCAGGGAATCAGCAACACGGGAATCATAGTGTGATATTCACCCTTTCGCAGCACGCCATCTGATATTCTCCCGTTCGGGTAGATTAAACAAATGCACGAGGGTTCACAAACTGGGTGAGTAATTGGCGGTCGTTGAAGTAGAGGGAGGGATAGAGTTCGGTCGAATGTGGGGTCGAATTGGTGGAAAAACTCCTTGCCCGGCAGATATGCCCATTGCATGGATTACCAATAGGTCGTCCCTCGGTAAGGGTCCGATTGAATAATTCTTACACCATCGGGGTGTAGCTTAGCCTGGTAGAGCGCTACGTTCGGGACGTAGAGGCCGGAGGTTCAAATCCTCTCACCCCGACCATTCTAAACAGGGGAGAAAGACGATCGAGGGTGATTGCGCAGTCAGAACCGGACACTTTGTCCAGGAGAGGGTTTGAACCGATAGGAGGTTTGACGAAGCGAACAAAGAGAGCGTAGGAGGGGTGATCTGCCGTGCAGATCGAGTCCAGAGGACTGGAGCAAAGCTCCACCAATCCTCTCACCCCGACCATTTTTGTCCGGACGGCCGATTCTACCGATCATGGTAGACCTTTAGGTTCACTAGAGCGCGATAAGCGTCTTTCGGTTGGTTCTTCCGATCGAAGAGCACGGGATAATCGGTGCGACCGCGCATGGGCCAGTTGTTGCGCCAGGTGCTGGCGTCGGTGAGGTTCCACAACGTCACGCGGTCGACTACGTCGGCGTGTTTCAGGTAGAGCTCAAATAGACTGCGGTAGGCGTCAGCCAAGGCAGCGGAGACATCATCGGGCAGCCCCTCGGTGTAAGGGTTAAGCTCCGCTTGCAGTTCAAAATTCAGGGAAATATCGGCTCCTTGCTGGGCGGAGGACGGGAAGGGCAGCACCGAGATGTCCAGTTCGGTGACCATGACGTTCACGTCCAAATTTCCCAAGGCGACGATGCTCGCTTCGAGTTCCTCCATGGGAGGGTAACCGATCCCGTAGTGGCCTTGGAGGCCCACACCATCGACGCGGAGTCCTTCCGCTTGCAACGCCTTGACCAATTTTACCACCGCATCTCGTTTGGGGGCTTTGAACAGGTTGTAGTCGTTGTAATAGAGTTCGGCCTCGGGATCTGCGGCATGAGCATATTCGAATGCCCGGGCGATGTAATCGGGCCCGATGGTGCGCAACCACGGCGAATCCCGCCAGGTGCCGTCATCGTTGAAAGCCTCGTTTACGACGTCCCAACTGTGCACGCGTCCTTTGTAGCGACCGACCACGGTATCGATGTGATGCTTGAGTCGAGCCAAGACGACTTCCCGGCTGGCGGGCTCGCCATTGGAATCTTCGAACACCCAATCGGGCGTCTGGCTGTGCCAGAGCAGAGTGTGGCCCACCATGAACGCGTTGTTCCGCTCGCTGAGCGCCACAAAGTCATCCGCGACCGCCCAATCGAAGTTTCCTTCGGTGGGCTCGATCCGCTCCCACTTCATATCGTTCTCCGCGGTGTAGGAGTTGAAGTGTTGTGAGACCAGGCGAGCGGCGGATGGGTCTTCTCCACGGATTTCGCCGGGATTGAGGGCCACGCCGATTTTGAAACTATCGGCATAGAGGTCGGCCAAGGCGGGTGTGTCGTGGTCGCCGTGCACTGAGGTCGCGAAGCAGGTCATCGCTACGAGGGCGGTGAGGGGGCGTGAAATGATGTGATTCATGGGGGAGGAAGGAGGTGCGGTTCAGCGGTCGTCGTCTTTTATCACGTTAAACGACATTTGGGGAAAGTCGCGGGAGAGTTTGCGCTAAACTTAGAACACGGGAAAAGAAAGAGCGGCTCCGCCTAAACGGAACCGCTCTTCGTCAGCTGAAGGCCGGACGCTGATAGCTTAGCGCTTCTTCAGAATAATGGCCCAGTCCTCGGATGGGTCCGACTTGGATTTGCCGAGACTGATTTTTTTACCGCCCTTGACCGACTTTTTGGTGCCGGTTCCGTTCGAACCGTCCCGGGGATTGAACCACGTGATGTCGTAGGTGGCAGTGTCACCGCTGAGATCGATTTCGGCTTCACCCCCTTCGGGCAGGTAGACGACGTAGAGTGATCCGGGATCGGCGAGGCACCAGTTGCCGTTGGCTCCTTGTTCCGTGCCAACGAGCGTATCGTCGCAGTGCAGCGAGTTGAGATCGACGTTGAGATCGAGGAAGAATTTCAACGCGATGCGGCAGTAATCCCAGGTGCGATCACGGCTGCGGAGGTCCTCCGCGGTGAGGTCGTTCTGCAGCATTTTGTAGCCGAAGTAGTATTCCACGCCGGCGCCACCGGCCATGAGGTTACCCCAGAGGGTATATTTGCGGATGTGGTGCAGGTTATAGGTGGACTTGCCGTCACCGTCGGTCGCGTAGCCATCGAAACCTTGGTAGCCGGGATCAGGCGGCACCCCCATGTTGGCGGGATTTTGTTCATCATTGGCGACGACCCATTGACGACCGGCGGCGGCACTGGCTTCGATCCACTGCAACGTGCGGCGGTGAGCGTCGCGCCAGTGATTTTGAGCGGAAGTGCCGGTGAGGTTGGATTGGTCACCGAGGAGCCGGGTATAGATTTTATCCTGTTGGCTTGGGAAGGTGTGGATCACGCGGTTGTGATCATAGGCGTCTACTTTATCGACGTAGTTGAACATCGCGATCTGTTCCTCGTAGGACTGGGTGTTCTCTTCACCAAAGTTCCAGTTGAGGGCCAGATGGTGACCGAAGCGGGCTACGATTTCGCGGAAGTAGAGGCGTCGCTCCGGACCGGTTTCACCCGCGTCGAATGCTTCGGGGATGATCTTGTGATTGCCCTGCGCCCCGGCGCGGTGGTCATCGAGTTCGTTCTCCTGCAGTTTGAAGTGCAGATACACCCCGCGCTTTTGGGCGTGAGCAAAAACGATTTCCCATTGGTCGAGTTTGGAGACGTCGTAGTGGAATTTGTCGTCGCGATCGACGAATGGCCAGATGTTGTTGCCGTCCCCGCCGGCGTTGTAGGTGAGGAAGGAGAACGCATTGGCTCCTTTATCTCCCAGGTAATTGATCGATCCAATGATGCCCTTACCTTTGCCATCGTGCCAAGTCGGGTCACCGGATCTCCAGTCCTGCAAATGAGGCTCCCAGGTCTTGAGCGGCACGTTGGATTTCAGAGCGATGGTGTTGTCGAAATCCGCGTAGGCGAGCCAGGTCTCGGGGGCATCGGCTCCGGCCTTGAGGAACGTTGTGCCGTCGCCGGCAAACTTAAGATAGCGGGTGCCGTCGTAGGTGAGGCGGCCGCGGGCCCGGAAATCCGGGAATTTTTTGTCGGTTTTGGCGACGGTGAAATTTCCTCTCAACCCGTGATAGGGGAAAAGCGGGGTGCCGCCGTTGAAGGTGGCTGCATTCGGGCCGCGCAGGAATGAAACTGCGTAGGACCACGAACCGGCTTTGTCGGGTGAGAGATGCGCCCGCCATACCGTGCCGGAGTCGGCGCCGGATTCACCGGCGTTGCCATCGGCGGCGAAATATCCGGGAACGGTATACGACGGTGAACCGGACGAGTGGGTGAACGTGACGTTGAGCTCGTAGTCGGTGAAGGCGTTGGGCCGGAGATCGAGTTCGTGGGCGAACGGACCGGCGACATCGAGCGTCACCCGGTGCCATTCCATGAGGTCGCCGTGAACTGAAACGGAAGCATCGCCGTCGGGCTGGCGATCACCGTGGGTCACGGTGCGTTTCATGGTGGGTGACTTCTTCCGGGCAGCGGCAGCGACATTTACTTTGCCGAGGTCGCGATCGAAGGGAGAGAGGACAATCTTCGACCAGCGGGCGCGGGCGAACTCTTGTCCGTCGGTGCCGACGACGGCGCGGAGCGAGATTTTCTCCCCCTCGTTAATCGTCACGGCTTGCCAGGTGTGGTTAAAGTCCGGGCCCTCTTCGAACATCTCGGTGCTGTCGGGCACCTGCCATTCGCCAAGCGAGCGGCCACCGATGCTGATCTCGTAGGTCGAGCGGCCGTCGTTTTCACCGACGGCATAAAGGGTGACGTGGTAGCGGGCGTTGCCGACCGGGACAGTCGTTTCGACGGTGGCGGTCTTGGCTTTGTCGGGATTAATCGCACCCCATTTGTCCTGATCGAGATAGAAGTCCGTGCCTTCGAAGGAGAGATCCTTGGCTTCAATGGCGTAGCCATCTGCATGGGGTTGGGCGGTGGTGGGGAAGGGCGCCGGCGGCTCGACGTTGCGACTCACTGATTCGGGCCCCATGCCGGTGGGCACGTAATTGATATCGCGAGACATGACCCACTTATCGAGTTGGGCACCGTCTTCGCGCATCGAAATCTGGATGGTCTGACTGCCGACTGTTTCCACGTCGATGTAGAGCTGCATTGGCACTCCAACGTGCACGGCTTCGGTGCGTTGTTTGCAGTCCCATTGCCACGCGTGTTTTTTGACGGTCTGCCAACGCTGGCCGCTTTCGGGCCAGCTGCCATTGATGCCGATGTGCATGCCGTTGTCCTCGGGGCCTGTGGAGAAAATGCGACCCCAGAAATAATAGCGACCGGGAGTGGAGAAATAGACCCGGTAGGTGAGGATCGCCATCTTACCCGGATCGGGGGAAAAGTTTTCGCCGCGGATGAGCTTCTCGTCGTGGGTGCGCCGGTTATCCGGAAGAATTTCGAGGTAGGCGCCGCCGCTGGCGTCAGCTGCGTGGGAGGGGTCGGCATCGGGTTCGATGTCGGGAGCGTTGACCGTGGAGATGATGTGCCAGGCCCGCACGTCGGTGAGCTCCTGTTTGACGAAGTGCTCGGCTTCGGCGGCGACGATGCCATCCACCTCGACGAAAGTGAGGTTGGATTTGGCGATGGGGTTGAGGGTCGCGAAGACCTGCAACGTCAGGCAGAGTCCCGCAAGGGTGGTGAGGAGGTGACGGATTTTCATGGAGAGGAGGTATTGAATTTTGCGACGGCATCAGCGACGGCGTTGTCGTCCCCGACATTGCCGGGAAAGACCACATAGCTGAGGCCGGGAAATTTGGTTTCAGGCCCGAGGCGCCAAACGGGCACTCCGGGAAGAATTTGGCCGGCGACGATGGCGCGTTTGACGCCCAGCCCTTGCGTGGCGATGTCGCTGGAGGTGATGCCGCCTTTGGCGATCAAATAACGCGGAGGTAATACGATGTTGCGGACCACTTCAATCAGGGCGCGGGAGACTTCAGCGCTAATGGAAAGATTGCCGGAGTCGTCGGTCTGACGCACGAGTTTCCGACTGGTGTGAACGACGGTGTCCCGGTCGGCGGCGAGTGCCTCGTTCATGGCCGTGCTGGCTCGCTCAATGGTCGCATCCCGGGTCTGGGGATTGAGAAGGGACGCCACGTCGAGTTCGATACTCACGACATCATGGGTGCGTTGGAGTTGTTCGAGTTGGGTCGTGGTTTTCGGCACATGAGAACCGACCAAGGTGAGGCCGCCACGCCCATCGGGATGCGTTAGGGTATTACCGTCGAGCAAGGGGGGAGGACGTTGGCCGACGCGGGCACAAACGTATGAGGCCGCCACGCGGGCGATGATGCGGCGTTCACGCGTTTCGGCCGCCATTACGCCGGCCACCACGACTTCAATGTCACTTTGTTCGACGGCGTTCGCCACCACCACGCTGCCGGGGAGAGCTTCGGTTAGCAGCCGGGTCACGCCCGCGGGACCCTCACCGCGAATTAACGGGAGGGGAAGGTAGATTACGTTGGAAGCGGTAATGCGTCTTTTTGTTTTTTCCTCCACCCAAGTCGGTAAATGGGATGCACGGTAGCCAAAGACAGCATCGCGGGCGAAAGGAGTTTCGCCCGCCGGGATGAGCTTATCGGCCTCCGCCACATAGTGGGTGTTGTTGAGCGTGTAGCGCCCCCCCGCGGCGAAAAAAGGAGCGAGCAAGGTGATGGTGCTGCACGTCATCCCTTGGGCAATCGTATCGGTTTCAAGGGGGTAGTGGCCGCGGAGGGTGGAATCACTGCGACTGATGACGCCATACGAGCGTTGGCCGGCAGCCTCCCGTAGATTGCGCATGAGTTGTTGATGGAGCTCCTGCGTTTGGTCGGCGGTGAGGCCCCGTGAATTGGTCAGGATGAAGCAAGCCGGAACGTCGACATCAAATTCCTTTTGCAGCGTGGGCACTTCCCAGTCGGTGATGACGGGCAAATCGGCGATGGTTTGGGTGCCGGTGGGGTCGTCGTCGAGGATCCAAAGCTTGCGACAGTTTTTCGGGATCCGCTCACGGATTTCGGGTAACAGATCGGTGGCCCACGGCGCCGGCAGTCGGGAAAATGCTTCTTTCTGATCGAGGACGGTGGACATCAGTTTCCAGTGAGTTCGACCTGAATGTTGTGCGTCGCGGTGCGATCCAAAAAGAGAGCCCGTTTACCTTGTGTGCCTTGGTGCAGATGAGGGGCGGTCGGCAGGGGGGAGTTTTGGCCAGCCGCGGCGACGTCATCGACGTTCAGGCAGAAGTGGTGCAGCCCCGGTCCGTTCTCCTTGAGCCAAGTCTGCAGCGGATGATCAGGAGTGAGGGGTTGAACCAACTGCAGTTGGGTATTGCCCAGATCGAGATGCGTGAGTCTCACGGTGCCTTCCATGACATCTTCGCTGTAAAGGAGGGGAAACCCGAGTTGGTCGCGCCAGAGCTTGAGGGCCTCTTCCGTGTCGGGCACGGCAATGGCGAGATGATCGAGACCGTTGTGAGGGAGGGCTGACATGAGATTTTGGAGTTACGAATTACGATCTACAAATTGTCGGAAGATGCGGTAGAGGCAGAGAGGTTCTCCACTTGATTGGATTGCGCCGAGCGATAGGCAGCTTCGACAAGTGCGACCGTTTTGAGATAGTCCTCGCCGGTGCTCTCGAAGGGGGTGTCGTTCAATACGCTGTCGACGAAGTGCCGTTGGATGGCGTGCACACAATCACCGGCGAAGTCGCGTCGCTCATGGAAGTAATCGATTGCGCGTGGCGCCTCGCCGAGTGGCTTGAGCGTAAGGCCGCCTTCGAGATCAAGTTCGAGGTGACCTTTGCTGCCGTCCAGTCGCACGGTGCCAAAGGTATAACGAGCATCGGCGGTATCCGCTTCATTGTAGCGCGAAGCATCCAAAACGGCGGTCGCTCCTGAGGCGAATCCGCAAACGACCTGGCCAGCGTCCTCGCCTTTGATGACGGAATTTCGTTGCTGTAAACGGGCGTAGACCGACGTGATTTCACCGCCGAGAAAACGGAACGTGTCCAGGAAATGGACCCCGGTTTCGTAGATCAGAAGCCGGGGGTAATCGCGAAAGAAGGGTTGGCGTGCCATATAGGCATCCAGGGGCCATCCGTCACCCATCCGCATGCGCACGGAGATGGAAAAAAGCTCACCAATCGCGTCGGCATCGAGCTGCCGTTTCATTTCGCGATACCAGGGTTGCCAGCGCCAGTTTTCGTGGATCATCAGTCGCACCCCGTGACGAGTCGCCGCCTCGACGACGGCGCGGCTTTCTTCCTCGGAGGGTGCGACGGGCTTTTGGCAAATGATGTGGATTCCCTTGGCGGCGATACGCTCGACGAGGTCGAGGTGAGTCTCCGGCGGTGTGATGA
>CBFHXU010000093.1:0-11982 GCA_965659875.1 uncultured Opitutaceae bacterium
TTGGTGCGAAAAATTCTCAAGCAAGTTGGATTACAACCGAAGATAGTGGTGAACGGGCAGCAGGCGGTCGGTGAGTTCCTGGACGATGATTTTGATCTCGTGCTCATGGATATTAATATGCCGGTCATGGACGGGACTGAAGCTACCCGAAAAATTCGCGAAGTCTGTACGCAACGCGAAGCTCACCCGACGATCATTGCCCTTACGGCGAACAACATGCCCGGTGACCGGGAGCGCTACTTGGAAGCGGGTATGGATGAATACATTCAGAAGCCGCTCACCAAAGACGACCTGCTGAAGACGATGGCCCAGTTTTTCCCGACAGTTGCGATGCCCTCCTCCTAGCCGGGTCGGAGCATCACACAATTTAAGGGGTAAATAGCCCCACCGGGGATTTGCTATCCGCCCTCTGGTTTCTCAGCCACCAATACGATTACGGCTACACCCAGATTTTCATCGGAAACCAGAGAGAACTGTTCGTTCAGATTCGAGCGTTGGTTTCGAACGATTTCGGATGATCGCTGCCGATCTGATGCATCGATTTCGGCCAACGTTTTTCCGACCCAGTTGTGATCGCTGCCGAGGATGCGTTGCACGTAGATTTGCGCTCCCGGGGTCCGTTGGGCCCAGGCGGCATACTCATGATAAAGGACGCGATTGGGGCGGGCCGTATTTCGGCGCATGTGGTGAAACAACGAATCTGAAATTTCGAGCCACTTGAGCTCACCGAGGCTTTGTAGCAGCCCATGATTTCGTAGGTCTATCACGTGCAGCAACGTTCCGCCGGGACGCAGCGCCGCATACATGTCGTCCAGAGACCGGATCGGGGCGTCCAGGTGTTCCAATACGGCGTTGGAATAGATGACATCAAAGCACTCTTGCTTTTGCGCAAAAAATTCCTCGGCCATCTGATTGTTGATCACATTGAGGAAGGAATCGGCCAAGCTTCCCGTAACGTAGTTTGAATCAACCGAGAGTTTCCGGGATAGTTCCTGGATGATGGCCGGGTCGCCCGGAGCGGAGTCGATGGGGTAACGATCGATCAAAGTAACTTTCTCGAATCCTTCGTGGCGAAACATGAGGGCGGCGGCCCGGGAATTTCCGGGACCAATCTCGCAGATGTGACCGTGGAGTTCACTGCGACAGTATCCTTTGGCCCATGCCCAACAGTTCAGGATATATTGGGCCGAGGCTTCCGGAGCCAGTCGTTGAAATCGGTGGCCGGATGTCCGGCAGGGAAATCCCAGTCGGTGGGCTACTCCCGTGAGGAAATCGGAAACCACGCCATGTACGACGGCGGAACTGAACTTTAATTTCTGCGCAATCGATTGCAGCACGGAACCCTCTGAAGGTGGTTGTCCGTTGAGGTAGGACTGCCTCACGAGCGGGTTGCTGGAGAAAGAACCCTATTGAAATGGGGAGCAGAGTTGAACGAAGGAGAGAAAGCAAAAATTGGCATCAGGAATTTCCCGAATAAATGAATCGGATTCGGAATAGTCACGCCGTTATTCAGCTTCAGCGGGCGTCGCGCTGAGCGCGATCGGCTATCGCCTGCGCATGGATGGCCTCGTCGAACTCGGGGTTTTTAGCCTGAGGGATATCGGCCTGTGTCTCCTCCAACCAAGCTTGGAGTTGATTGCGTAAACGGATCGTGATTCCCGGCTGCATATGGGTGAGGTTGTGCCGCTCGCCGATGTCTTCCCGTAGATTGTAGAGTTCGTAGCCGTCGTCCTCGTAGAAGTGCATCAATTTCCAATCGCCTTGGCGGATGACGGAAACCGGGCGGGAGCGGAACAAGACATCGCGTTGTTCCGCCGCGGTTTGACCATAGGATTGCAGATAAGCGGGGAAGTGCCAGAACAGCGCGCGCTCAGCATCGGGAGTCGCGCCTTGAGCGACTGGCAGGATACTTTTCCCATCCAGGATCTGGCCGGGGAGGGGAGCGCCCATGATTTCGCAAAGGGTCGGGTAGATGTCGACGCCGGTGATGAGTGCCTCGGAGGACTGTCCGGCGTCGATGCGTCCCGGCCAGCGAATGGCGAAAGGCACGCGGATACCTCCCTCATAGTAGGTTCCCTTGTATCCGAAGAGGGGATGCATGTCGGTGGCAGGACCATAGCCGCCGTTGTCAGAGAAAAAGAGAATCACGGTATCGTCGGCCAGACTAAGCTCCTCGAGTTTGGCCATGATCAGGCCAATGCCGTCGTCGGTGGATTTGATCATCGTGGCCATGGCTACGTTGTCGTGGAGCTTGCCGGGAGTCTTTGCTTCGTATTGCGCGACGAGTTCTTGCTTGGCCTGGATCGGGGTGTGCACGGAAAAATGAGTGAGGTAGAGTAACCACGGTTGTTCCGCATTTTGCTCGATGAATTTAGCCGCTTCGTGGCTGAGTCGATCAGTCAGGTATTCGCCCTCGGGCGCGTCCTCGAGTCCGGGGGCATTGGGGTGAGGAGGGTAGTAGCCCCTGGGAGGACTGCCGCTGTGGGTGCCGCCAATATTGACGTCGAACCCGTAGGGCAGCGGATCTTCACTCAGATGCCATTTGCCGATGGTGGCAGTGGTGTAGCCGACGCTTTGGGCAATTTGAGCCCAGGTCTTGATCGCGGGATCTAGAACGGTAACCCCCGGGATGTGCTCGAGACGACGGTGCTCGGCTTTGCCGCGAGGAGTGGTACCGACGTTGTAGATTTTGTGCCGAGGCGTGTATTGACCGCTCAGCAGACTGGCGCGAGCCGGCGCGCAGTTAGCCGAGGCCGAGTAAGCCTGAGTGAACGCCATACCCTCCGCCACGATCTTGTCGATGTGAGGCGTTTCGAAGAAATCGGAACCCATGTAGCTGGTATCCTTCCAGCCGAAATCATCCAGGAAGATGAAGAGAATATTGGGTTTGGAGTCAGCTAACGCTGCTCCGGTGCAAACCAGAAAACCAAGCCACAGGCGACGTAGGGAAGGGGCAAACATGGTGGTATGCTAGTGACCGGCTCCGATCACACTACCAAATTCTTATGGCGGTTTACCATCCCGCGCTGCGTTTGATGCGGAGGGCTTCGTAGAGGTCGGGAGGGATTTCCTGGAGAAAACGGGAGGGGGTCAGCAGCATGCCGCCGGGTCCGGCGCGGGAGGCGATCTTGGGGTAGCTGAGATAGAGTTCGTTCTTTGCTCGGGTCACCGCGACGTAGAACAGTCGACGTTCTTCTTCCACATCACCGGATTCGATGGCACGGCGGCCGGGGAACAGTCCGTCGGCACAACCGATTACGAATACGACGTCGTATTCCAGGCCCTTGGCTTGGTGAATCGTGGTGAGTCGAATCGCCTGCGAATCATCTTCAACCCCGCGGTCGTTGGTTTCACCGTTTAGCAAAACGATCTGGGCGAGCAGGTCTTGCATTTCATCGAAGCGCTGGGCGAATCCGGACATTGCGGTGAGTTCATCCACCCGATCCATGTAGTCGGCGTAGGCCCCTTTGAGGTAGTCGCCATACCAACCGTCCATGGCGGTCTCGACAGTGATTTGTGGCGTCTCGTTGCGCATATCCTCGGCGGTCTGGCGCAGGGAGGCGCAGAAACTGGGCCACTCTTCTTTAGAGGCTTTCGGTACCTTTGATTTCACATCGTCCGTGTCGAGGGCATCCACAAAATCGATCTGCATCAAGCGGGCGTGATCGAGCGCCGCGTTGTAAATTTTATGCGCGCCTTTTTCGCCGATCTTGGGGAGGAGGCAGGCGATACGTTGCCAAGCAGATTCGTCGGTGGGATTGTAGATGAAGCGCAGGATCGCGACGAGATCGCGGACGTGCTGTCGCTCAAAGAATTTCACCCCGGAGGTGATGTGGTAGGGAATGCCCACGCGGGAGAAGGTGAGCTGCGTTTCGAGCGCCACGAAGTGCGATCGATATAGCACGGCGATTTCGGAAGGGGAAACGCCCTCATCTTCCACCAGACAGCGGATGCGCTTCACCAAGAACTCGGCTTGTTCGCGGTCATCCATCGCTTGCACGACGTAGGGTTTGGTGGAATTGGCGCGAGCGGCGCGGAGTTCCTTGTCGAAATGACGGCCAGCGGGTTGGGCCATCAATACCCCGTTGGCGAGTTCGAGAATTTGCGGCGTCGAACGGTAGTTGGTTTCGATCCGATGAATCGTGGTGCCGGGATGACGGGTTTCAAACGTCATCAGGTTTTCGAAATCAGCTCCGCGCCAGGAATAGATACATTGGGCGTCATCGCCGACGGCCATGACGCAGTGATGGGCGGCGAGTTTATCGATGATCTGAGATTGG
The DNA here is from genome assembly GCA_965659875.1 of uncultured Opitutaceae bacterium. Classification (GTDB taxonomy): domain Bacteria; phylum Verrucomicrobiota; class Verrucomicrobiia; order Opitutales; family Opitutaceae; genus Actomonas. The sequence goes on from CBFHXU010000093.1 coordinate 4,281, forward strand.
ACCGTGTTGGTGTCCTGATACTCATCGACCAATAGATGGCGGAACCGGTGCGCAAAGTAGTCGGCAATCTTTTGATCCTCGGTGAGCAATTTGAGCCAGAGCTCGAGGAGATCATCATAGTCGACGACGTTTTGTTTCCGTTTTGCTTCGGCGTAAGCCTTGGCAAATGTCGGCAGCGCAACCGCGATCTCGCGATACTGGGGGTAGTAATCGTCGACGGTTTTCGAAAGGGATTCCTGCGTGTTTCGTGCCATCGAGAGGACACTGAACAGGGGCTTCGGGCGGGGGTTGGTTTTGTCTTTGAAGAAATTTTTGTCTTCGGCCTCGACGGTTCGTTTGAGCAGCGACTCTGATTCGTCGGCGTCCAGAATGGTGAAGTTCTGGGGCAGTTTGAGCGCCTCGGAGTCGCCAAACATGCGCAGCGCCTTGTTGCCGAGACTATGGAAGGTGCCGCCCCAGAAACGGCGGGAATCTTCACCGGTGAGATCATGCACCCGGTGGAGCATTTCTTTGGCCGCTTTGTTGGTAAACGTGAGCAGCATAATCTCGCCCGGCGGGATGCCTTGGTGGAGGAGCCAGGCCACGCGGTAGGTGAGGGTGCGGGTCTTACCCGAACCGGCGCCGGCCAGCACCAGCATGGGGCCCGGAGCAGCGGTTACGGCAGCGTATTGCTCGGTATTGAGGGCTTCACGGAAATCGATCGGCGGATAGCCAGTGGGAGGCAGGTGGTCGTCGTCGCGATCGAGAATGAAATCCATGAATGGTCAAAGTTCGCGGGTTCCTGCCGAGAGGAAAAGCCGAAACGCTCTTAGTTCGCTTCGGGAAGCTCTTTTTGCAGGGCATTCACCCTACCGTGCGCGTTGGGTAAGTGCTGGTCGATGGCTCCCGCTTCGATCTCGAATTTGTTTATCTGGGCGAGTCAACAGACCGATTGACTCGTGCGGAGGTGGAGGGACTCAAATCGGTCCCCGCGTTAAAAACTGCCGGTCAGATGATCCATTCTCACCACGGCGCCGATGTCTCCGCCGTGAACGGGTGGCCCTCCGAGAAAACCGTCTCCCTCCCGATTGTCATATGCTAAGTGACAATCGATAGGTTTTGACGGTGCCGGCGGTGGGTTGATCTGAGGGTGGGGATGTGTTGGGCTGCAGCCAATGGACCCGAAAAAGATGTCGGTCGGGGAGCTCAAAAAATCCTATCCGGACGAACCCTGGCATTGGCGGCCCGAGTGGCACACGAGACTGATCAAATATTCCGGGAAGTCGGAAGCGGTCGTGCTGGGATTGATGGGCGTGGTCTTTTTTGGTCTGAGTATCCCCGCTTTGACGGCATTGCCGCGGGAATTGTCGCGAGGCAATTACGCGCTGTTGTTGGTGCTTCTGTTTACGCTGATGGGTTTGGGGCTGATGTATTTTTCCCTCAAGGGGTTTCGGGAGGTGCTTCGCTTTGGCACCCTGACCTTCAGACTGAACACTCTCCCCGGATCATGGGGCGGATGGGTCGAGGGCGTGGTTTTGATTCCCAAGGGTGCTCAAGCGGTGGGTCCGATCAAAATCGACCTCGCCTGTGTTCACAAAAAAGTCAGTGGCGCGGGTAAGAATCGCCGCAGTTCAGAAGTGACGATTTGGGAATCCAAGGAGATCCGTCCCGCGGCTCAGGTGCAGGGTATGGGTATGATCAGAGAACTGCCGGTTAAAATTCACGTGCCGCGAAATAGCGGAGAGCCCACGGATGAAAGGGAGCGACGGAATCAAATCATCTGGCGAATGAAGTTGGAGATGCCGGTGCGACGCCAATCGAAGCCCTTGCAGGCGAAATTTGACGTGCCGGTTTTCGATATGTGGGACGAGGTGGAAGTACCGTCCTCATCGACGGAGGAGCAAGCCAGTCAATTTGAGGCGGCGATGTTGGAGGCAGGCGTCGAGGTATCCCAAGGAGCCGACGGCGTGATCTGGGAGTTTTTTCAACCGAAAGCAAAAGGTGGGGCGTTGGTTTTGGCGCTCATGGTAGCGATTTTTGGCACCATCGGTTGGTTCCTCCCCGTGTTGTTTATGAAGGTCATTTTTATGGGCTTTGCATTTTTGATGGTGGCAATTCTCCCGGGGCTGATTTGGCGTCGCAGCGAACTCCGCCTGAACCCGCGTGAGGTCATGGTGCGGAAGCGAGGGTGGCGGGGGTGGCGCAAATGGCGATTTGCGGCAAATGAGATTGCTGATCTGACGCTCAGTGAATCCATGCGCTCAGGTAACGACCGTTACCTCCGGCTCACGGCAGTAGGAGTGCGCGGAGTCGATCCCGAGATTCCGCATGCGGCGGAGCACTTCAAAGCCCGTAAAGCGCGATATCGCTGGAAGCGAGAAATCAAGCGTGCGGGAGAAGCCGACGCCGAAACGACCAAGACTCTGTTGGAAACACCGTATTTTGAACTCGAGGTGGCGGGTTACCTACGGGGAACCATGGCGGCGGAACGCGTGCGCGAAAACCTGCTCGCCACGTTGAAGCGGATGACGACCTAAAGTAACACGAGGTCGTTGCGGTGGAGCACCTCAAGGCGACGGCGTTTGGGGAAAAGCTCCTGGAGGGTGGGTGTATTCAGGCCGGCGATCCTTGGAATGTCTTCGGAAGCGAAGGCCGCCTTGCCGCGGGCGACAACGGTCCCGTTGGGATCACAGATATTGATGATCTCCCCAACCGAGAAGGTGCCGCTATGACCGGTCACGCCGACTGCCAGCAAACTGCTGCCACGTGATCGCAATGCGGGAACGGCTTTGGCGTTTATATGGATACTACCGTTGGGACGTTGAAAGTAGGTCAGCCAATGTTTGCGTGCCTCCAAGGGGAGGCCGCTAGGAACGAAAAAAGTGCCGGGATTACGTCCGGAGAATATGCGTGGAATCACGTCCTCTTCGGCGCCGCTAGCGATGAAAACGCCACATCCGCCTTTTGTCGCGATACGAGCGGCAGAGATCTTGGATATCATGCCTCCGACTGCGGTGATCGAGGTGGTGGTGCCAGCCATGGCCTCAATCTTCGCTGTGATGCGAGAAACGACAGGAATGATTTCACCCGTGCCTTGCATATCGATCAGGCCGGGAGCGGTTGAGAGGATGAGCAAGTAGTCGGCATGAAGCAGACTAGCGAGCATGGCAGAGAGGGTGTCATTATCACCAAATTCGATCTCTGCCGCGCTGACGGTATCATTCTCATTGACGACGGGGATAGTGTCGTAGCCGAGCAGGGCTTCGAGACTGGCTTTGACGGCGAGGTGGCGGGCTCGAGCCCGGACATCTTCATGGGTCAACAATACCTGAGCGACGGTGCCACCGTGGGGTTCGAAACCGTTTTGCCAAGTCTGCATGAGCAGGCTTTGGCCGATGCCGGCGCACGCTTGTTTTTGGGCGAGAAGGGAAGGGCGGTCTTTCAGCTTTAGACGTCCCATGCCGAGTCCGACCGCTCCGGAGGAGACCACGATGACCTCAGTTCCTCGGTCGCGCAGGTTGGCGATTTGAGCGCAGATCGAGGCGATACGGCCGGTATTGAGTTGACCGATACCCGAGGTCAGGACGCCGGTGCCCAGTTTGATTACGACTCGTTTAGGAGGACGGTCGATTAAACTGGTGGAGGATGAGGACACGGCGGGGGAAAGGAGGTCAGTTGACCTCCAGCAACTCTTTTTCCTTGTGAGCTAAGTGCTCGGTGATCGAGGCGATTGCTTTGTCCGTGACGGCCTGAATTTCCTTTTCCAGACGCTTCGCTTCGTCTTCGGGCAGGCCCTCTTTCTTAAGCTGGTCGAGCCCGTCGTGACGGGCTTTGCGCACGCCGACCTTGCCTTCTTCGGATTGCTTGTGGGCAACTTTCACAAATTCTTCGCGGCGCTCACGACTCATTTCAGGAAGAGGCACGCGCACGATGCCGCCGTCGATGTTGGGGTTGAGTCCAATGTTGGCGACTTGGATTCCCTTGGCGACCGCTTGAATTACGCCCTTATCCCACGGTTGAATCGCGATCATCCGGGAGTCCGGCGTGCTGATGGCGGCGCAGTCCTTGATACGCATCGACGAACCGTAGGCTTCAACCTGAATGTTCTCAACCATGGCGGGGGTGGCTTTGCCGGTATGAATATTGTCGAACTCATGGAGCGTGTGTTCGACGGCTTTTTGCATTTTGGCTTCGGTGGAGGTGACGATGGGGTGAGACATGGCGCGAGGGGAACGAGTTGGGCGGGAGTTAAACGGAAGGACGAAGAGATATATCAACCATGGACAAGCGTGCCGATTTTTTCACCCATGACGGCGGAGCGGATGGCATGCGGGTCGCTGAGGTCGAACACGAGGATCGGCAGATTGTTGTCGAGGCAAAGAGAGAAGGCGGCGGCGTCCATCACGCTGAGGCGTTGGCGCAGGGCATCGATGAATGTGATGTCTTCGTAGCGCACGGCGTCCTCATGCTTCGCGGGATCTTTGTCGTAGATCCCGTCGACCTTGGTGGCTTTGAAGATGATTTCAGCGCCAATTTCGTTGGCGCGCAGCGCTGCGGACGTGTCGGTGGAGAAGTAGGGGTTGCCGGTACCGGCGACGAAAATGACCACCCGGTTCTTTTCCAAATGGCGCACGGCTCGGCGCAGAATGAACGGTTCGGCGACTTGATTCATCGGAATGGCCGTCTGCACCCGGGTTTCAACGCCCATTTTTTCGAGGCAATCCATGATCGCGAGACCGTTGATGACGGTGGCGAGCATGCCCATATAATCCCCGGTGGTGCGATCGACGCCGCGGCTGGCGCCTTGGAGGCCGCGAAAGATGTTTCCACCGCCAATCACCACGCAAACCTCGACCCCCATATCGTGGATCTCTTTGACCTGATCACAAATGCGACTGAGCACGCCGGGATCGATGGGATCTTTGCCGTCACCACGGAGGACTTCGCCGCTCAATTTGAGCACGATGCGTTTGAAGCGGGGGGCGGAGTCAGCCGGCGAGGATTCACTCATGATCGGCGAGTGAAGTCGGGCGAAATTGCCGCGTCAATGCGGGAGAATGAATCCGACGGGTTCCAGCCGCATGCAATGCCCGGGATCGACGAATCGATTTTTCCAATCGCCCCATCTCTTCCCGCGTTGCGGGAGGCGTCGTCTACGAGAGAAACGAGTGGCCTGACACCGGGGTTTTCACCCTTGCGTTCTGCCATTCTTTGAATGGCTGCCCGACATGGGTTCGAACCATGACTGGGTGAGTCAAAGTCACCAGTGCTACCATTACACCATCGGGCAAGAGGAGGGCAGCGTGGGAGGATTGGGCTACTCGTCAAGCGCGAGATTCCAACAATTGCGGGGGAAGGGGATGTCGATTAGGTGGAAACATTCTTGAGCCACGGTCAGTGATCGTTGAGACAGAGGCGATGCATTCTTCGCTAAGTCCTGCTTATGTCTCCCGTCTGGGCCGACTCTTGAGGGCATTTTTAGTGGTGGGACTGGCGGGGGTTGTCAGTGCTCAATCTCCCGACGGCAGCGACAGTTCTGCCGTTACGGTTACCCGTTTGGATCAATTTTGGAGCCTATCGCCAACCGACCGACAAATTGCCCAACCGATTGATATCGAATTCGAGGTACTTTTTTATGATCCGGAGTGGCAGGTGCTTCATGTGCGGGCCGATTCGAAGGTAGATTATGTGGCTGTGACCGAAATTTTGCGGATTCGAGCAGGCGATCGTGTTCGGGTCACTGGGGTTACCCACCCTTATCCCTATACGTTATCGATCGGAGAGGCTAACTGGGAGGTCTTGAATAATTCGCGTTTTGAGGGGGAAGCGATAGAATTAGGGAGTATTGTTCATCAACAGTGGCTTAATCGCTTGGTCACGGTCCGAGGGCTGGTGGAGAGTCAGGAGTTATTGGATGGGAAGCATCTCGCAATGCGTCTGATCGCGGGAGGGCAACAGGTAGCGGTATGGGTGATGTTATCTGTCGAGCAACCGGTGCCGTTGTTCCATGATACAATTGCAGAGCTCACGGGAGTATATGCCCCCAAATTTGATAATAACGGTGAGATAAAACGTCTCGAAATTTTTTGTGAGGGTCCCGACAGAATTAAGGAAATTGCTCCCTTACAGCAGTTCAGTGAGTTTGATATACCCTCAACGCAGATTGATCAAATTCGTGACGAGTCGGATGAAGAACAGCTCATTCTCGTAGAGGGCCATCGGGTGGGCCCCATGGATAGTGGAATATTCTGGCTCCGCGATCGTACGGGACAGATCAAGGTTATGAGTGGCCAGCGACGCTCGCCGGATGCGAATGAAGTTATTCAGGTTGTTGGTCGTTTGGAGGTGGACGGGATCGAGCGTAGATTAACGCAGGCGCTTTGGCGAGAATCTCAGGGGGCGTTGGTAGACGAACCGGTTCGTTCCGGTTCCAGAATGCTGCATCGATTGGCTGTCTCCGTGATGGAAATTTCGTTGGCTCAGGCCTCACAAGCTCATCCGGTGGACATAAATGGAGTGGTCACGTGGTCTCAGCCGGGAGTATCCCGAGTATTTGTGCAGGATAGCTCGGGCGGAGTCGGGTTAGAGTGGTCGCAGGAACTGGGTGATCCCCCCGCATCGGGTCAACTCATCAACCTCAAGGGAACTACTCAGGTCGGCGGGTATGCCCCGATCGTCAAGGTCTCTTCATTCGAGGATCAAGGGAGTATCTTTCTGCCTCGGCCCGAATCGATTAGTTGGGAGCAAGCGATGATGGGACTGTCCGAGGCACAGTGGGTTAAAGTGACCGGCTTCGTGTTTGCGACTCAGCGTGAAGGAGGCTCCGCCCGACTCAGTATCTCGACCGCGTCTGGGGAGATGATTGCGCGCATAGCCTCCGAAGCTGAGGTATCCACCTTCGTGGGTTCCGTTGTATCGTTGACGGGTGTTTGTGTAGTCGATGCCGATAACGATCGGAGATTACGTGATGTCGAATTGTGGATCTCTGAATTGGAGAATATTGAGGTTCTCGATTCAGGAAATTTGGATCCTGCAGTCCTCAGCTCCACGCCGCTCGAGCAGTTGGATCGATTTGATTCGAATCGCTCATTTAATGAGCGACTGCGCACTCAGGGGACCGTGTTACATTGGGATTCCCTCGGGTAGAATCTATATTGGAGATGGGGGGAAGGAATTCGGGTACAATCGCGGCAGTCGCAACAACTGCGGCGGGGAGATCGGGTGGTCGTGACCGGGTTTCAGGGCCGGGATGGTAACCGACTCGTCATACGCGAGGGGGTCTATCAAATCATCGGTTCTACTGAATTGGAGCCTTCGCAAACGATTGTTGAGGGTGGTGATCTCTCGCAAGTGGTCGACGGATAATTTGTTCAAATCGATGGAACGCTGATTCAATTGGTGGATTTTGGGCGGGAAACCCGTCTATCGCTTCGCAATGGCACGGAAATATTGGAGGTTGATGTGCCACAGAATGTGGTGGACTGGCCGAATGGCGTTCCGGTCGTGGGCAGCACGTTACGGATTTGCGGGGTAAGTCAGGTGAGCATGGATGAATGTGGCAGCCGCTCTGGGTTATCAATTCTAGCCGGTTCTTCCGACGACATTAAATTGATCGCGGCACCGAGTTGGTGGTCTCCCGAACGTGTGACGCTGGTGGTCTCCATATTGGTGGGACTCGTGTTATTGACTCTGTTTTGGGTTCGCTCACTCAAGCGTCGTGTCT
>CBFHXU010000094.1:0-11913 GCA_965659875.1 uncultured Opitutaceae bacterium
TATGAAGAAACCGTCGCGGAGTTGATGACCGCCAACCAGGCACTCCTTGCATCGCAGGGTATCTTGGAGGTTCGCATCGCGGATTCCGACGCGGCTTACCAAAATGCGATGTCACGAGCCGATGCGCTCGAAGCCCGGTTGGCTCAACTCGATGTTTTACCCGATCAGCTGGATGAGGTGAAGGGGGCGTTGGTGACGTTGCAAGGCGACTATGATGCGGTTTCCCGCGAAAAGGACCAACTGGCTCTGCAGGTGGCGGAGGCGCAAGCGAGCGCAGTCCAACAACAGATTCAAGCGGAGGAAACGTGGACTCAGGAACGCACTCGTCTGCGCATGGAAATTGAGCAATTGCGGAATACCGCGGACGAGATTTCCAGTCGCTCCAGCTCGGATCAGGCCCAGCTTGCCTCGCTGCTCGAGGAAGTGACCACCGCCCGTTCGCGCGTAACCACCTTGGAGCAACAGCTTGATTCCGCAGGGGAGCAAACCTCCGAAATGGCGGCGATCACGGCGCGGCTCCAGTCGGCGGAAGAGGAGCTGGGTCGTCAACGGACCGCCAATTCGCAGCTTCAAGGCGCGCTGACTACGGAGCGTCGCTCGCATGAGTCCCGGTTGAGCTCGCTCGAACGCGAGAACGATGCGTTGAGCACCCGCTTGCGTCAGGCGCAAAACACCTTGGATCAGATTGCCGCCGCCGCTCGCGTGTTGAACCCGGGTAGCGGTGGAGTGGCCACGGCAACTCCCCGGGTGCGTTCTCCCAGCACCTCAAACACCCGACCCGCTACTGCCTCGCGCCCCGCGGCTGCCCGGACTCACGTCGTGGTGGAAGGCGATTCGCTGACTCGAATCAGCATGTTGTATTATGGCACGCCGACGCGCTGGCAGGATATTTACCAAGCCAACCGTGAGACCCTGAGCGAAGCCAACGCGCTACGACCTGGACAGCAGCTGCGTATTCCATAGGAATTTGTGGCCAACAGCCTGTTTGTTTTACAGGCGGCAGCCGAGAGAGCAGAGCCATCAGTCGGCTGTTTCTTACAGAAGGCAACGAAGGAAACTAAGCCATCAGTCCGATCTGTATACAGGAGGTAACAGCGCGAGGGCAGAGATTTCAGTCTACTGGTTGAGAGTGGAGTTGTTGGAGCTGAACGGTCTCGCCACACAACGAAGTGCCGAAATTTCGACGATGTTGCGCATGCGATTCCTCTGTTTCCTGCTGTAAAATATATAGCGGAGGAGTGGTGCTGTTCCTCAGTGCGAGTGCCGGTAGTGGTCGCGGAGCGTATCGCGGCCGAAGTCGTTTTCGAAATCGCGGTAGGTCGTGTGGTGATGGTTCGCGTCATTTTGCGTGTTGGCGTATTCGATCACAAACGTCGGACCTTGGATCCGATAATAATGCCCCTCGGCGACCTCCGTGGGGCCGGCCCAGGCAAACATCAGATTCTGCCAGCCGTGACTTTCGATACGCTGGCGGGCGGCTTCCGAAATCTCGTCCTCATGGCGGTCCAGGTAGAGGCGAACCAAATACTCCAGAGACCGTTGTTGGTCCTCATTGAGGGCGGTGAACGGAATGCCTTCATCGGGGAGCGGTTCCACCAGAGAGTGCTGACCGGTTTTGATTTCACGAATCGCCTTGTTGGCAATGATGGCGCGACTGCGCTGCTCGGGGGAAAGTGATAGCACAAACTTTCGTCCGCGGTCCTCGGCGTCGGCCAATACGCGTCGGCCTTTTTGCGGTCCCGCCAGAACCTTGCCGGGGTTGGCCCCGAAGAAGAGAGGGGTGCCGGAAATGCCGTGTTGAGTGATGGTCTGATTGACTGAGAGGTGATGCCCCTCGAAGCGCCAGCCCCAGGGCAATTCGCCCGGCGTGCCGAAGACGGCGATCCAGTATTTCTCAGGGTCGCGGCGTTCGGGGTCATTTTCGATTTCGGCGAGGACGGCTTCCAGTTGCATGATCTGCAGCGCTTTCATCGAGCCGGAATCGCTCAAGGCGGTGTGCAAAAGTTGGAGGGTATTCGACCGCTGCACCGCGGTCATATCCTTGTAGAGGGCACCTTGGCGATCGAGTGGGACGTAGTGAAAATTTTCCCGTTCATCACCGGTAAAAGAGAGGGAAGCGGCTTCCCGTTTTTCTTCGTTTAAGCTGTCCAATAGGGTGTTGGCCTTTTCGGCCATTTCGGCGATCAGTTGCGACTGATCTACCTCGTGGGCAAAAATGAGAGGTGCGCAAACGAGTCCGAGACCGAAGCGCAGGAGACGAGGGGAATGGAGGGGCATTTCGGAAGCCTACCAAGTTTTAGTGATTCGGCAAGACTGCCGTCTCGGGCAATCATTCTCCATCCACGCCGGGAGGAGTGCTCAGTTTGGTAATGAGGATGTGGACTAAAGAGAAAGAGCGGCCTAACTATGTCTGGGGAAGAGCTTCTCCAGTCCGTCTGCACTCGCTTCGCAGATGCCGCGTTCGGTGACCAATCCGGTGACGTATTTGGCGGGAGTGACGTCAAAGGCGGGGTTGGCGGCGGGGCTGCCCGTGGGTGGAATCTGCACCGTCGATACCTGGCCATTTCCGTCGAGTCCGGCGATGTGAGTCACCTCTTGGCCTGAGCGTTCCTCAATGGGGATTTCCTTTATGCCATCCTGCACCGTCCAGTCGATGGTGGGCGAAGGTAGGCAGACGTAGAATGGCACGTCGTTGTCGCGAGCCGCCAAGGCCTTGAGGTAGGTGCCGATCTTGTTGCAGACGTCGCCGGAAGCCGTGGTGCGATCCGTGCCCACCAATACCAGATCAACGTGTCCGTGTTGCATGAGGTGTCCGCCCGCATTGTCGACGATCACGGTATGAGGCACGCCGTGATTGAGCAGCTCCCACGCTGTCAGATTGAAACCTTGGTTCCGTGGGCGGGTTTCGTCCACCCAGACGTGCACGGGAATACCGGCATCGTGGGCTTGATAAATGGGAGACGTGGCCGTGCCCCAGTCCACCGTGGCGAGCCATCCGGCGTTGCAATGAGTGAGGATGTTGACGGGCTGGCCGTCGGATTTGGTGGCGGCGAGTTTCTCGATCAGCGGCAGCGCGGCTTGGCCGATGGCGTGGTTTATCTCCACATCTTCGTCGCAAATTTCGGCGGCGAGGGCGCGGGCGCGTTCTGCCCGTTCGTCGGGACTCACGGGTGACAACTCAGTTTGGGCTCGATCCAGCGCCCACCGCAGATTTACGGCCGTGGGACGAGTGGCGAAGAGTTGTTTGCAGGCTCCGGCCAAGCCTGCATCCGAAGCATCGACTCGCATGGCCAACCAAACGCCGTAAGCGGCGGTTGCGCCGATGAGAGGAGCTCCCCGCACAAGCATGGCTTTGATCGCGTGGGCGGCATCTTCAACGGTCCGCAATGTGGCGATTTCGTAACGATGCGGGAGTAGCGTTTGATCGATTATCTCAACCGAATTGCCGTCGGCGGCGGGCCAAATGGTGCGGGTGGGTTTGCCGTCGACGTTCATGGGGTCGAGTTGAAACGAAATGCGTAGAGTTTCAAGGGCCAGTGCACGGTGCGTTTGGTCTTCCGGTCGCCCCAGATCACGCTGAGCAGCGCTGCGACCGCGGGGATGGGATCGTGCTTCGTCTCTTCCCGGGCGCGATGAGTGGCTGACCAGGAATCCAACATGCCGACCAGGTTTTCCAATTCCCACTCCGCCTCCATGGTGTAGTCCTGCTCCAAAAGGCGATCCGCGGGAGGATCGATCTTCCTATACATATTCATCAAGGGAGCACGATCAGGCGGCCAAAATCGGCCGACTTTTTCGTCGTGGTAGTTTTGGGTGACCGCGTCGATGGCGGGATCAATTTCAGGGAGACCGTAGCCCCAGTAGGCCAGCACCCCGTCGGGTTTGAGCACGCGTTGGCAGGAAATCCAAAACAGGTCGCGTTTAAACCAATGCAGCGCCATTGCGACCGTGATGAGATCGATGGATGCGTTCGCGAGATCGGGCGCTTCGGCGTTACCGACGGTATAAGTGATTTTGGGGTGCGGAGTGGCGTGGGCGATCATCCCGGCACCCACGTCCGTCGCCGTGACTTGATCAAAGTGATTCGCCAGCGAAAGGGCCGCTTGCCCGGTGCCGGTGGCGCAGTCCCAAGCATGTTCCGAGGACGGCGTCAGTGCGGCGAGGTCGTCGAACAATTCACTGGGATAAGTCGGGCGATAGGCGGAGTAGGTCGCGGCGAAATTGGAAAAATGATCGTTCCGAGACATGCGCAGGACTTTAAGTGACTCTTTTGGGCGGTGCCGACTCATTCTTTGTTGCGGCTACAAAAAATCCACCCGGATTGACGAGTGGATCGAGCGTTTACGAAATTTCCAACGGGCTTGGAGAACGCTTCCTGGCTTTGAGGCAAGTTGGGTGACGGCCGAAACGGTGAAGAAATAAAAAACCCGTCCGATAACCGGACGGGCTTTGAAATGAGAGAGTATTTAGTCGGACGGGGCTCAGCTCAGCGTGACGCCGAGTTCATCCGCCTTCCGCTGAAGCGCGTCGGCCATGTCGGAGGGAGTCTCGGCAACTTCGATGCCGCATTCGCGGAAGACTTTGATCTTCGCCTCGGCGGTATCTTCGGCGCCACCCACGATCGCGCCGGCGTGACCCATGCGACGACCGGGAGGTGCGGTCGCACCGGCAATGAATCCGGCGACCGGCTTCTTGCAGTTGTCCTTGATCCATCGGGCCGCCTCGACCTCGGCGTTGCCGCCGATCTCACCGATGAGGATGATGCCATGCGTGTCAGGATCCTCATTGAAGAGCTTGATCACATCGAGGTGGTCGGTGCCGTTGACGGGATCGCCTCCGATACCGACGCAAGTCGATTGGCCGATGTCTTTAACAGTGAGTTGATAGACCGCTTCGTAGGTCAGGGTACCGGAGCGGGAAACCACGCCGACGTGGCCCGGCTTGTGAATGTAGCCCGGGGCAATGCCGATACGGCAACCGCCGCTGGAGTCGGGGCCGGTGCCGGGAGTCACGAGACCGGGGCAGTTGGGACCGACGAGGCGCGTCTTGCGGCCTTGCATGGCGCGCTTCACGCGAACCATGTCCTTGACCGGAATGCCTTCGGTGATGGCCACGGCGAGGTCGATCTCGGAGTCAACACATTCGAGAATCGCGTCGGCCGCGAAAGGCGGTGGCACGAAGATCGCGGAAACCGAAGCGCCGGTCGCGGCGGCGGCTTCGGCCACGGTGTTGAAGATCGGAACCTTCACATCGCCGTGTTCAAAGGTCAGGCAGCCCTTGCCGGGGGTGACGCCGGCGACGACTTGGGTGCCGTAGTCAATGGAGAGGCCGGCGTGTTTGCCGCCGAAGGCACCGGTGATGCCTTGGACCATGATTTTGGTGTCGGGAGAGATAAGTATGCTCATTTTTTGAAAGTAGTGAGTAGTGGCTAGCGAGTAGTGAGTAAGCGGGGACAGGAGATCGAAGCGGTGAGATTGGAATGCTCGCTACTCTCTACCCGATGCTCGCTACTGCTGTTCAGACGAGGTTAACAATTTTTTGGGCGGCGTCGGCCATACTCTCGCCGGAGACGATCGGAAGGCCGGAATCAGCGAGGGTCTTTTTACCCGCGGCGACGTTGTTGCCTTCGAGACGGACGACGAGGGGGAGTTCGAGTCCGACCTCCTTGACGGCGTCGACGATACCTTCGGCGATCACATTGCAGTCCATGATGCCGCCAAAGATGTTTACGAAAATGCCCTTCACGTTGGCGTCACCGAGGATGATTTTGAAGGCGGCGACGACCTTCTCCTTGGAAGCACCTCCGCCGACATCGAGGAAGTTGGCGGGGTTGCCGCCGTAGTGTTTAATAATGTCCATCGTGGACATGGCGAGACCGGCGCCGTTCACGAGACAGGCGATGTTTCCGTCGAGGGCGATGTAAGCCAGGTCGAATTTGGAGGCTTCGATTTCTTTGGGGTCCTCTTCGTTGAGGTCGCGGAGCGCGACGATCTCAGGATGACGGAAAAGGGCGTTGGAGTCGAAGGAGACCTTGGCGTCGAGCGCGAGCACGTCGTCGTCGGGCGTAGTGATGAGCGGGTTTACCTCGATCATCGCGGCATCGGTTTCCCAGAAGCAGTTGTAGAGTTTGCGAATCAGTTTGGCTGCGTTCTTGGCCTCGAGCTTGTTGAGTTCGAGGGCGAAGATGAGTTCGCGCACCTGGTAGTCGGCCAGGCCGTAGGCGGGATCGACGAAGACCTTGGTGATTTTTTCCGGAGTCTCCTCGGCAACCTTTTCGATTTCCACGCCTCCTTCGGTGGAGGCAACGATGACGGGCCAGGACGTCGACCGGTCGAGTAGGACCGCGAGGTAGTATTCCTTTTTAATGTCGCTTGCGACCGTGAAGTAGACGGTCTGCACCTTGCGACCGGCGGGACCGGTTTGGATGGTGACCAGCGTATTATCGAGCATCTCACCCGCCACCGCCAGCGCCTCGGCTTTGGATGGGCAGAATTTGACCCCGCCCTTGTAGCCGTTGGTGAAGGTGCCTTTGCCGCGACCGCCAGCATGGATCTGGGATTTCACCATGGTCGGACCTTCCGGCAGGGAATCTAGGGCCGTGGTGAATTCGTCGGCGCTTTTGGCGGCAGCTCCTTGGGGGACCGGCACGCCGTATTGTTCAAACAGGGTTTTGGCCTGATACTCGTGGATATTCATGAACCTCTAGCTTTGGCATAAATGGGGCGGCGGAGGCACGCCAAAAAGTCATTTTGCGCGGGATTGCGTCGCCGAACCGTTTTTGCCAGCCTTTCAGGCGTATGGAGTCGCACGAATTGTTGAAGGAATTACTCAAAGAAACCAGCGCCAAGCAGGTCTGTGCCGATATGGGACTGTCGCTTTCGCTCATTTATAAGTGGGCCGAGCCCCCCGTGAATGATTCCGGGAGTGGATCTTCCAACCCGCTCGATCGGGTCAAGCAGCTGATCGACTCCACCGCTGACGATCGGGTGGCACGATGGGTAGCGCAGCAGGCGGGGGGATTCTTTATCTCCAATCCTGCGGCGATGCGGGAGTCTGAGGAACTCGTGCCGGCGACCAACGACATCGTGCAGCAGTTTGCCAATATGTTAGGGGTGATCGCGGCGGCAGCCTCGGATCAGGAAATCACCGAAACCGAAGCCAAACATATCCGGGCCCAGTGGGAGGGGCTCAAGAGTGTGACGGAAGGTTTCGTGCAAGCGGCCGAAGGGGGTAACTTCAGCGGTCTCGAAGCTGACTTGAAGAAACAGCACGACGAGCCAGCGGCGTGAGGGCGTGTCGAGCCTGAGTGCGGCTGCCTGATTTAAGGCGGACGGGGAGCCGGATGGGAGGGGAGAGGGGACTGCAGGGATTCGCGTTAACCCGAGCTTCGAGGGGTGGGGGGATTGAGGTACTGTGCAGTGCCTCATGACAGTCGCTGAAAAGCAATTTCCGGGCCAAGTGTGACGGGTGTAGCCGCCTGATCACAGGTTCCTGTAAGGCGCCTCACAGATGCTCCTCGTAGGTGATATCGATCATCGCGGTGAAGGCTTGATCTTTGGCGGTGCCGACGAAGCGGATACTGTGACTGCGTGGATCGTAAACGTAACCGTTGGTCGGATCAGCGGATATCTCTAAACCGTCCACCAGTACCTTCAGGCTCTTTTGGTAGAAGCTGGCGCCGGGTTCGACGGGGTCGAGCGCGACCGCGACGGTTTCGGCGATGCGATCGCCGAGGGCGGCGAGTGGTTCGGCAAATTCGCTTTCGATATTCAAAACGGTGCCGCCGGTGAGTTCAGCGGCTCGTCGATGCGAAATATTGTCGTTCGATACCACCGCTTCGATTTCGAGTTTTCCGCGCTTGTTGCCTTTCGCGATAATGAAGGGGCGCAGCACCCAGTAGTTGAGGTAACCGTCCAGCGTCAGCCGCTTTTCGGGGTTACGCTTGTTGTGATTCTGAATCAGGTCGGGGAGCGTGCCGTTCTGGACCCATTTGGCTTGGCGGGAACCGTTTCGGCCTTCTTCCCATAGCGCCATGCGTGTTTCTTCTTCGTCCATGAAGAAGACCACGATGGTCGTGGCTTCCGGTCGTAGAAACGTGTGCTGGTCTTGGTAGAAATTGGCGACGAAGTTATAGAGAGAAGTGAAGGCGGTGCGGTTGCTGGAACCGTTGGTGCCGACTTTCACAAGTTCGGCAAAGATGCTGTCCGGAGTGTCGGGGGTTACCCAGGGTTGAGGCAGAACCGGAAGGGTAACCAGGTTGCCGTTGCTCGCGACGCGTTTGGTGGTCTTCCTGGGACGGTCTTTGCGATCGAGCACGGGACTCCCATCGTCGTTAATTTGCACGGATTTGACTTTCTTATAGTAGGACTGTCCGCGCCCCGTGTTCACGAAGTCGGTGGTCAGCACGCCGATACGGTAGTCCAAGTCGCGTTGATCGAAGAGTTGGCGAAAACGGCTCAACGACGCGGCAATGCGTTCCTGATGCGGAGCCATTGAGCGGGAGTTGTTGATCACAAATACGAGATCGATTTCGCGGCTCCGCGAGCGGTCGGCGGTGACGTTTTTGTAACGGCGGATTGGCTCGACCTTAATCACGATGGAATTCTCCACGCCAAACTGCGGATTGTTCTCATCGAACGTATAGTAGGTAAATCTGTCCTCGCCGATGAATCCCGGGTTGGGTGCATACGTGAGTTGACCGGTCTCGCGATCGAGTTTGGCGGCGCCGTTTTGCGCTTTCTCAAGATCGTCGAGTCCGTAGACGATTTTAGGATCCACAAGGGTTTCGCGATTTTCGGGCCTCATGAAGCTTTCGTGGTTGGGCACCTTGCCGGCGACGGGAGTATTGGGCCGGGTCATGAGCGAGACCTCGGTCACATTAAGGAGAACGAGGCGATCCGCTTCGACCGCGAAAGCATCTAGTTCGAGCGGGGTGGGCGGAGTCACGTCGACCACAACCTTATTCTGAAAGGTCAGTCCCGACGTTTCATTACGCACCGTATAGGAAAACGAATCGGTGCCGTCGTAAGTCTCCTCCGGCCGGTAAGCGAAGTAGCCGAAGCGGGATGATTTGGTGTCGAAAATGTCTACCCCATCCTCTCCGCCGGCCAGACCTACCCGGCCATGTTCGGGTTCGACGGTAATGGTGTAGATCAAGTCATCGGCGGTTTCCTCACTCAGGATTTCCGGTGCCACCGGCAATTGACCATGCGCGCCCGTGCCATCGGCATCGATCTCCATCGGGGCGGTCGATACGATGACGTCTGCTTTTTGCGCCAATGTGGATGTCGCAATAAACGAGGCCAACGCAATCGCGGCCACCTTGGAGCAGACGTAAAAACCGCGTCGGATGAATGATTCGAAATTCATAGTGAAGGATATTACACCTAATTGGTGAGGTTGGCCACTAATAGGTTCCGCTGAATTTGTGGTAGCGTCCGCCTACGCCTAGTCTCCCGCCCGCGCCAAGGCTTTGGCGGACAGGATAACGCGACTATAGTGCGTGGTTTGCGTTGGGGCAGTTGGGAGCCGAGCTGGAGCTCGGCGTTCCCAGACTTGGCTCTCGCTAGTTTACAGTGTCAGATCACCGAGGAGCAGTTTGGTGAGGAAGGCGGTTTGTAAGCTGGCGATTTCCTTCAATCCCTTGGTCGCGGGACCGAGAAGTTCCTGTAGTTGTTCCGGGGAGAAGGTGGCTTCTTCGCCGCTGCTCTGAACCTCTACGAACTGGCCTTGGCCGGTCATGACGATGTTGGCGTCAACTTCCGCATCGCGGTCTTCGGTGTAGGGTAAATCGAGAAGGGCGACGCCGTCGACAATGCCCACGCTCACGGCCGCGATGGAGTCTTTGATGGGGTTTTCCTTAAGTTTGCCGGCATCCACCAGGGTTTGCACCGCGAGGCGGGCGGCCACGTAGGCGCCGGTGATGGAGGCGGTGCGGGTGCCGCCGTCGGCCTGCAAAACGTCGCAGTCCACCCAGAGCGTGTGTTGCCCCAGTTTTTGGAGATCTACCACCGCCCGGAGCGAGCGGCCGATGAGGCGTTGAATCTCGACGGAACGACCGTCGACTTTGCCCTTGGAACTGTCGCGTTGTTTGCGGTCATGCGTGCTGTAAGGCAGCATGGAATATTCAGCGGTCAGCCAACCTCCCGAAACATTCTGGGCCCGCATCCAGCCGGGCACCCGCGCTTCGATGGTGGCACCGCAGATGACCCGGGTATTGCCGAAGGAAACCAGCACGGAGCCGGTGGCATTGGGCGCAATGCCGGCCTCAAAAGAAATGGGACGAAGTTGATCGGCGGCACGGCCGTCGGCGCGAGTTGAAGACATGAGTGACGGTGGGGGAGGATCTAGTTGGGCGTAAAGCCCAACTCACGGCACGGCAGAATATCCCCCCGGAGAAGGTATGCGAATCGTGTTAGGAACGCGGGGTATTGGAAACGTCCAGGTCGGGCGTGGTATTCCAACGTTTACTCCACGTAGGTCTTTCGATGTGGGTGCGGAAGATGATCGTGTTGTCCAGTTCGAGATCTTTGGTCCAAATGAACTTGGCTCCGGAGAATTGAGCGGGTTCGAAGGCGGACATGGGCCGCACCGTGGAGGTGGCGAACTCAGTGGCGAAATCCCAGTCCGAGTCGTCGAAGTCGACGGTCCACCATTTGTCGGGAAGCGGAGATGTTTTGACCTCGGGGTTGGCGCGATCTCCATCGAGCGGACCGTGGAAGAAGTTGCGGGCGCGCCAGTTGGCGTTGCTGACGACATCATCGCCGAGTTTGAGGATGAAACCGCCATCACCGATGCGGTCGCTGTATTCAAGGCCGGTCTTGGGGTCGGCGTTGTCTTTGGCGAGCACGGCGATGGTCATCGGGTACTCGGGGAGCACGTCGACGGTCACCATGTTGTGCGGCATGAAAGCGATCGAATCCACGGCTACGAGCTCCCCGTTGATGTAGAGGGCAAACCAGTTGTCGGCATAGACCGAAAGTTTAACCGTATCGTCGAGGCGGGGTTTCACCAACCGACCTCGTTGCGCCCACGCGCTGGCGGGAACGAGAAAAACTAGGAGAAATACGAGGAGACGGGGGTGTTTTCGCACACGGAAGAGACGCGAATCCCCTGAGAAAGGTTACGCCTACTCCGAAATTTTAGTTGGGCTTAATCTGCCCTAGGACTCTGCTGATTTGGCCACAAAAGGCACAGAAAGCACAAAAGGTGACAGATTACTGGTTCCAGATGAATTTTTTGAATTCGATTTTGGGGGAACCGAAATTGATCAACATGGCATGCTCGAGGTTTGCTGCTCTTAGATATCCCAATACTTGAGCCGTGTGTTCCGAGCAAAGCTGGTTCACGGCTTTAAGCTCCAGGATGAGTTCCTCTTCGACCAACAGGTCCGCAATATAATCTCCGACAATTGAGCCGTCCTCGTCCCTTACCTCAATGGGCACTTGTTGCTCGACGCCGAGTCCTTTCTTCCTGAGCCGATTCCGAAGAGAATTTTCGTAGACCTTTTCGGCATGGCCGTGGCGGAAGAACCGATGGGCAGCCAGACTCGTTTCTCTGACGGCCGCGCATAGTTCCTTAATTTCAGATTCATTCATGTGTCTTCTGAGCCTTTTGTGGCTATCAATAGAACGCGGTGGGGCGGCTTTTTCTTTCAGGCAAATGTGTTGAAACGGAAAAATACACCGAATCGAGATGGTGAGCTCAGCACTTACACTAGGTGCTAGTATTGGCCACAAAAGGCACAGAAGTCACAAAAAGAGATTATACTACTCTGAGATTTTTGGAAATTCGAGCATGCCGCTTTCGATAAAACGGTGACGGTCCAAACTGGTTTCTAGGTCCGAGCCGCACGGCCCTGTATTCATTCATGTGCTTTCTGTGCCTTTTGTGGCCATGGATAGAACGCAGTGG
>CBFHXU010000095.1:0-11609 GCA_965659875.1 uncultured Opitutaceae bacterium
AACGTGGCGCGGGAGGATAAGAATCCGGCGGCATCGTTGTCGTTATCTGCGATCAGGCTGAGCGAAGAAAGGTTGTCACCCGTATAGATCGCGAGCTGCGTGTCCCCCTCGGATCCCCGGGTATCGACCGAAACGATGCCACTGGAGGGAGCAACCCACGTATACCAAAGTGATCGGCTCAGACGACCGGCATGCGCGGATTCGCCGCTTTCGGTCGTCGCGTTGTGACTGCTCGAGCGGGATTTGACGATATTGCCAGCCAACCGAGCGCGGTCCGCAAAATCATCGTGAAAGGGACGGGTGTCCGTCGTGCGCAAAGCATCAGCCACGTTCAAACGCCCGCTCGTCATGGCGTGCCCACGGAAATCGTTGCCTTCGCGGGTGCCGCGCAGCAACCGGTTCATGGTCTCGCGATAGTTGTCCTGAGGAAACTGAGCCTTCAGCAACGCGACCGCACCCGCCACGATGGGCGAAGCCATGGAGGTTCCGGATTTGGTGGTGACACCCGTATCGCTGTTGGCGGCGGTCGAAACGATCTCACTGCCGGGAGCAAATAAATCCACCGCACCTGATCCGGTGTTGGAGGCGGTGGAACGGTCGTCTAGGCGGGTGGAGTTTCCGACGACCAGAATGTTATCGACCTCAAAACTGGCGGGATAGGCCCGGGAGATGTCGAGGTTGAGTGACTCGTTGCCGGATGCCGCGACGAATATGATTCCCGCATCGCGCGCGCGGCGAATGGCCTGGAGTTGCGATTGATTGAATCCGCCCTCCACGCCGAGCGCGCCGTAGGAGGCGTTGATGACGTCCGCGCCGTTAGCGATGGCGTAGTTGATGCACTGGATCTCGTCGGAGGTGGATCCATTTCCTTCGGTTCCGCCCAGGAAACGCAGGTGCATCATCTGCACCTGCCACGCCACGCCAGCTGTGCCGACGCCGTTGTTGCCCGCCGCGCCGACGAGTCCGGCGACGTGGGTGCCATGGTCTTCGGTGACAGGAGGAGTAGGGTCGCCGCTATCATCCCGTGCATCGATGCCATGGATATCGTCCACGAAACCATTGCCGTCGTCATCGCGGTTGTTGCCGGCGATTTCGCGCGAGTTGGTCCAAAGATTGGGCGCCAAGTCCTGATGGGTGATGCGCGCGCCACTGTCGATCACGGCGACGACCACGGTGGGAGCGTCGGTGCGGATATCCCAAGCCTCGACTGAACCGATGTCTGCTCCCACGGTGCCGCCCACTTGACCGGTATTTTGATGATGCCACTGTCCGCCATCGACGAAGGACGGATCATTGGGTGTCACGGCGGTTTGTTTCAAATAATCGAATTCGACAAACTGATATAGCCCGGTCGCGGCCAAGGCGGCGCGGGCGGCTCCCGTCGTCATGGAGGCGGGTACGCGGATTACGCGTAGTCCCTCGATTTCCGAATAAGTTTGGTCCAGTTCGAACCCTCCCGCGAGTTCGGCGCTGGCCGCTTGTGCGGCCGAAACGCCCTCCGCTGTCATCGCCAGGATTTTTTGATCCGTGTAGCCCTGAGCGATTTCCTTAGCCGTGAAGGGCGGGACAAAGTCTTCCCCCGCATCGTCGGGTGCGGCCTGTAACATCCCGGTGGAGAGAACCACCGCCGCAGTCGTTGTCGCGATCAAAGCGCGGAAGGGCACAGGGAAGGCAGGCATGCAGAAGTCTGACCGGCAGTTTGGCACGAGGTTCGATAATTCCTTACTCCAGCGCGGAGATATAGTGCCGCAGGGCGCGCTGATAGGCCGTAATGCCGGGATCGTCGGAGGAATCCAGGAGCGTGCGCATCGCGATCTGCAATGCTTCGGTCTTGCGGCCTTGGTCGTGGCGCACGAGGGCCAGGAACGCTTCAAACTCCGGTTGATCGGGAAATTGGAGGGCACCTGATTCCAGGACCTCGACGGCGCGGTCGAGTTCGCCGAGGTTGCGCAACGTCGATCCCAGACCAATCAGCGCTCCGCTCTGCTCGTTGGGGGGCAGCCCGAGCGCGATGGCTTTTTCATAGTGGGGCAACGCCTCGGCCTCTTTGCCCAGTGAATCGAGGGTCCAGGCCAGTTGATAGGTGATTTCCGCGACGTGCGGGTGGGCTTGGGCGAGCGATGTAAGTTGACCCAGCACCCCCTCGATTTGACCGCCGTGGCGGGCTCCAGTAATCGCGTCCAGGGCGGGTTTCCATGCGGGCTGCTCGTTTTCCATAGACGAGAATGGAGATTCGCTCGCCAAGCGGAGGCAAGGGCAAGTCGGTTAAAGTGGCCGGAGGGGTTGCACTCTGCGCATTACTTTCAACACTTTGATTCAGACTTTTATGGTGTCGCTGGAATAGATGGCACCGGTCGAGTCTCTTGTTAGCTTCACCCTTCGATAAATTATGAAAAAATTATTCCCCATTCTGGTGAGTGCGTTGGCACTCTCCCTCTCCGCTTCCTTTGCTTCTGCTGCTCACCACGAAGGTGGTCATGACGAAGAGCCCGCCAAAAAAGGCATGAACATGGCGCCCAAGTCCGTCATCCACGTGGTGACCGTGTCCTGGAAAGAGGATGCGTCCGAAGCGGACATCAAAGCCGCGCTCAAGGGTGTCCACACCCTCGCCAAGGAATATGACGGCGTTCGCCGCGTTTGGACCAAGACCATCAAGGCTCAAGGTAACCGCAGCCACGCTTTCGTGATGGAGTTCAAAAATGCCAAGGCGCTGAAAGACTACGCGGGCAGCGACGCGCAGAAGAAGTGGTATGAGGTCTACGTGAGTGCTCGCGGCGCTAGCACGACGTTCGACATCACCAACTAAATCAGACTCAACGCAGTTTGTTCAATTTCGACCGGTCCCGGATGGGGCCGGTTTTTTTGTGCGGGACGGTTCCAAAGGGTCTGGTCTGAAAAAGTGAACTACGTTACACTTTTTAACGACCAGAACCTGCCCCCACCTTTGTCGAACGCCTACCTGCGCCCATCGTAAAGCACGGCGAAGTTGGCGTTACCCAACCTTGCCGATGCAGAACTTCTCCATGACGCCCCGTTTCTCCTTCATTACGGCCAACTTTGTTGCCCGACCACTCGGATACCGCTTGACGGAGGGCTGGGCGCAGGGTGACGACGCGAATCACGCTCAGTTCAAGCCCCTGGAGTCTTTCGCTGCTGAATTCGACACGATGCTCGCGGAAGTAAAGGCCATGGGATTTGACGCCATCGATCTTTGGGCGGCGCACTTGCACTGGCATTGGGCGACGCTCGAGCATATCCAAATTGCCCGTGATCTTCTGACCAAACATGAGATGGAGGTTCGCAGTTATGCCGCTTGGGTGGGCGACAACGCGACTGACCTCCGGGGAGCGTGTCGACTGTGTCGCACCCTCCGCATTCCCTTTATTGCCGGTTTTGTTGCGATGGCCGAGTCAGCCGAGACCCGGGAGGAAGCCGTCGCCATCCTGCGTGACTTTGCCGTGGGTTATGCGATTGAGAATCATCCCGAAACCAGCATCGCCGAACTCGCTGCCCGTTTAGGCGAAGGGGCTGAAGACGTGATCGGTATCGCGCTTGATACGGGATGGTCCGCCACCCGCGGTTGGGACGCGTTGACGGGGCTCAAGGAGTTATCCGACCGCATCTTTACGGTGCACCTCAAAGACGTGAAACCGCTCCGCGAGGAAAAGACCGGACTCGAATTTATTGATATGGGTCATGAAACCTGCCGCTTGGGCGATGGCATTGTCGGAATTCCCAGGGTGGTGGCGTGGCTGCGGGAACAGAATTTTCGAGGTCCGATCGGAGTCGAACATGAACCGGAAGAATTCGATCCGAGTGACGACTGCCGCGAAAGTCTTGCCCTCGTGCAGAAGTGGTGGCGCGAAGCGACGCCGAAAGTAGAACATGCGCGTCTAAAGGTCGCCGTGGTCGGTTGCGGAAATATAGCCGGATCCTATGGAGAAGCCCTCAACGCGCGACCCGAGATCGAGATTTTGGGGGCAAGTGATCTTGATTCAACTCGTGCGCAAGAGTGGGCGGAAAAACACGGCGGCCAGGCTTACGAATCACTGGATGCTCTTTTAGCAGATCCAGCGGTGGAAGTCGTGATCAACCTTACGATTCAACACGCTCACGTTGAGGTGGTGACCAAGGCGTTGGAGGCCGGGAAACATGTGCATTCGGAGAAACCGCTCGCTCCGACTTTCGCCGAAGCCCAGCTCCTCGTGGAACTGGCGAAAGCGAAGGGGCTCCGACTGAGCTGCGCGCCGGTTACGTGGTTGGGTGAAGCTCAGCAAACCGCGTGGAAACTCGTGCGCGAGGGTCGCATCGGCACTCCGCGCGTGGTTTATGCCGCGGTGGATTGGGCGCGGATCGAAACCTGGCACCCCAACCCCGTGCCATTTTATGCTGCTGGTCCGGTCGGCGATGTCGGGGTGTATCCGATCAGTCTGCTCACAGCGTGGTTTGGCCCGGTGCGAACGGTCACTGCCGATGGGGGCATCTTGATGCCGAACCGAGTTACCAATGAAGGGACCCCCTTTGTTGTCGATAAGACGGATTATGCGGTCGCATTGCTGGAGTTCAGTAACGGCGTGCGGGCCCGTTTGTCGGCCAATTTTTATGTCGGTGACCCGGCGGATCGACGGGCGGGATTGGAGATCCATGGTGACGACGGATCGATCCGCACCGAGTGGTTCGCGGCGACGGCCCCCTTGGAAGTCGGCGCCTTCGGTGAGCCTTACCGTCCGGAGTCGTTGGTGCGGGAACCAGCGGGAACGGGGGAGTGGTATTGCGACTGGAGTGCCGGAGTCTACGAACTCTGGAAAGCGTTGCGCACTGACTCCGCGCACCCCACCAGCGGCGAACAAGCTGCCCATGTGGTTGAAGTCATCGAAGCGGTCGAAACCGCCATCCAATCCGGTCAACGCGTCGAACTCTCTAGCACCTTCGCCGCCCCGCCTCCGCTCGGTTGGGCGGAGTAGGGCTACGTAGCGCCGTGCTTCAGCCGGCGTCTGTTTCAGTCGTCCGGTTTGGCAGAGCGCGGTTGGCGATCTCCTCTTGGACCCGATTCAAGTAGTCGGCGAAAGGCTGCGTGCCTTCGTCGCCGCGGGCGCGGGAACGCACGGAGACGGCCTTCGCTTCAGCCTCTTTGCCTCCGAGAATCAGCGTGTGAGGAATCTTGTCCAATTCGGCCCGGCGAATCTTGGCCCCAAGTTTGTCGGAATGTTCGTCCAATTTGGCGCGCACACCTGCTGCCTTGAGTTGAGCGAGAAGGTCGCGGCCGTAGTCGTTTACCTTGTCGCTGATCGGTAACAGGCGGACTTGCTCGGGCGCGAGCCACAGCGGGAAGTCGCCGTTGAAATGCTCGATCAATACGCCACAGAAGCGTTCCATCGAACCGAAGGGCGCGCGGTGGATCATGACGGGTCGATGGGACTGATTGTCGGCTCCGATGTAGGAGAGATCGAAGCGCACGGGCAGATTGTAATCGACCTGCACGGTGCCGAGCTGCCACTCGCGTCCGATCACGTCTTTCACGACGAAGTCGATCTTCGGCCCGTAGAACGCGGCCTCGCCGGGTTCCTCGGTGAAGGGCACGCCGAGAGTTTTGGCCGCATTGCGACAGGCTTCCTCGGCCTTATCCCACACCTCGGACTTACCGGCGTATTTATCGGAGTCGGGATCACGCAGACCCACGCGTACGCGGTAGTCGGACATGCCGAGCGTGGAGAGCACGATCTTCACGAGGGCGAGGCAGCCAATGACTTCCTTGGCGACTTGATCTTCGGTGCAGAACAGATGGGCATCGTCTTGGGTGAAACCGCGCACGCGGGTCATGCCGTTGAGTTC
The DNA here is from genome assembly GCA_965659875.1 of uncultured Opitutaceae bacterium. Lineage (GTDB taxonomy): Bacteria > Verrucomicrobiota > Verrucomicrobiia > Opitutales > Opitutaceae > Actomonas. The sequence goes on from CBFHXU010000095.1 coordinate 5,833, forward strand.
TCCCGATTGTTCCCAGCGATAGACGGTGCCGAACTCGGCCAATCGCAGAGGCAGGTCGCGGTAAGAGTGAGGCTGGGAAGCGAAGAGCTTGATGTGATGCGGGCAGTTCATCGGCTTCAGCATGAAGCCATCCAGAATCTGGGTGGGATCCATCGTGCGATCAGCAGGAATAGTTTCCTGACCTGTGCGGCGGTTGATCTCCGCGGCAAAGTGAGGGGAGGCGGCCTCCAGGCGCGAGGTGAGTTCTGCGCAGGAACAGCCTTCGGCGGCGAGACGGGCGATATCCTGGGGTTCGGCAATCGCGGGGAATTGTGACTCCTTGTAGTAAGGGAAATGGCCCGAGGTCTTGTAGAGATCGAGTTTGCCGATGTGTGGAGTGAATACCTGCTGGTAACCCTGCTTGCGCAGCTCGTCGCCGATGAAGTTCTGCAACTCTTGGCGAATGATCGAGCCGTTGGGCGTCCAGAGGATCAGGCCTTGGCCCACGTCTTCGTCGATTACGAAAAGCTTCAGATCCTTGCCGAGTTTGCGGTGATCACGGGCCCGGGCTTGCTCGAGGCGATCCATATATTCCGCGAGCTCGTCCTTGGTGGCGAAGGCGGTGCCGTAGATGCGTTGGAGTTGCTTGTTTTTCTCGTCGCCCCGGTGGTAAGCACCGGCGATGGAGAGTAATTTGAACGCCTTGATCTTCTTCGTGTAGCGCACATGGGAACCGGCACAAAGGTCCATGAATTCACCGTTCTCGTAGAACGAGATGGCTTCGCCTTCAGGGATGTCGTCGAGACGACCGAGTTTGAAGGCTTCCTGGCCCCGTTCCTTGATGATCTCTACCGCCTCTTCGCGAGAGACTTCCTTCCGGCGGAAGGCTTGGTTCTCTTTGATGACCTTGGTCATTTCGGCCTCGATGCGCTCGAGATCTTCCGAAGTAAATTTGTGGTCGAGATCGAAATCGTAATAGAATCCGGTGTCGGTAGGAGGTCCGATATCGAGCTTCGTCTCGGGAAAAAGACGGAGCACTGCGGTGGCCAAAACGTGAGAGCAAGAGTGGCGCAGTTCTTCGAGGGGAGTCATGGATGACATAGTCTGATGGTGTTGTGGGCCGGCCTACGATTGTCGGCCCGTTTTTGAGTGAGATGAACAGAAACGCTGAAAATATGAGAAGCTGGAAGGCTGAAATGGAGGAATCCTACTTCCCGTTTCTCAACATTTCAGATTCTCAGTATTTCAGTTTTTCAATACTGTATCCGTCCTTGCGATCCTTCATCGTCCAGCCGGCGGAAGTGATTTCGCCGCGCAGGGCGTCGGCGGCCGGCCAATCCTTGGCCTGTTTGGCTGCCCAGCGCTTCTCCGCAAGCGCAGTGATTTCGGCGGGAATCTCGACCGCGTCCTTTTCCGCGACGGCCAGATCGAGACCCAGGCCGAACATCACCCGGTCAAAGGCGGCGGCGTCCACGTCGGCCGGCCCCTGTTTGATGAGAGCAAATAACGCTCCCAAAGCGCCCGGAGTGTTGAGGTCGTCCCGCAGGGCTTCGAAAACCGAATCAAATTTAGCGGGGTCCCCGGATTGTTCACCGATGGCCGCCCGGAACGTGCGCAGCGTTTGCAGGGCTTTTTCAGCGGCTTCCAGCGAATTGAGCAGGAAGTTGAGCTGCTTGCGGGGATGGCCGGCGAGCAGCACGTAGCGCAGAGCCATGGGGGAATGTCCCATCTCTTTCAGCTGATCGAGTGTGTAGAGATTGCCGAGCGACTTGCTCATCTTTTTGCCATCTACCAAGAGATGTTCGCTGTGATACCAATGGTGCGCGAATTCGGTGTCGTTGCAGCACTCGCTTTGGGCGATCTCGTTTTCGTGGTGTGGAAAGAGCAGATCCACGCCGCCGGTGTGCAGGTCGATGGTTTCGCCGAGATGCTTTTTACTCATCGCACTGCACTCGATATGCCAGCCGGGACGACCTTCGGAGGCACCGTTAGGCCCGTCCCATTTCACGTCGCCGTCTTCGGGCTTCCAGGCCTTCCAGAGGGCGAAATCCGTGCCGTCTTCCTTTTCGTCGGCATCGACGCTGGCGGTGTCCTTGCCGGTATTCCCTGCCTCGAAGGCGGAGCCGGCCTTGAGCTCCCGCTCTTTGACGCGGGAAAGGCGCCCGTAGTTTTCGAATGAGGAAACCTTAAAATAGACGGATCCGTCGGCGGCGCGGTAAGCGTTTCCTTTGTCCAACAGGACTTGGATCATATTGACCTGCTCCGGAATATGATCTGTTGCGGCCGGTTCGATGTGCGGCGCGAGGCAGTTGAGTGCCTCGCAGTCGGCGTGGAATTTGGCCGTCCACTCGCGCGTGACTTCGGTTAGGGAGCGTCCCTCCTCGCGGGCTTTGCGGATGGTTTTGTCGTCGACGTCGGTAAGGTTGCGCACGTGGCGCACTTTGTCGGCACCAAATTCGAGCTCGAGCACGCGCCGGATGATGTCGTTGACCACGAAGGACCGAAAATTGCCGATGTGAGCCGCGGCATAGACGGTGGGTCCACAGTTGTAGAATCGGTAGATTCCATCGGCCTGAGAAGGCGTGATGGGACGAAGAGAGCGGGAAAGGGAGTCGTGCAGCTGCAAAGCCATGATCGTAAGGGGGAAAACGTGAACCCTTCTTCCCCATAAAATCCAACCCAAACTCGATAAACTCCCCCGACGGTTAATCCTCCCATCAGGCAACTTTAACCATATTGGTTAAAGTTATGGTGAGAGTGGGATGGGTAGGAGGGGGAAGAAGAGGTGATTTTGGGAGTGGCAGGTTGGGTTGGAGGGTGTAGATCGTTGGGATCATGTCTTTTGATCGTCCGCTTGATTTAGTTGAACGTCCTCGTCGTCTTCGGCAGTCGGCCTCGCTTCGTGCCATGGTGCGCGAGACGGCGCTTTCGCCGGCAGATTTTATCGCTCCGCTTTTCGTGATCGATGGAAAGGGCGCTCCCCAGCCGATCAAATCCATGCCGGGAGTGATGCGCTACAACGTGAAGGATTTGGTCAAAGAGTGCCGGTCACTGCACAAGCTCGGCGTGCCGGCCGTGGCGCTTTTCCCGAAGCTGGCGACCCGTTTCAAGGATGCCGAGGGCACGCATGCGCTCGACGAGGATGGATTGATTCTGCGGGCCGTACAGGCGATCAAGTCGGCGGTGCCCGGTCTTACGGTCGTGACCGATGTGGCGCTCGATCCTTATACGACACACGGACACGATGGGGTTTTGACCCCCGGGGGAGAAGATGTGGCGAATGACCGTTCGGTCGCGATTTTGAGTGAGATGGCGGTTCTGCAGGCTCAAGCGGGCGTGGATATCGTGGCGCCGTCCGATATGATGGATGGTCGCGTGGGGGCGATTCGTGAAGCGTTGGATGAGGCCGGTCAGGAGCAGACCGCGATCATGGCTTACTCCGCAAAATTTAACTCAGCTTACTACGGGCCGTTTCGGGATGCGGTGGGAAGCAGCAAAGCGGCGGGTACCCGGCTTTTGAGCAAAGCGACTTATCAACTGGATCCGGCTAATCGGCGCCAGGCTTTGAACGAGGTCGCTTTGGACGAAGACGAAGGCGCGGACTTCATCATGGTGAAACCGGCCGGAGCTTATTTGGACATCATTCGTGATGTTCGCGAACAGACCGGTAAGCCCGTTGCCGCCTACCAGGTGTCCGGCGAATACGCCCAGATTCATGCTGCGGCGAAGCTGGGTTGGTTGGACCTGGAGCGTTGTCGCCACGAGTCGCTGCTCGCGATCAAACGCGCCGGGGCGGATTTGATCCTGACTTATTTCGCCAAAGACATGGCGAAGTTGCTGGGGTAAACGCTTACTCCATTTTCCAAATATTGGGGAGATCCTGATCGCGAGTCCGGGTGCGGCGTTCGTCGTCCATGGCCAGATTCGCCAAACTCATCCGGATGTCGGAGTTGACCCGGCCATCCAGGTAGTAGCTGTGCTCCATGAAGCCACTTACGATCGGGCTGCAGTCCACTTGATGGACCTTTTGATGAATCAAGGCTGGTCGGGCCACGCCGTTTTGGCCCAGTCGGTCGGGGTTTCCTTTGGTGTAGTCTGATCCCCATAGTGCCGTATCGCCACGGTTGTGGTAGATCGTGATTTGAGCGGCCAACTGGTGCAAATCTCCCATGGCTTGATCCGGTTCCAAGACATCGTCATCGACGTCGGGCGAACACAAAAAGATATGTTTAAAGAGGCGCGGATAGACGCGCCCGGGGGTATACTCGAACAAACGGGGGAGAGTGTTTTGGAGCACGTAGTTGCCCATCGAATGACAGGCGAGGTGGATGTTTTGGTGGCACGCGGCCCGCGCGGGAATGGATCCCACGAAATCACGCAGTTTCAGCAAACCGCGGCCCATCGCGGCTCCGGAACCGCGTGATTCCCCCCGATCTGAACTGTAGGAAACGAAGGGCAACGCCTTGCCGTCCGACGGCCACGAAAACAGGACCACCAACACGTCCTGGGAGGGGTAGTCCTCATTCGATTGATTGAGGCTTTCCTGGAGTGCCAGGGCCGAGCCCACGGCGTCGGACCAACTCACGTTAAATCCGTGAATGAACACCAAGACGTCACTGGCGGTCATCATGGCCTTTTTCAATTCGGTAAACATGGCGAGCGATCCAAAGTGGCGGGCAGCCTGTTTCGTATCCGGGCGATCAGGGTCGAGCGACTCGGGAAACGCGTTGATGGCGGCTTCGCCTCGCTTGACCTTTTGGGTGATGGCTTTGGCCAGCTTGTTGCCACAGCCCCTTCCGAGTTTCCCTCCGGCTGATCGCTGAAGGTTCCGAGATATGACGTTCTCGTCGAGTGGCAGGGTGAGTTTTCCGAAGCGGAGGTTTTCTTCACCGTCGTCGCTGAATCGATTGCCATAACCGATGGGTTTCCAACGTTTGGGACCTTCGTGTTTTCGGTTGGTGGCGAAGTAAAGTTGAAGATTTCTCATGGGGTAGGGAGTCGGGGTAGACGGAGTACTATTGAGCCAACAAATATGAAACGGCGAGTTGTTACCGGTTCTTTCCGTGATTTACTCTCTATTTATGACAGCTCGCACGGCCATGTTACTTTTGCTCGCGATCGCTCTGATGGGACTGGGGGGAGGAGTGACCTACTGGGTCCAATTATCGAAATTGCGGGCGGAATTCGCGGCGCGGGTTCCGGCGCGTCCGACGGGATCCGTCGCACTGCCGAAGGAGGTGCCGGACCTCGAAACGCGCATTGCGGCAGGCGAGGTGGATGCCTTGGCGCAGCTGGGCGCGCTTTATCGCGAAGCGGGGTCAGTGGAGAGTGCGCGAGAGGCATTTGTGACGATGGCGCAGCTCGATTCGGCCAACGCGTATTGGCAACTGATGACGGCGGAGACCGAGGTCATGTTGAAGCGTGACTCCGAAGCTGAAATTCGGATCGATCGTGCCCGGTCATTGGGACTTCCCGATGGAGAATCATATTGGAGACTGGGACGTCTCTCCGAGGCGGTGGGGCAGCAGGTCGACGCGAAGGCCGACTATGAAAGAGCGGTGGAACTCGATCCGTCGCTGGATCAGGTGTGGGGGCGTCTCATCACCCTTTATCGGGCGATTGGCGATGAAGGTGCCGCCCGCCGGGCGCTGGAGAAAGGGTTGTCGGCCAGTCCGGACTCAGTGCGGTTGTTGATGGATCGGGGGACGCAAGCTCGAGGTCGTGGCCAGTGGGACAAAGCCATGGCGGATTTTTCCCGGGTGGTGGAATTGGCTCCCGATGAGCTCGTCGCTACTTAT
>CBFHXU010000096.1:0-11561 GCA_965659875.1 uncultured Opitutaceae bacterium
CGTCGATCCGAATGCGACCGGATTCATCGAGGCGTAAGTCTGCGCCTTGATAAAGACGTTCGGCGAACAGTCGCTGCATTTGTTCGATACAGCCTTCATGCGTGCCTTTGCTCTTCATGATCTTGTAGAGGATTGAAATGTAGAGGGGCACGACGGGAATGGCGGAGCTGGCCTGGGAAACCAGGGCCTTATTGACGGAAATTAAGGCACGTCCTTCGCCTTTGCCCTTGAGCTTCGCATCGATGCGGCCGCATGACTCCTCGAGGTGATTTTTAGCGAGACCGATGGTGCCGTTTTTATAAATATCCCAGGTGACCTCGGGACCGATGTAGGAGTAGGCGACGGATGTGGCGCCATCGGCGACAAGCCCCGCATCATCCAAGGCACTGATCCAGCGTTCCCAATCTTCGCCGCCCATGACTTGGACGGTATCGGAGATTTCCTCGTCACTGGCCGGCTCAATGGTCACATCACTGACGATTCCCTTATCCGTATCGACGGTGCGGCTGCTATAGGATTTACCGACGGGCTTGAGCACGGATTTGTGCACCGCGCCGGTGTCGGGATGGGTGCGGCGGGGCGAGGCCAGCGAATAAATGATAAGATCCACCGACCCCATGTCTTCCTTGATGGCGGCGAGGACCTCGGATTTGATTTCATCGGAAAACGCGTCTCCGTTGAAATTGCGGGCGTAGAGTCCCTCCGCGCGGGCCTTCTCGGTGAACGCGATGGTATTATACCAACCCGCCGTGCCCAGCCGGTCCTCCTCCGAGGGGCGTTCGAAAAACACCCCCATGGTTTTGGCGCCGCAACCGAATGCGGCGGTCACGCGGGAGGAGAGTCCGAATCCGGTGGAGGATCCGATGACGAGTACGTTCTGGGGTCCACCGGAGATAGCTCCCTTGGACTTAACGTAATCGATCTGCTGTTGGATGTGAGCCGCGCAACCTTCCGGGTGGGAAGTCACGCAGACGAAGCCGCGAACACGAGGTTTAATGACCATGGGTCGCAGGTTTCAGACGCGCGCCGTCGGTGGCAAGGCCGGAAAGCCCAATTCTAGCGCTGAAATTCCCCAATCCATTGCATGGGCGCACCTTGACCCTCACGCGGGAGGATCTGAATCGAAATTATTTGAGCGGCCGCCATGTGATCAGTCGACTGCAAACTTACGACTTGGGGGGAACGCGTCGCGGTAAAGCCAAGCGGGACGCTCGTGTTTGAAGCCGAATTCGATACATATCCACTCATGCTTGAGAAGGAGGCGGCCACTGCGGTATCCGCCAAAAATACGATCTGGCCGGACTGCGTTGAATCGCTCCAGATCACAACCGCGACGGGAGAATCCGGGGAGGAAGACGCCGACCCATGGAGCAGGGCTCGAGCGGAAATATTCTGACCGTGCCGACGGTCGACCATGGTTTCGGCGGAGGCCGAAGACAGCGTGGTTTCGCTTTCAAGCGCGGTTTCCAACGCGGCGATTTGCAGCGTGGCTAATTCCAAATTTGCCGCCGCCGTGGCGTGTTGCCATCGCGACTGCAGGGAGACGGCGATCAGCAGTGCGGCGATCAGTGCTCCGATTGTCATGGCGGCAGCCCGCGAAAGGAGGGGGGAGGTCGGAGTGGGAGATGGGGTTGAGGGGTCCGAAGTCATCTCGGGTAGGTTACTGACTTAGAGAAGCCACATGCGATGATTCCTATCACGATCAACAGGGCCAAAGTCGCGAGCGCTTTTCGCTCCTGCTGGGTGATTTTAAACACGTGGGTTAAAGTCCGAACGGTTTGAGGTTGGCGAAGATCTCGGTGAGCAGCGGCTCGTCGGAGAAGTCCTCCCACGGGCGGTTGCTGGAGAGCCGCACGAAGAGTTGCTCGCCATTGCTCCTGACGCCGTAGGTGAAAACAGATCCGAGAAGCTCCAGCGGGCGACGGGGTTCGAATTCCGGGATAACCTGGCGATCATAAGAATGCCAAAACCACACGTGTTGAGGTTCTTTGTCGTCGGTAAATATTCGGTATTCCGACCGGGCCAAATTTCGATCGGGCAAGTCGAGGTTTACTTCTTCCTCCGCCACCGGAATGGGGGTCCATCCGGCACCGGGCCAACACGCATCCGGGGTGTGGGTCGCCACCACACTTACGCCGGCTTGGCCTGGCTGCCAGTAAGCCAGATAAAGCGTCACCAACAGGCGCTCACCGTCGGGTCGCCTTTTGACGTAAGTTCGCTGCGCGAGTTGGTCTGTTTCCAGGATGTCAGCAAATCGAACCAACCCCGTGCTGGTGGCGGTTTGCCAACCCGGTGGCCGCTCGGGCATGAGGGTGGTCACCTCGGATGGGGGGGCGTCCAGAGGAGGTGCCGGCCGGCGGAGAAATATGAAAACTCCCAGACACAGTACGGCGGAGCTATATCCACCAATGAGGATTTTAGGTCCCCAATGAGAGGCCGGTGAGGCAGCCGGTGGGTCCGCTTTTTCAATCGGAGTGACTTTCCGAGTGGCTTCGATGCGTTCCAGGGTCATGGCCAAGGCACCTAGGATGAGAGCGGTGGTGACGAGAATTGCATAGCCCGTGCCGTCATGCCACGGGCCGGCAATATCAACTCCTCCATTCGCCAACAGCGTGAGAAAGAGCGAGCGCACGAAGTTCATGCCGATGGCGAAAATCGGGGCGAGGAGTATGATCATGCAGCGACTTTTCCAGCGTCGCACAAAGGTGGCTGAAAAGAAGAAACCGGCATAGATACAAGAGAGTAGACTGCGGACTCCGCTGCAGGCCTCCTCGACGCCCATGGTGGTGCGAGCGAGCTCAATGATGTTGCCGTTTTGAATCGCGGGGATTCCCAGCAGGTGCAGCGCCTGCAGGACGCGGTCAGATACCCATAGTTGAAGTCCCAAGGTGAGTTGGCTGTAGGTTCCCGGTGGGAGCGGGACGCTGAGCAGCCAAAGAAGGATCGCAACGAAAACGACCCAATTGAAGGGGACGATACGCACCGAATGGGTTGACGCGACGATCCAGGCGGAGGCGAGTGCTCCCGCTACGCAGCCGCCGGAAAGGAACAAGACCAGCGGGTGCCCCCATTCGATCGCGGCGGCAAAAAGAGCAGCGGTAAGAAGGATGAAGATGCTCGCCAACATGATCAAAATGGCGGCGATCCAGGTTTTGTGATCGGGCGGGAGGAATAAATATGGACCCCGGTTTCGTGCCTCGCTGATCAAGAGAATGAAGAGGATCGGGGTGAAAAAACCGTGGGAGAGATCCGGGTTTCCCGACCACTCGGGCAGCATGAGGTTGATCCAGATCGCCAACAAGGGGACGAGCAAGGCGCCGGCGACGAGCAACGGCCAACCGCTACCTTTGATCAATTCCCCAACCTCGGTCCAAGTGCGCGTTTTCATCGGTGATCCACGGTTTCAAAGTGTTCGAGGAGGGCGTAGGTCAGGTCTAATGACAGGGGCTGTAGCCCGGGCAGTAGATTCCGAACACTGGACTGTTCGATTTGAGGGGAGGCCATCGCGGCGATGGTCGCGTCGAGAACGACAAACTTACTTTGAGTCAACTCTCGGATTTCCGCGGCCAATTGGTTTTGGTATTCCACGTCACCATGTACTCCCGCCATTAAAAACAAAGCGAGTGAAGCGGGGAGTTTTTGATCATGCGAGGAAAGGCGGGCGGGGGTGAGCAGTGTTTTGGTCCGTTGATAATATTCCTGATTGGGGTGAGTGATCAGATGAGAGGCGAGAATATCGATCTGACCCAAACTGGGGGGGATTCTTAAAATGTTATCGAAAAGTTTATGGTAAGATCGCTGGAAGTTCGCCTCAGCGAGCGCCGGTAGCTCCAGGGTGATACGATCGCGGTCGCTTAAAGGGTTTTTGCCTCCGTTGATAATATCGACGGCATCGATCGGGAAACCCATCGAAATGAGGAGACGAATTTGAAAGTAGTATACGAAATCCGGTGAATTTGACGGCGGAGACTGGAGGAGGAATTCACGAGCCGCCTTCGGCGGAGATTGCCGGATGTGCTGTTCCCAGCGTAACACGGTCTCGACTCCGGGGGAGAGCGTCTCGGGCGTTTCAAGCAAGTTTTGAATCACCGTGTCATTTGCAGTGCGTTGGTTGGAGAACAGGAAAGCATTCAGCCAGGCGGGAGAACTGTTGTCCCCAAATCTAAGCGCATTGATCGCCAGTTTTTCGATCCAGTGGTAGCCCGCTCTCGGAAGGAGGGAACGAAGCCAAACTTGGGCGGTTTGGGTGCGATGCTCGGGATGAGGCGTGATCAGCTCCTGATAGAGGTGGTTTGAGAATTCAGGACGATTGGCTTGCCACAGCCGGGCCAGAAAGAACCCGGCCTCGTAATTGTAGATGTCGTATTCATAGGCGAGCGAGAGTGACATCACCGTCTCGGTTAATTCACCTTCATCGAAAGCTTCTTGGGCATTTTGGAGAAAATATTGGGACTTGGCCTGATTGATCTCCGACCATTTGGGCGGCCAGGCGATCATTTGGATTGAAATCGGGTATCCCACCTGGTGCATGAAGCCGAAGATCGTCAGCACAATGGCCGCGTAAAAAAGCGTTACGCTCAGGATCGCCGTGAGCACCACCCGGCCCCAAAACGAGCGAACGTCCTCTTTGTCTACGCTACACATCAACGTCCCGTCCGCTCTGGGCTTCAGCAGGGGGCAAACCACGCGAAACCGAACCGGCTTGGTAAAGTTTAGCGCCGCGTCGCAGCCGGTTTCATGGGCGCGCCCCGAATCGGATGCGTTCTGGCAGGGGCAGACCCCTCGGCGTCCGGTCCAACGATATACGCTCTTGCGTTAGTTCTAATAGATGAACCCCCAGCAAATGCGAAAAATATCGGTTATCCAGCCCAGCACTGTGGGGTAACATGAGTGGTGATTTGATACCTCGCAATCCGTAAGCAGGGCGGGAAGTGCGCCCTCAAATTACCTCTCCGACTGGAACTCGAGAGGTTTTTTGGTAGTCTGATGGGCGAAAATCACCTCCCGACCATGAATCAATCTCTCAAAAATTTATTCGTTGCTGCCGGAATGCTGGCAGTTTTTGCCATCCCCACCTTTGCCGCAAAGGCCAAAATTGGCGAAAAAGCGCCCGATTTTACGCTGACCGACGTAAATGGTAATACTCACGCGTTGTCCGACTTCGCCGCCGTCACGGCGGGAGACCTCCCGGCGAAGTCGACGAGCCGACCCTACGGGTGTAGCGTGAAATACTGATTCAGACTTTTACGTCGAAAAGTTCCGGGTGCAGGGTGCCCGAAGCGACCCGGTTCACTGGACCGGTCATGCGGATGGCGTAGTCACCCGGGTTGATTGCTATCTGAATCTCACCGCCGGGCATGTGCACGGTGAGTTCCGGGTCAACCTTGCCAAGGCGATGGGCAACGGCGGCGGCCGCGCTCGAACTACTGCCTGACGCCAAGGTGTAGCCCGCCCCGCGTTCCCAGATTTCGATTCGAATATTCTGACGATCCAAAATCTGCAGAAATTGAACATTGGTCCGCTGAGGGAAGCGGGAGTGCGTTTCCAATTGCGGTCCAAATTCGAGGGCTAACTTTGCTTCGATCTTGGCCAACGGCACGACGCAATGGGGATTCCCAATCGTGGCCGCGCAAAATTCGAACTGCCTTCCGCCGACTTGAATCTGTTCACCGATCACCTCGCGCGATTCGCCCGTAACGGGAATTGATTCGCTGCGGAAACTGACCTTTCCCATGTCGACGGTAACCAGCTTGGAGTCCAAATGGACATCAACGGCTACCTTGCCTCCCGGCGTGTCGATGGTGAATACGGGATCGGGGGCCTTTTGTTTGTCGCGGAGATAGCGGGAAAAAATACGTAATCCGTTTCCGGATTTTTCAGCTTCTGAACCATCGGGATTAAAAATACGCAGACCAAAATCACACGAATCCGAGGGGAGGGGCCCCCAAAGTATGCCGTCCGAACCGATACCGAAATTTCGGTGGCAAATGCTGCGGATTTGATCGCGATCGGGTTGCTCCCAATCGGGAAAGTCAGCCGGATCCATAACGATGTAATCGTTTCCGAGGGCGTGATATTTATGGAACCGCAAGAGAAAGGGGCGTAGCGCGACGAACCGTCGGGTCGACATTAAAGGTTGGAGGACAGCTCAAACGAGATCGCTATTTTCATACCCAAAAAGGCCACGGGATTTGATGGCGGCGACAACGGGTTCGGGCACCATGGATTCCCAACTTTCATCGTTGGATTTAATCCGCTGGAGGACATCGCGGGAAAAGATATCGAGAATGTCGGGATTAAACCCGTTGATGCAATCGATGTAGTGGTTCTCCATCAGGTGAGCATAGAGATTGTGCAGGGAGGGGGCGACCTGGAGGTTTCTGGCGGTCACCAAAACATCTTTGGCGAAGGCGTGCGTGACGCCGGTTGTGCCCGTCGGCGATGAGAGATCCTGTTGGTTTTGGTAGTTGTCGTAGGCGGAGCGACGCATGGGGTAGACGTAGAGTTTCACGGCGTTGCGGAATAGTCGTCCGAAGGCCTCCAAAATTCCCCCCTGCAACGATTCATAGTATTTTTCGTTAAAGACCTCGAGGAGGTTATTGATTCCCATCGCGACGCCGATCATCTCGTCGGTGTAGCGCCGGAAGTATGAGGTGAGTCGATAATACTCCGGATAATTTGAAATCAAAACGGTGAGCTCAATGTCGCCCAGGAGATCAACGCGAGAGAGAAAATCTTCCGCATCGATGTCGCCAGCCGCCAGGAGGTTGTTCATCGTTATTTCCATTAAGACGACAAGCTCTTTGCCCTGCACGGCGGGCTCTTGCATGAACTGGACACACGCGCAGTTCAGCATATCCACATTGACGTGAGTCACGGGGCGGAAACTGCCACGTTCGAGCAGGAGGGCTTTCCGGCGAAGTACCTCGGAAGGCTGCAGGACCTCGTGGTTGGGCCCGAACATGACGGCATTGGTGAGGCCGAATTCAACGAGGTGCAGCGACATCAAACGGTTGTCGACTTTTTCGAAGGCCGGACCATCGAACTTGATCATGTCTACTTCGATCCGCTCGTTGCCGACGTTATCGGTCAAGGATGAGATGAGGCGGGCGGGGTCCGATAGATAGTTAAACGCGCCATAAATCAGATTTACTCCGACGATGCCCAACGCTGCTTGTTGGAGAACATGATCTTTATCCCACATCCGTACATGGATAATGAGGGTGGAGGGAGCGGCCCCGGGTTCGGGTTGAAAAGTCACACCCATCCAACCGTGGCACTCGTTGTTTCCGCGATAGCTCTTGGCGGCGACCGTGTCGGCGAAAGCAAAGAATGTTGTCCGGTCACCCCGCTGATCGGAAAGCCGTTCGTGCAACAATTCGAATTCGTGGTCGAGCATCGTGACCAAACGTTCCCGGGATACATAGCGCGGCGCTTTGCCGTAAATTTCGTCGCTGAACGTCATGTCGTAAGCCGACATGGATTTTGCGATCGTGCCGGCTGCTCCGCCGGCTTGGAAAAATAGTCGGGAAACTTCCTGACCCGCGCCGCTCTCGGCAAATGTACCATATTTGGCCACATCGAGATTAAGCGTCAGCGCCTTACGGTTCGTGGTCAGCAGGTCGGTTTCCTGATTCATGGCTGCAGGGTAAGGCCACTCTCGTGCCGCGCAATCCTCCGCTGCGTTCACCGTTCATTTATTGTGCTGACCGATTATCTAAATCGGCTCGCGACGATTCGGAACATGCGTAGGGTCCGGCGATATGAAGACATTTTTTGCGTCTCTGTTGGGCTCTCTGGCGGCCATTCTTCTCGTGACCGTGGGCGGAGGACTGATTCTCTTCGTATTTATCCTGGGGGCGGCGGCGCTCACCGAACCCAAGACTGCTGCGGTAACTCCCGGGTCTTATGTGGTTTTCGATCTCAGGGCTAATATAACGGATGCCCCGGCGCAATTTGACGATTCGGCGTTTACCGCCGCACTGGGAGGGTACGACGTGCCCGCCCAGTTGCAGCATCGAATGGTCACGCGGGCGCTCCATGAGATCGCGCATGACGATCGGATCAAAGGATTAGTGCTGAAAGGCTCGTTCAATCCCGCCGGATACGGCACGTCCTATGGTTCTTTGGCCGAAATCCGACGCGCGTTGTTGGCGGTAAAACAAGCGGGGAAGCCCATTCACGCTTATTTGGAATTTCCTGATTTGAGGGACTACTATATCGCGAGTGTGGCGGATGATATTGCGCTGGATCCGAATGGGGGATTGTTAATGCCGGGATTGGCCTCTCAACCGATGTTTTATGCCGGTCTCTTTGAGAAATACGGGATCGGCGTGCAGACGGCCCGGGTCGGTAAATTTAAAAGTGCGGTCGAACCCTACACGCGCTCAGACCTCAGTCCGGAAAACCGGGAACAGTTGCAGGGGATATTGGATGATCTGTGGAGCGAGATGCGTGACACCGTGGCCGCGGCGCGAGAGATCGCCCCGGAGGACCTTCAGTCCATTTTGGATTCCGGCGAAGGTTATCTGCCGGACGACATTTTAGAGCACGGATTGGTCGATCGATTGGCCTACTTGGATGAATTGTTAGCCGAACTTAAGGCGGCGACGGGGCGGTCAAATTCCAGTCAACCCTTCAAACAAGTAGCTTTGGGGCAGTATATCGCCCAACTCAGTCCGGCCATGGCCGGCGATGAGGCCCGGCCCGCGACGGACGGCTCGGAGGACGGCAGAGTCGCGGTAGTTTATGCCGAGGGACCCATCGTGGGCGGAGAGGGCCGGTTCAACGAGATTGGTGGAGCGCGTTACGGACGGGCGATTCGGCAGCTGCGCCAAGATCCCGACGTGAAGGCGATCGTGCTACGGGTGAATAGTCCGGGGGGATCCGCGACGGCTTCCGACCAGATTTTACGGGAACTGTCGCTCGCGGCGGAATCCATGCCGGTGGTGGTTTCGATGGGCGGTTACGCGGCCTCGGGGGGCTATTGGATTTCCGCCCAAGGGGCTCGGAGTTTTGCGGAATCCACCACGATCACGGGATCCATCGGCGTGTTCGGTTTGCTCCTCAATATCGAAGGATTGGCCAACGATTTCGGGGTTACCTTTGACACTGTTAAGACGGGGGTTTTCGCCGACGCGATGACCATTGCACGGCCCAAGACGCCGCAGGAAATGGCGTTGGTGCAACGGAGTGTTTCCGAAATCTATGACGATTTCATTACATTGGTTTCCACGGGCCGTTCACTCGATGAACAGCGGGTGCGGGAAATCGCCGAGGGTCGGGTATGGTCAGGAGATGCTGCGTTGGAGCTCGGGTTGGTCGATGAAATTGGCGGTCTGGCCGATGCAATCGCCCACGCCGCGGAAGCGGCGAATCTGGAATCGGATTTCCGATTGAGGGAATTTCCGCAGAAACGGGATTTTGCGGAGGTTTTGACCGAAGCGTTGAACCGTCTCCAGGTTGGCCTTCGTCCCGCGGGACTCGGGGGTCAGATTGAAGGAAAGCTTAAATCGGTGGCGACGGAGATATCCGGGTTCAATGACCCGCATGGCATTTATGCCCGGATGCCGTTGGAAACTTTGCTGCCTTAAGTCGGGATTCGCTCTTCCCATGGGGGAAGGGGTTTTGCAGATTCCGCTATATGGCAGATCATAAACTCAATCGCGCCGTCGCCGCCACGGTGATTCCGGCGGGAACTCCGGTGGAACTTCCCGAGGGGCTCGATGTTCATATCGTGCAAACGCTGGGCGGCAATGTGACGGTGAGGACCGATCAGGGGCTTTGTCGCATCGCGGAGACCGACCACGATGCCATCGACGGTTATGTTCCGGCGGAGATAGCGGAAGTCGAGGTTGCCGGTGAGTTTAGCGAAACGGCGGTTTGGGATGCCCTTAAGACCTGTTTTGATCCGGAAATCCCGCTCAATATCGTAGATCTGGGATTGGTTTATGATATGGCGATTGAGGAGCACGGTGAGTCCGGCCGCACCGTCGAGGTGAAGATGACGTTGACCGCTCCCGGGTGTGGGATGGGACCGGTGATCGCGGAGGATGCCCGGACCAAGGTGGCCGCCTTACCGACGGTGGCGGAGGCCAAAGTGCACATCGTATGGGATCCGGTTTGGACTCCGCATATGATTTCGGACGCGGGCCGAAAAGTGCTCGGTTTGGAGTAGATCTTTACCGATCAGTTCAAGCGACGGGAGCCGGCGGAGTCTCGCAATTGGGTCGAGCGATGACGCCGGCATAGGGTTCGTCGGCAAACCGCGTGGTGGGCGCGGTGCGAAGATGTTTGCCGCAAACTTGAAACAGCTCCGCGGCCGAATGCGTGCGCCGCATGTCGTGGAGAAAATTGCCGTTTGCATCGACCCCCTGGCCGACGAAGTTCAGGAACTTTTTCATCCGATTCACGTGCGCGCGCTCCGGGGTTTGATCGGAACGGGTCGCATTGAAGAGGTTTTCGATGTAGCCGTACACGTCACCGAGGGTAGTGGGTTCATACGCCTGTCCGGCGAATGCTTTGCGACATTGGGTAAATATCCACGGATTGCGAATGGCATGGCGGCCAATCATCACGCCGGCGGCACCCGTTCGATCGATGATGGTTTTGGCGCAGTGGGCCGAGGTTACGTTGCCGTTGGCCAAAACCGGACAAGGCACGCTGCGGACCGCATGGCCGATTAAATCGTAGTCCACGTCACTGCGGTATCCCCCTTTAACCGTGCGACCGTGCACCGTCAGCATGTCCACCCCGTGCTTATTGACCGAGGACAGGATGGCGTCGTAGGGACTGCTGTCAGAGAAGCCCAACCGCATTTTGACCGTGAAACGCCCCGGGCAAACCGATCGTAGAGCGGCCAGGATCTCGTCGACTTTGCCGGGATCGCGGAGGAGGCCGCCGCCGACATTTTTTTTGTAAACTTTGGGTGCCGGGCAGCCCAAATTGAGATCTATGCCCGCGATGGGATGTTTTAACAGTTCTCGAACGGTCCGCTCCAGTTGTGGTATGGCTTCACCGATGAGTTGGGCGAAGACCGGCCGTCCAGTTTTATTTTCGTCGATGGACCGGACGATGTGTTTTTCCAGCCGGGAAGTATCGTGGACGCGAAAGAACTCGGTGACGAAATAATCAGGGGCCCCGTAGTCGGCGACCACGCGCATGAATGCGAGGGTGGTGACATCCTGCATGGGCGCGAGGGCCGTTAGCGGTTGGCCGGGAACGATCGCGGGTGGCAGCTCGTTGAGCTCAGCTTGGTCCATCGTTTTAGTCCGATGACTCTTCTTCTTTTTGACGCAGAACGCGTTCCAAGATTTCGCTCATGTCCTCGACCTGGTCAAAGACCGTTTGTGCGGCGTAAATGGGGCGCTGGTGCTGGATGGCCAGCACCATGGAGTCGCTGGGGCGGGCATCCAATTCGATGATCTTCTGCCCCAATTCGTTCTCCATTCGGAGCAGGATCCTCGCGAAAAAAGTGCCCTCGTCGACAGCATTGATCAGCACCTGATCAAGTTTGACCCCGAGTCCGACAAAGACCTGTCCGATGAGATCATGGGTGAGGG
>CBFHXU010000097.1:0-11557 GCA_965659875.1 uncultured Opitutaceae bacterium
GTTGTATTGGGCGTGTTTCTGGTGGCGTTCTTCATTAAATGGGTGCGCGGCACCGCCATTTTCTGGGCGGCCTTGTTGGCGCAGACGATCATCATCATTCTCTTCTTCAATCTAGAGATTGGCTACCTGTGGTTTAACTTCATCGGCTGCGGGCTCACCATGGGGTTTGCTCTGATCATTCAGAGTATTCGTGGTAACCGCGAAACTGCCGTCTGACTATGAGTCCCGTCATCGCGTTTGGTCAGCAACCGTGCGGGTTTTTCCCACGTCGGTTTCTCGTCGCCAAAGTGTTCACGGCCCGTCGACTCCAGCAGAAGATGGGCGGAGAAATCGTATTCTTTTACCATGATGCCGATCATGATCCGCGCGAAACGCAGACGCAGATTCGCTTTCCCGATGAGGCTGAACCACGGGTGTTGAATTTCAAATTTGTGAACAAAACCCAGCGCAAATACACCCCGTTGGCGGCGAAGATGATTCCCGCCGATTGGGCGGAGAATATGGCGCGTCAGCTCGGCACGGCTTTGGATGCCGAAACGTTGTCTCTGTTTCGTTCCGTGAAGGCGGATAACGTGGCGGATTTCTGTTTGGAGATGTATCGGAAGATGGGCATGCTGGAAGGGATTCGCGTCGTGCGCTCCAGTGATCCGGCGGTGCGGAAGCAGGCCCGTGAGATCGACGACTATTTTGTCGATGTGGCCTATGAGGGAGAAACGGTTCGCGCGCGGCGGACGCAGGATTGCTTGAAACTGCATCGTGGCGGGAATGCTTTTCTGGATTTGCCTCACTGTGATTACGGCCCTGAGCAGATCAGTCCGGCCCGGGATACGCGGCTGCGGTGGATGCAATCGGTGCTGCATTGCACGCATTACATTGCGGGCGCGGGTGAACAAGCCTACTTGAATAAGGCGGAAGCACTGGGCATTACGTTTGTTGCCCGTGACGAAATCGACCGTTCCCATGAAGCCTACCTCGAATTCCCCCTCTGATTTATCGCCCCTGTTGGTTTTCGGGGCGCACCCGGATGATATTGAATTTGGGGTCGGTGGTGTCGTGGTGGCGGAAGCCCATAAAGGCCGCCCGATTCACTTGGTGGTATGCTCTCGCGGCGAATCGGGCACCAATGGCACCCCCGAACAACGGGAGGAAGAGGCGATGCGTGCGGCTGCACTCATGGGCGGGAAACTTGAGATCATTGATTTGGGCGGCGATGCGAATATCGAGAATACGCGCGCGGGTGCCCGCACCCTGGCGGGTATCATTCGTCGGGTGCGTCCCGGCATCGTGATGGCACCCACCACCGAAGAAAATCAGCATCCGGACCATGCCGCGGTGGGGCGCATGGCCCGGGATGCCACGCGATTGGCCCGCTATGGTGGTCTCAAGGAGCTCGCCGATCAACCGCGGCATGCCATCGCGCAGATGTTATTTTACCCTATCGGGGCGGACGCGACTCCCCGTGATCGGCAAGCGATCTTGTATCCCATTTCAGATGAGACAATGACCCGGTGGACCGAAGTCATGGAATCGCACGCTTCCCAAATGCAGACGCGTAATTACGTGGATTACCAAATCGCGCGGGCGGGACTGTTGGGGCAAAGGGCCGGCATGAATTACGCGCTGGAACTTTTCCCCAATGATCCGGTGATCATCGGTTCGCTCGATCAGATCGACGGCAGCAGTCGGCATTTTTAAAGTGATGGAAGAGCGCCCGCTTCGCATTGGAATTGTTTGCTACCCCTCGGTAGGGGGGAGCGGCATTTTGGCTTCCGGGCTCGGCGATGAGTTGGCGGCGCGGGGCCACGAAGTTCACTTCATCAGCTATGAACGGCCCGTCCGGCTGAACCCGGAACAAGACCGGGTTTATTTCCACCCGGTCGAGATCAACAGTTATGAGCTGTTTAAATATCCGGACTACACGCTGCCCTTGTCGGTCAAGCTGGCCGAAGTAGCGCAGGCGTTTGAGCTGGATGTGATCCATGCCCACTACGCGGTGCCGCACGCCACCGCGGCCATTCTGGCGCGGGAGATGTTGCCCCGGGGGCATCGCCCGATCGTCGTCACGACCTTACACGGAACAGATACCACGCTCTTGGGGCGCGATCCGGGATATGCTCCCGCGATCCGTTTTGCGTTAGAGGCTTCTGATGCCATCACCGCGGTGTCCGAATTTCTGCGGCAAGAAACCCACCGACTGTTGGGTGTGGCGAAGGATATTCAGGTGGTGCATAATTTCTTCGATCCGCGCAAAGCGATGCGCGATCGCGAAGCCGTGCGACGGGAACTGGGAGTGGCTGACGACCAGAAACTGATTCTGCATCTCTCCAACCTGCGCCCGATCAAGCGCGTCGATGTGATGCTGAATGCCTTGGCCAAGTTGGAGGATCGCGAGCGTTTTAAAGTCGTGATTCTGGCGGGTGGTTCGTTTGGACCGTATCAAGGTCTGGTGCAGCAGCTTGGTTTGAGTGATACCGTAGTGGTGCGCGAATCGGTCGCAGTCGTGGAGGACTATCTCCAGGCGGCCGATATCGGCGTGTTTACGTCGGACTCGGAGAGTTTTTGTCTGAGTATTCTCGAACTCGCGAGTTTTGCCTGTCCGTGTGTTTCGACGCTGGTGGGGGGGATTCCGGAGGTCGTGCAGGACAACGAGTCCGCGTTACTCGTGCCAGCGGGCAACAGCGAGGCCGTCGCGGTGGCCATCGATCGATTGCTCAACGACGAGGAGTTGGTCCGCCGATTGGGGGCCGCCGCGCAATCCCGCGCGCATGACCTCTTTTCGACCGCTAAAATCGTGCCCGAATACGAAGCACTCTACCGCCGCGTGCTCTCTCAGCGCTAACGGGTGACATCAACTATCGTAAATGGCACCCGAGACCGGTTTAGGCCCTTCGGCACGTAAGCTGACTCGAATTTCCCATTGTCACTTAGCATATGACAATGGAATGAGGGAGAGCGGAATCGGCGGTGTGCTATAAGTTGAGCGCGATGGGGCGTTTTTAGGGGTGCCAGTTTTGATGAGAAGGGTTTGGTTGGTGGGATATGGCATCCATTTTCAAACTCTACCCTGCGGCCAATTGTATCGTGATTGAGCACGAGGGTGAATTTACCCAGGCCAATCCCGACTTTACTTTGGATCTCCTCTTCAGTGCGAAGGGTCCCCGCCAAGCCGTGGAAACAGCGCGGAGTCAGGGTCAACCCACGGATGCACCGGGAGCTCCGTGGCCCTTGGTGCAAAGTCAGGAAGTGTGGGCCGCGGGCGTCACATACTACCGGAGTCGCACGGCCCGAATGGAGGAATCGCAAGACGCGGGAGGGGGAGATTTTTATGATCGGGTTTATGATGCTGATCGTCCGGAGCTGTTTTTGAAAGCGACGCCGCATCGGGTGGCCGCCCCGAATGGGGGCGTCAAGATTCGTTCTGATTCAAAGTGGAATGTGCCGGAGCCCGAGCTCACGCTCGCCATCACTTCAACGGGCAAGGTTTTTGGTTACACGTTGGGTAACGATATGAGCTCCCGGGATATTGAAGGCGAAAACCCGCTCTATTTGCCGCAGGCGAAGTGCTACGACCGAAGTGCTGCTTTGGGGCCCTGTTTGGTGGTGAGCGACGATCTGCCCGAGATGTCGACTGAGCTCTCGATCGAAATTCGGCGACGCGGTGAGCCAGTGTTCAATGGATCAACTCAGCTCGATCAAATCAAACGTCCCCTCGAATCGCTCGCTGATTGGTTGTATCGGGAAAACGTATTTCCGTTTGGTGCCTACTTGATGACCGGAACCGGCATTGTGCCTCCGGATGAATTTACCCTCAATCCGGGTGATCAGATTCGGATCACGATGGACCCCGTGGGCACCCTCATCAACATGGTGGTCACCTGATTGAACGGCTGATGGCTCACTCGATCTACGATTCGCAGAATGAGGAAATTTTCCGCCTGCGGACCACCGCGGTGGGGCCGACGGGGCGATTGCCGTTGGCGGGGTCACAGCTGAAGCAGATGACGAGCGGGGACCTGTTCGGGCTCACGCAGAATGCCGGTATGGGCTGGGATCCCGCGAAGATGAGCGGGCAGCAGTTTTTGATTCTCAGCACGCAGGGTGGTCTACGTGATCCGCAAGGGGATCCCGTGGCCCTCGGTTATCACACCGGTCATTGGGAGGTCGGTTTGCTGATGGAAGAGGCGGCCAAAGTGATGTCGGCCCATGGGGCGGTTCCTTTTGCCGCCTACGTGAGTGATCCGTGTGATGGGCGGACGCAGGGTACGGCGGGGATGTTCGACAGTCTCCCTTACCGCAACGATGCGGCGATGGTGTTGCGGAGGTTGATCCGTTCCTTGCCGACCCGCCGCGGGGTCATGGGCGTCGCCACGTGTGACAAAGGCTTGCCTGCGATGTTGATGGCGTTGGCGGGTTCGCCGGACTTGCCTGGGATCTTGGTGCCGGGCGGAGTGACGTTGTTGGCGGAGGAAGCGGAGGACACCGCCAAGGTGCAGACCTTGGCGACGCGCTTTGCGCATCAGGAAATCACCCTCGATTACGCGGCGGAAATGGGATGCAAAGCCTGTGGCAGTCCGGGAGGAGGCTGTCAGTTCATGGGCACCGCAGCGTCGATGCAGGTCGCCGCGGAGGCGATGGGACTGGCGTTGCCGCATGCGGCGCTCAGTCCCTCCGGTGCGGAGATTTGGCGCGATATGGCGAGGCGATCGGCCTTGGCGTTGATGGAGCTGGAACAAAAGGGGACATCGACGCGTGAGATCGTCACTGCGGATGCTTTGCACAATGCGATGGTTTGTCATGCGGCGGTGGGAGGTTCGACGAACTTAGTGCTTCACCTGCCGGCCATCGCACACGCGGTAGGAATCGGCCGGCCCACGGTGGACGATTGGTCCCGAATCAATCGTGCGGTGCCCCGGTTGGTGGATGCGTTGCCAAATGGGCCGCGTCACTTCGCGACGGTGCAAGTTTTCTTAGCCGGAGGCGTCCCGGAAATGATGCTACATTTGCGTGACCTCAACCTCCTGAAACTGGATGTGCCGACGGTCACTGGTCGCACGTTGGGGGAGAATTTGGCTTGGTGGGAGCAGAGTGAACGACGGGTTCGGCTCAAGGAGAAGTTGAAGCAACTTGATGGGATCGACTCGAGCGACGTCATCATGTCCTCCCCACGAGCGAAATCACGGGGATTGGCCAGCACGGTTACGTTCCTGCAGGGGAATTTGGCGCCCGAGGGTGCGTTGATCAAAAGCACTGCCATCGACAAGCGCCGACTCGATGCAAACGGAGTTTATGACCACACTGGTCCGGCCCGGGTATTTACGACGGAGGCGGCGGCGATTCAGGCGATCAAGGATGGCAAGCTGGTGGCCGGAGACGTTTTGGTGCTGATGGGAATCGGGCCGGGGAACGGTATGCCGGAGACCTATCAGGTGACTTCTGCGCTCAAATATATGAAGGGCGGCGATCAGATCGCGTTGGTTACGGATGGTCGTTTTTCGGGAGTTTCAACGGGTGCTTGTTTGGGGCATGTCAGTCCGGAAGCCTGGGCGGGTGGGCCCATTGGCAGGGTCCGGGAAGGTGATATGATCCGGCTCCTGGTGGATACGGTGAAGCTCACGGGTTCGATCGATCTGGTGGGGGAATCGGCGGAGACCTTCATCTCGCGAGGCTGTCATCCGGAACTTCAGCAAGATCCCCGCATCGCGCCTGATACCCGTTTGTGGTCGGCGTTGCAGAACGCGTCCGGCGGAAGTTGGGGTGGGTGCGTCTACGATGCGGATCGCATTGCTGATCTGCTGGCCAAAGGCCAGGCCGCCGAGTGAATGCTATCGCCGCACCACGCGGGTTTTAAGCATCCGGTCCAGGATGCTGAAACGGTTGGGGCCGGACCAAAGGGGCGTGCAGTTGGCGGCGAGGAGCAGCGAGCTGATTAATACCAATACAAATTGAACGGGCTCCAGCGTTCGCGGCAGGAGATGAGCGGGGTAAGCGATGAGGATACCGAAAAGAAAGAAGGGCAGAGGCCGGATTAGGGCGGTCGGTAAACTGATGCGTTGGTGGAAGGCGTCCACCGGAACGACGTGTAATTTCATCAGCATCAATCCCGGGCTGGAACGTAAGTGAGCACAAACGAGCCAAAACAAGCCGGTGAGACCGATAAGTGATTTGAGCGCGATGGCTGCCCGGGCTGCGCTGTTGGTTGCTCCGGACTGCGCCGCGATCATTTCGGCCAGAAAAACGAATACTCCGACAATCACCAGATTGATGAAAGCCGCTGATACGCGTTGAAACGCGGTCGCCGCCGT
Source organism: uncultured Opitutaceae bacterium (assembly GCA_965659875.1). Taxonomy (GTDB): domain Bacteria; phylum Verrucomicrobiota; class Verrucomicrobiia; order Opitutales; family Opitutaceae; genus Actomonas. The sequence goes on from CBFHXU010000097.1 coordinate 6,303, forward strand.
GGGTGTCGAACTGGTCATTTGATGTGGATCGCAGCGGGCAAGCTCGCTGGGGTCAATGACGCACGATGCAAGTTATTGGCTTCAATTCGGCGTTAGAGGGAACAGCTCAGGTAAATACGAAGAGATTGGCGCGGAGTATTCCTCCGCATCCTGATGGGGGACAGAGCGCGAATGGGGTCATGAAAGTTTAGCGCGACACGAAACTTAGGTTGGCAGAGGACTCCCGCGCGTCCGTGTTATCTTAAGTGCCCGTCTCTGAATCTGAACATCTATCCCGGGAAACCGCTCCCGTCGCGGCGAAGTGGGTGGGTTGGGTGATCATCTGTGCGGTGTTGTGGGGATCGGCTTTCCCGGCCATCAAACGCGTCTTTGCGCACTGGACAGAGAGTGGGGTGGAAATTGACTTTGCGATGCGCTCGCTCTTTTCCGGCGTGAGGTTCACGATTGCGGGTCTGGCGTTGCTACTTTGGTCCAAGGCGCCGCTGCGCGAGTGGCAGGCGACACCGTTCAAGTGGGTGCTGGGCATGGCGCTGACGCAGACGGTGGGCCAATACGTGTTGTTCTACTGGGGACTGGAGCTTTCCAGTGGAGCCTTGGCGTCGTTGCTGGTGGCAAGCGGTAGTTATTGGTGGGTAATCCTCGCGCCCCGATTCGGTCACAGCACTCCATTGACCGGGAGACAGTGGTGGGTGCTGGGAGCGGGCGCGGTGGGCGTGACCATCGCCGTCTACAGTCCCGGAGTCTCGGCCGGTAATCCTCACCTGGGGGTAGTGCTGTTATTGGGGGCCAGTTTTTTTGGCGCGGTGGGACTGCTCTACTTCCAACGTATTCGTCCGACCATGGGATCCCGAGCGGGGACGGGTTACGCGTTGGCGATCGGAGGAGTGGTGCTTATGCTGCTTGGACTTCCCGCCATTTTACGCGGGGAACTGGCGGTGTTTGATTCGTTCGTGCTGAGATGGACGCTGTGGCTGGCCTTTGTTTCGGCAGCGGCGTTTGCGCTGTGGAATCATCTCTCCACCCAGATGTCCGCTCATGCCTTGGCGACCTACCGGTTTCTTATTCCGTTGTGTGGTGTATTTGAGTCTCTGATACTATTGGACAACGAAAAACTCACCCTGGCGATGATGGTGGGAGGAGCGGTGGTGTTAATATCAATGACCCTGGTGAATCGCGGCCGCGTCTCGAAATAAGGAAGTTTATTCCAGCGGCTGAACCGGACCGGCCTTGGCCCAGGCGATCGCTCCATTCAGATCGTTGGGGGGAAAGGTCATGAACTGACCCTCCATGAACTTGGATCCAAGTTGCATGGCCCATTTGAACCAGACTTGGGCGCCGACCACCGCCACGCGGTTGAAATCCGCCCGGTGTTTCAGGCTGAAGCTGGCGTCGTCCCACATGGCTCCCAAGTCCCAGCCTTCAAACATTTCATCGAGATGCAGGACAATGTTCACTTTGCCGTGTTGCTCGATGAGCTCTTCGATTCTGGGCTGAAAACGGGTTTCGTAATCCGCGGCACTGAGGATGCCGGTGGCTCGGGCAATCAGGGTTTCGTTTTCGGATTCTGGGCAGATGTCGATCATGGTCTTCTTTCAGTTGGAGGTGCTGGGATTGCTTTGGGTCGGGACCGAGAGCGTGAGACTAAGATCACTCAGAGGTAGGCGGGTTGGGGAACAACGCGTCTGCTTTAGCTAATAGATTGATCTTGATCGGTTTAGAGCGAGGCGTCAACCGCAGTCGGCGCAGATTCGAAGCGGGCCGAACGGCAATTTTCTGACCTATTTTGATTTTAACCGATAATCGGTTTTGTTAGCCACAGTTACCCCGATTATTGATTATGAAGACTTTGCGCCCTACCTTGCTTGCCCTATTAGTTGTAGCTCCGGTACTTGCATTCGCCCAGTCCTCGGAGGAATGGTCGGCGTCGATCATAAAATCACTGCAACGCCGGCAGCCTTTCCCGGCTTTGGGAGCAGAATCCTATAATGCGACGGAACGGCAGGCCTATGAAGTGCAGAAATTGGTGGTATCAAACCTGATCGCAGGGGGGGATGTCGCGGTGGGTCACAAAGCCGGTCTCACCAGTGAAGCGACCCAGGCGAAGTTTGACGTCTTTGAACCGGTGGCGGGATCATTGCTTAAATCGCACGTGAAGAATACGGGAACGTTCGTCAGCCGTCGGCAATTTCGGGGCATGATGATCGAGATGGAGATCGGGTTTGAATTGAAACTGTCGATTCGCTCCGAACCCCGGGATGTGGAAGAACTCAAATCCAAAGTTCGGCAGGTCATGCCGGTGGTGGAGTTGCCCAATGTTCATTTTGATCCGGCCGACAAGGTCAGTGGCATGGACGTGATCGCGAGCAATGTGGCGGCGGCCACGGTGATTAAAGGCAGGCCCAAACCACTCGGCACCGTTGATCTCAATGAGGTCGAGGCGAAGCTGACGCTCAACAAAGAGGTGGTGGCGGAAGGCGTCGGATCCGATGCCCTCGGCGACCAATGGGAAGCACTCCTTTGGTTGGTGCGCCAACGCCTTCGCGACGGTTATGAAGTGAATCGCAATGATATCCTCATCACAGGAGCACTTGGACAGGTCGTGCCCGCCGAGTCAGGTCGCTACGTCGCCGACTTCGGCAAACTCGGTCGGGTGACATTCTCCCTGCGGTGAGTCCTTACCAACCGCGCAGGGTGTTCAGATCGCGTTTCATGGCGGCGTAGACGTCTGCATGGGGGATGGTTAACTCCCGGCGACCTTTATCGGCACCGCCGAGCGCATACTCATAGTGTAAGCTGATGGGGACGTCGAGTTTTGCCTCATCGACCATTTTGAAGTAGCGGGGAAAATCGACCCAACCTTCATCAAGAGGCGTGTTGAGCAACTCGGGGAGGCCGGTTTTTTCTTCCTCGATCCACTTGAAATCCTTGACGACCAGCGAGGAGATTTTGGGAGCGGCGATATCGAATTCATTTTGCCATGAAGCACCGCGTTCCGCGACGGCGTGACGGATGTCGAATTGGAGGCCCAAAACGGAAGGGTCCACATCTTGGAGAATTTGCCAATACTCCCAGAGCGACGAGCCAATGTGACTGGCACCAGCGTGGTTCTGGAATCCGCCGTTGAGTCCGCGTTTCTCCAATGCTTTGACCAGCGGAGGCAGTGACTGGCGAATTTCCTTCAGCCGATCGGCGGGATGAGTGCCTGGTTTGGGGCGATAGTAACCCATGCGTAGATGCTTGATGCCCGATTCCGCAATTGCATCGAGTGTCGATTCGAAGTGCGGGTCATCGGTTGATAAAATCGCAGTGGTGCACATCAGCGGTGGCAGATTGTGAGCGCGAAGCGCCTTCACGGCGCGGGGTAAATCGCGCGTAGCGTTGGCGGGTTCGACGTGACCACCCGGACGCACGGTTAAGTCGACTCCATCGAATCCGATGGCGGCTGCCTTTTCCGCCATGGCGTCATAGTCCAAAAACTGGAGATGCTTGGAGAACAGGTGAACCGAACGCCGATGACCTCCACCATGGTGGGCGGCATTCAGGGTTTTAGGGAGTATCGCCGCGCCCAGTGCGATGGAGGAGTTTTGGAGGAAGGTACGGCGTTTCATAAGCGAGCGTCGGTTTTTTCGAGGTCTAAAATATGGGTAATGAGATTGGGCACATCGAAGATATAACCTCTGGCGAGACCGGTTTTATCTTCACCGGGGAATTCGCTGATCTTCGCATGTAATGATGAGGCTTTCTCGCCCAGATTATCAATGACGGTGAGAGCAGCCATTAACTCGAAATGATTCGAGGAGGGCGTGATCCATCCGGCGAGATGGTTGAGTCCGGCCGAAACGTCGGCATGGATTCCGTGACGCACCAACAGGTCGGCGGCTGCCACACTGACGTCCACCGAAGGGTCATCGAGGAGTTGGTGGAAATCGGCGAGGTAGGGGGTGATATCGGAATGCTCGTTGATGGTGAGACCGCGTAGTGTCCAGTAGCGCACCAGGGAGTCCGAATCGTGCAACTGAGCTTTGATCGTGGCGGGTAAGGTGGGGAGGCCGCGGGTCGCGTGACCGGCAATGGGCTGCACGCGTCCGAAGTCGTAATTGCCGGGCTTCCGGGCCCAATCGTAGGGAGCGTCGGCCCCGACCAGACGGTTCATTTCAGCCTCGGGGAGGAAGGCGAGGTCGAGCGTGCGCTCCATGTTTTGGAAGAGCGCGCTCGCCAGGCGATCGCGCGTGGCAGCGTGCTGGGGAACGGCGGCGAGATTGTTGATTTCGTGCGGGTCGGTGGTGAGGTCGTAGAGCGCTTCCGCACCGCTAGGCTGCCAGAAGGCCGATTGCACGGCGGTGGTTTCGCCGGCTTTAAATTTCTCATACCAAATACGGGTCGTGGGCGTGACCATCTGATAGCTCACGTGCACGCCGGCGGGAATTTCGGGGCGGAAGTTACGCACGTAAACGTAGCGTCCATCGGTAATGGTCCGAACGGTATCCATGCGCTCGTCGGTGCGCCCGCGGAAGCCAAACAGGTATTTCTGGGGCCGGGCGATGTGTTCGCCGAGAAAGGCGTGACCGTGCATCCATTCAGGTGGCTTGACGCCCGCCAGGCTCAAGGCGGTCGGCGCGAGATCGATGAAGCCCACCAAACGATCGGTGTTTCCGCCCGGGGTGTAGTCAGCGGGTCGAAGATGCGCGTATTTTTCCGGAATGTAGACGATCAACGGCACGCGGAGACCGCGGTTCTTGGGGTTACGCTTGTAGCTCGGCATGCCCGAGCCGTGGTCGCCGTAGTAAAAAATGATGGTATCTTCGGTGAGGCCGGCGGCGTCCAATTCGGCGAGGTGTTGGCCGGCGATGGCGTCGGTTTGGGAAACGATATCGTAGTATTGGGCCCAGTCTTGGCGGATGGCAGGATCGTCGGGATGGAAAGGAGGTAAGGGGACCTCGGCCGGATCGTGAATCGCTTCGTGGGGACGGGTGCGAATCTTACTCTCGTGACTCACGGTGGCGTTAAAGATCGCAAAGAAGGGTTTGCCGTCGGGGCGGTTGCGGTAGTGCGCCTTATTGGAGGACTCGTCCCAAAGATCGGCGGGCAGGATGAGATTGTAGTCTTCCTTCGCGTTATTGGTGCAGTAGTAACCGGCAGCCCGAAGGTGGGCGGGGTAGGCCGGTTTCTCGGCGGGCGCGGCCACTTTGGAGCGCATATTGTGGCCGCCGGTGGACGGCGGATAGAGTCCGCTGATCAGAGCGGTGCGGGCCGGA
>CBFHXU010000098.1:0-11505 GCA_965659875.1 uncultured Opitutaceae bacterium
ATGTAGCGCCAGTCGGTCGTGCGCACGGTGTTGTTGCCGGCGTTGTGAGTTGTGATGGCGGGCCAGGGGCGAGCAGCCTCGGCGTCGGAGAGTTGCGGGGTGAGCGAATGGCCTTCGAGGCCTGCCGGAGCGGTCGCGCCGGTGAGCTCGACGAGCGTGGGATAGATGTCCAACAACTCGGCGGGGGATGTTACGTGGCCTTGTTTGATGCCGGGTCCGGCGAAGATGAGGGGAACGCGGGTGCCCGCATCCCAGAGTGTGTTCTTCCCGGTGATGCGTTTTTCGCCCAAATGCCACCCGTGGTCGGACCAGAGCACGACGATGGTATTGTCGGCTTTGCCGCTGGCTTCGAGGGCATCGAGCAAACGCCCGACCTGCGAATCCACGAAGCTGACTGAGGCCAAGTAGGCGCGGACGATCGGTAACCACTCATCGTTTTCGATCAAGAAATCGCGGCGCGGTTCGGGCAGGGACCAGTGCAGGTGCCATGAAGCCCGGGGCGTATCGCGGCGATCGTCCATGAGGACGGGCGGGAGTTGCAGGGTTTCGGTGGGGTAAAGGTCGAACCATTTCTGGGAGGCGTAGAGCGGCACGTGCGGGCGCCCGAAACCAACGGCGTAAAAGAACGGTCGATCATCCTCGAGATCTCGCTCGGCGAGGAGTTTTTCGACGCCCCAGGTTGCTACTGGATAGTCGCCCTGCTCTTCGTCGGTGGCTGGAAAGATTCCCCAGTCGACGAGTTTGTGGGGCTGGGGCGTGTTGACGAATTTCTTCTCGGGGAAGGGACCGAAAAACGCGCGCGGACCGTAGGTCTCGAATTCCCCGGCCATATCTTTTTTAGGCGGCTGGCCGTGATAGATTTTTCCTGCGAGTGCCGTGCGGTAGCCGGCTTTGCGGAACGTTTGCGGCAAACTCTCGATGTCTTTCAAGTTCGGCACATCGCGAAACCACGGCGCCAGACCGTAAATGCCGGTCGATCCGGGACGACGTCCGGTGATGAGGCTGGTGCGCGAGGAATTGCACAACGGAGTTTGGCAGTGGGCATTCGCGAAGACGGTGCCGCGTGCGGCCAGCCGATCCATGTGGGGAGTCTGCACCTGGGGATGACCGCCCAGTGGTCCGACCCAGTCGTTGAGATCGTCGAGGGCGATCATCAGAATATTGGGAGGAGCCGCGTGGGTGATGGCCGCGAGGGCCAATGCGACGAGTCCGGTGGCGAATCGATTCATGGGAGGGGCAGGTTAAAACAGGGTAGGGTTGGACCTTGGCAAGAGAAGGCAACGTTGGCATGAAATGCCGTCGAGTGCGCGCTCTTTCTTGTGAATGATTCCGACGATTTTTTGATCTATCAACCGGTTCCCCCCGAGGCCGATGTTTGGGGGTTGGCGGTGGTGGCGGGAGGGCGGGCCAAGGTGAGCCCAGGTGCGGAATATCCGCCCCGAGGTCACGGGGAAGGGCATGCGTTCACGTGGGAAAACGGTCGCGTATTAGGTGCGTTCCAAGTCGTCTGCGTGACCGAAGGCAGCGGTGAGTTCGATTCCAAAGCCACCGGTCGGGTTTCGGTGACCGCGGGATCGGTTATCGTGATTTTCCCGGGAGTCTGGCACCGCTATCGCCCGCATGCGCAAACGGGTTGGACCGAGAGTTGGATTGAAGTGGTGGGCACGACGGCGGATCGGTTGCTGGCTGCCGGCATCATGGGCCCGGAGCGCGCGGTCGTGCGATTGGCGAATGCCGGGACGTTAAGCGCGATGATGGCAACCCTGCACGAGAGACTGCAGCGACGGAGGCAGCGTTACGATGCCGAAGCGGGGGCATTGGCCCTCCAGCTGCTTGGCCGTTTGGCGGTCGCGCAACGCGGCCGCACGGAGCCCTCGCCTGTGGATGCGGCGATCGCTCGGGCGGAACGTGTCTTGTTGGAGCATCTGCATGATCCGCCCCCGATGCCCGAGGTCGCGGCACGCGTAGGAATGGCTTACTCGTATTTTCGACGGGAGTTCAAACGACGGACCGGATTTTCGCCGCGGTTGTATTTGCAGCGTCTGCGCTTGGACAAGGCGCGCCGGATGCTCGGCACGACGACGGAATCCGTTCAGTCGATTGCTGATCGATTGGGATTCAACTCGCCGTTTCATTTGTCGGCGGCGTTCAAAAAAGAGTTTGGGGTGTCTCCCCGAGGTTGGCGCCGAGCGGTGGCCAAATAGCCGGACGGGGGATTCGATTCCTCCTCGGCTGAGCTTGCGCGGTGTGACGGTTCCGGTTCGAATCGCAGGGAATGGACGATTCCCCTGCGCCAACCGAAACCCCAGCGACGAGCAGCGCGAAAACGGTAAAGTCCCGCGAGATTTTCGGATGGTGCTGTTTCGATTTCGCCAATTCGGCTTTTACCACGATCGTGATAACGGTCGTAGGATTGCCTTACTTCAAAGCGGCGGTGGCGGGCGGCCATCAATCCGCGGAAGGTTGGTGGGGAACGACGTTGGCGCTGTCGCAGGTCTGTGTCTTACTGTTTGCTCCGCTGATTGGTGTCATGGCCGATGTACGGGCGCAAAAGAAACGGTTTTTGGCCATCACCGCACTGACCTGCTCACTCGCGACGGCGCTTTTGTTCGGGGTGGGCGAAGGGCAGATCTGGTTGATGCTTGGGCTGATTTTGGTGGCGAATTTTATGTTCTCCACGAGTGAGAATATTTGCTCCGCGTTTTTACCCGAGATCAGCACACCGGAGAATGTCGGACGAATCTCGGGGTATGGATGGTCGTTCGGTTATTTGGGGGGCCTGCTCAGTTTGGTCATCGCGCTAGCGATTATTAGCAGTGGGGACGGCCGGGCACATTGGACGTTCGCGGCGACCGGGGCATTCTTCTTTGCCGCGAGCTTGCCGACCCTTCTTCTTCTAAAAGAGCGGGCGCAGCCGCGGCCGTTGCCAGCGGGAAAGACATATTTACAAGTCGCTTGGCAGCAGTTTTCGGACATGAAGCGAGAGCTCCCACAGCATCGCACGCTGGTTTTGTTTTTCGGCGCCATGACCTGTTATTTAGCGGGCCTGATGGCTGTGGTGGGATTTGCCGCCGGTTATGCGACGGAGGTTTTGGGCATGGAGCAAAAAGAGATCATCGGTCTTTTTGCGGTGCTGCAAATCGCGGGGGTCGCGGGCGCATTTGGGTTTGGGTTTTTGCAAGATCGCACGGGGCCGAAAATTCCCTTGGTGGCGGCGTTGATGATTTGGGTCGTGGCGTGCTGGTGGGCATCTCGTTGTGAGACGGTGCGGGAGTTTTATCTGATCGGGGTGTTGGCGGGAATCGGCATGGGGTCTTTGCAATCGGCCAGTCGCGCGGTGGTATCCACGCTCACCCCGGCGGGACGCGCGGGAGAGTTTTTTGGCTATTGGGGATTTTTTGCCAAACTCGCCGCCGTGATCGGCACCTTTGTTTTTGGCAACTTGGTTTCCTTAACCGACTACCGAATCGCGATCGCGGTAAACGCGGGGTTCTTTATCGTGGGCCTGTTGGTTTTGCTCCCGCTGAAGTTACAGCGACGTCACAAGGAAACATGAATTTAACTCACGCCACTTGGCATGGCGTTTGCATCTCAAAGACTCGCGGGACACGTTCGCCCAGCTAAAGGGGAGCGATGCTCTGCGAACGTTCTTTGTCATGCGATCATTCGGGTAGGAAAGGGATCGCCTGTTTTTCGTCACCGTAGTTGGGCGAGTTTCGCTACGGATGACGGTTTGGATTTGGCCCCGCGTCCGCGGGGTCGAAAGCACCTGCGCATCCGATCACACGGTTGTGATCGGTGACAGGTGTTCCTCTGCAAAAAGGAAAACCAAACGCCACCCGGTCGTCTATCCGGGTAACCAAACATGAAAGCAGTAAAGAAACTCGCAATTGTGCTCAGCCTTGGCGTGCTCGCCGCCTCCGTTTCCGCGGGGACGAACGCGCAAGCCTACGTAGAGTCCTACGCTGGTGTCACCGACACTCCCGTGCCCGTCAAAGTGGTATCTCCGGATATCACCTCGGTCCGCGGAGCGGAAGTGATGCTGGAGTTTGTCATCGATGAAGCTGGAATGCCGCAGGGTATCACCATCGCTGAATCGAATGACAAGGCTCTCGCGAAAGCCGCGGTCAAAGCCGTCGCCAAATGGCGGTTTGCTCCGTTCATCAAGGATGGCGAAACGGTCGCAGCCAAAGTTCGTCTGCCCATCGTGGCAGCATTACCGAACTTCCCGGATGCCCGCTTCGCTGCCAAGTGAGTTGCGATTCAGTTAGTTAGTTAGAAATCAACCGGGCCGTCCTGCGTTTATCGCGGGGCGGCCCGTTTTAATTTGAGAGACACTTTGAATCAGTCGCTGCTGGGGGGAGCCACTTGACGGAAGCTGGTTGCGAGATGTCGTTCAGCGCGACGAAGTCCGTTTCGATCAGAGCTCTCCTTGGTGAGGGCGGCTTCGATCTTTTTCATCGATAGATTGGGACGGCCGATGTGGCAGACGGGTTCGCCCGGTTTGATGGCGGGCAACGTTGTCATGCCGAGCACGATGCCATCGATGGGCGAAAGGAGCACGTTTTGATCATTCCCCAAAATGGAAGAATTCGAGGCAATCTCCTGTCCTTTGCGCACGATCTGTCCGGGTGCCACGTGAAACCGCAAGATGCCGCCGACTTTGGCCCGCACCCAGACCGTGCGGTTGACGATTGTCTGGTAGGAAGGGTTGGCGGGCACGCCTTTAAGCATGCCGAGCGAGATCAGAACATTGCGCACCCCACGCACGCCGAACTGCACGATGGAGGGTTCGATTTTCCACGGTTCGCCAGCCTCGACGCAGATCGTCGGGCAGCCGGCGTCGCAAGCCTCTCGCCGAAACGAACCCTCGGGCCCCGCACCGTTGAGGAGAAGTTCCGCGCCGAAAGCCTGCGCGATCTGACGAATGGCAGGATCGGATAGCCTCCCACGCACGTTGGGATAATTGGTGCGTTGGATGGCGGCGGTGTGTAGATCGATACCGTAGTCGCACTGGCGCACCACGTTTTCGAAAAATGCGTGGGCGACGCGAGCCGCCAAGCTGCCATGGGCCGAGCCGGGAAAATTGCGGTTCAAATCGCGGCGGTCGGGCAGGTAGCGTTCATTCGCTTCGAAGCCGAATACGTTCACCACCGGAACGAGCACCAATGTGCCTCGGGTGAGTTTCAGCGAATCGTTGAACAGCAGGTCGTGAATCACGCCGACACCATTTAACTCATCTCCGTGGATGGCGGCGGTGACGAATACGATCGGACCGGGACGTTTGGCTCGAACGACTCGCAAATGAATCGAGACATCGTCGCCGAGGTAGGTCTCGGAAACCTTGATCTTGAGATCGGCCTTTGATCCCGCGGTGACGCGTTGGCCCGCGATTGTGAAAGGCTTGCGGCGAGGGGAAGACACGGTGCTGGCGCGACTCATTTAGCGTTTTTTTTCTTTATGGCTTTGCGGGCCGGCCGGCGGCGGGCCTGCAGGTCGGGCACGAGATTTTGTAGGGCGGATTTGACCCCGTAGCAGACCAAAAGATCGCCGGCCATAATCGAGCGATCATTGCGTGGATTGGGAATAATAACGCTGCCCCGCTGGATGCTCAGGATCACTATGTCTTTGTCGCGTAGACCGGTATCCTTGACGCTTTTGCCGACGAACTCCGAGTCGGGTCCGACCGGCAGCTCGGCAACTTGATAACCGCGGGCGAGGGTAAGACGCTGGCGGATATCAAAGTCTTCGAATCGCACTTGATCTTCGAGGTGCTTGATAATGTCGCCCGCAATATCGAGACCGGTGGCTCCCTCAATGCCCTGGAGTCCGGGGGATGAATTGACTTCCATAATCTGGGGGCCGTCTTTGCCCTCGAGCATATCCACACCTGCGACGCGAAGGCCGAGAATGTGGGCAGCGCGCACGGCGGTCGCTTCGAATTCAGGCGAGAGTTTCACCGCTTCGGTGGTGCCGCCGCGATGAACATTACTGCGAAACTCCGTGCCCACCGCGCTGCGTCGCATGGCACCCACGACGCGATCACCGATGACGAAGGCCCGCAGATCCTTGCCCTTGCTTTCGGCCACGAATTTCTGGATGATAACCTGCTGTTTGGTGCTTTGCAGGGTTTCGATGATGGCTTCCGCCACCTTGGTGGTTTCCGCGAGGATCACGCCGATGCCCTGGGTGCCCTCCAGGAGTTTGATGACGACCGGGGCACCGCCAACCCGTTCGATCGCGCCGAGGATGCTTTTACGATCACGCACGAAAGCGGTGTCGGGCATGCCGAGTTTGTAGCGGCTGAGAATTTGCAAGGAGCGAAGTTTATCGCGGGAAATGGTGATGGCGTGGGAGCTGTTGAGCGTGAAGGTGCCCATCTGCTCAAACTGCCGGACGACCGCGGTGCCGTAAAACGTGACGGAAGAGCCGATCCGTGGAATGACCGCATCGTAGCTGCTGAGCGGTTTGCCTCGGTAGTCAATGGAGGGGCCGTTGTCATCCAGATGTATTCCCATCTTCATGACGTTGAGACGGATGATTTTATGACCACGTTTTTCGGCCGCCTCCTTTAATCTTTTAGATGAGTAATTGTTGGGTTCGCGAGTGAGCAGGGCGATTTTCATGATTTCTTCTTTTTGGAAGGAGAGGGACGGGTGACGTAGGTCCGGGAAGGATCGACGACGTAGTGAGGGGAAAGCGCAGTGCGGCCGATGAGCATGCGGCAAAGCATGTCCTCGCGGCGCACGAGGGTGAACTCGGCGGGGTGGCTAAAACCACCCATGCTCAGAGAGGTGGAGACGACGTAACGCTCTTCACGTTCGCCGTTGCTGGATTTGATCGTGGTCGTGCGCACGATCTTGGCCGTGATCCATTTGCGGCGGCGGCGGTGTTGGTTGCTTAGCACCACGTCGAAACGCACCTTACGACCCGGCAACAGTTCGATCTGGTCTACGTCAATGGCAGACGTTTTGGCTCCGGTATCGATTTTAGCCCGTAGTTTCGGGATGTGCCAATCTGGCAGCGAAATGGATTCGCGCCAACCGACGGTAATTTTAGATTTTTGAGACATCAGTATGACCAGAAAATGAGCTGACCACGCTGATAAAATAAATTGTCACGGGACGGATGCAACTGTCGTGCGTGTAATATTTTGACCGTCGATTGATGATTGGTTTCCGCGCTCGCATCAGGACACGGGAGTGGGTAATTTGGGCCGTTTATGCGTTCTGCCGTTATTTACGTCGTGGCGGTTCTGGTGGCCAACCTCACGGCGACTTGGTTCATTCCTTTGCCTCTATTTGGGCAAGTGGCGGTGGGCACGTTCGTGTTTGGGTTTACCTTCACGCAGCGCGACCGCATGCATCGCAAGGGCCGCCGATTTGTCTACGCGGTGATTGGCATCGCAGCTCTGTTGAGCGCTCTGCTTTCGGTGGCGGGGCAGGTGCCGGCGAGAATCATCATCGCATCGGTCATCGCCATCTTGATTGCCGAAACGGCGGACACCGAAATCTACCAACGGCTACTGGCCCAGTCGTGGTGGCACCGGGTGCTGAAGTCCAATGCGGTGAGTATTCCACTCGATTCGATCTTCTTCAATCTGGTCGCGTTTCTGGGTGTATTATCGCCGCGCATGCTGGTATCCTTGATCGTGGGTGAGATCGTGGTGAAGTTCGCGGTGGGAGCGGTAACAGCCATCTGGCGAAGCAAATAGGAGCGAGATATTTCCACCTCGGAATTGACGTAAATACGTCAAAATTAGGAATCGTAAATAAAACAACTACAGTAGTTAACACAGAACTTTAACCAATATGGTTAAAGTGTCCCGTTTGATTGGTGAGCGCGTTGGAATGGATGGTGATGATGATCGACGGCGCTGCGGGGGAGAGTTTAGACGACGGAGTCGGAGGGGAGCGGTGGCGGTCGGCGTGGGGGGCGGATGCGGTGCAGTTGTCGGCGGGCGCGGATGAATTGTAGTCCGGCCGCGGCGGTGGCTACCGCCGCGATCGCGACCGCGACGCGGGGACCAAGGGCGGCGGCGATGCCGCCGAAGGTTAAACTTCCCAGAGGGAACATGCCCTGGCCCATGGCGAAGAGGCCCATGACCCGGGAGCGTTTGTCGTCGGCGACTTGTGACTGAATGAGGGTATTGTTGCCGGCCATGCAGAGCACGGTGCCGAAGCCGGTGCCCATCATGCAGATGATGGTGAACCAGAACCAGGGGCTGAGGGCTACGCCGAGTTGTCCCAACGCCAACGATAACGAGCCAATGAGGATCCAGGTTGCGAGACCATCGGGCGAAGGACGGCGGGCCAGCATCACAGCGCTTACGAGCGCGCCCGCTCCGACCGAGGAAAACAGGAGTCCCAGGGTTATACTGTCCCCGCCAAAAACATCCCGAGCAAAGATCGGAGCCATCGTGCTGGATGCGAATCCCGCAAAGGCGATCATGGGCACCATGATGAGCGAAGCCTGCAGTCCGGGACTACGGCGCACGTAGTTTACGCCCACCCGCAGATCGGCCAGCGGGGAGCTGCGACGCTTCGACTTGGAGCGCCGCCGGGGCAGCCGCATCGCGAGGATGGAGGTCAAAATCGCGGCGTAGGAGGTGGCGTCGATGAGGTAGCAGACGCCGGGGCCGGCCGTGGCGATGACGAGTCCGGCGATAGCGGGACCGACCAAGCGGGCGGCATTGAAGAGCGAAGAGTTGAGCGCGATGGCGTTGGGTAGGTCCTCTTTGCGATCCACCAGGTCGACGATGAAGGCCTGGCGAGTGGGGAACTCCGCCGCGTTGATGAAGCCTCGAATGGTCACCAAAATCAGGAGTCGGCCGACGGTGATTTCACCGATAAGCGTGAGGACGGCGAGGGTAGCCGCTTGGGCGGCACAGGCACAGTTGAGCCACCACATGAGGCGCTGGCGGGGGAAACGGTCTCCCAGTAGTCCGCCGAGGGGAGCGAGGAGGAGGACCGGGATCTGATTCGCGAAGGGGAGAAACCCGAGGTAAAACGCGTTGTTGGAGAGTTCGTAGATGAGCCAGGCCGAGGCCGTGAGTGTCATCCAGTTTCCGAGCAGCGACAGTCCCTGGCCTGCAAAGAACAACCGGTAGTTGGTTGAGTTGAGGGCGCGGAGGGAATTCGAGAATTGCACGGGAGCTGACAATTATCCCCGCGATCAAGGCATGAGGTCAAAAAAAAGCGGCCCCGCCGGTGAAGGCGGGGCCGCGGAGATTTTAGTGAGACCGGACGGGCTGTTGTTTAGAACAGCAACTTGAATCCGGTTTGGATGCGCCAGCGGGAGAGCTGAGCGTAGCGACCGGTGCGGATACTCGTGCCTCGTCCGCCATTAAAACTGTAGGCGATTTGTGATCCATCCGGGCTGATGGTGCCGCTTGCAACCGCGAGAGTGCCGAAAGGAACCTCATTGATGATGCCGGACTTGGAGTTGAGCAGATTGGCTACATTAAGCACGTTCAGATAGACCTGACCCTGCAGTCGACCACGCATTGGAATGTTCTGCGTGATGTTGAGGTCGAAGTTGTTCCGCCAGTCAGTCCGCAGGCTATTTCGTCCCACAACTTGACCGCGCTGTACACCCAAAGAATCGAGATATGCGAACATTTCGGTCAAACCGCTGGAGTTAGCGGTGTCGATGATCGAATCGTTTGGTCCACTTGGAACATAGAGAAGATCGTTGTCGAAGTCTGCATCGTCGCCGTTGAAGTCATTGTCGAAGAGCAGGCTGTAGTTCTGCCCGCTTTGACCGATATAGGTGAGGTTGAAGTTGGTGTCCCAACCCTCAGCCAATTCCATGTTGTAGGTCAGGCGAGCCAGCACGCGATGCTCTGTTTCATAGGCCGAGGTTCCGAGCTCTGGGGTGTTTTGATTATAGATCGGATTTCCGGCGAAGTTGGACCAAGCAGTGGAGCTACCTTGATTGGAGATGTCTTTAGAATCTCCGTAGGTGTAGCTGAAATCGGTGCTCCAGTTGTTTCGCATGCTGCGACGAACTCCGAAGGTGTAGTTGAGGCTTTCACCCTGACTGGAGTTGTTGAGCTGATAAACGTCGTTGTAGGCCTCCGAGTTGCCATTCGCGGCGGTGCGCAAAGAGCCGGCGAAGCGGGTGCGGCCGTCTGGAGTGGTTCCGATTTCACGCAAGTTGATGTTGCTAGTGTAAATCGAGGTATTGGCCTTTGTGACCAGCATCTCAGCGTAAGCCATCCAAGGGCTTTCCGAGCTGAGTCGATGCTCGATATTCAGATTACCCTTCCAGATGGAGGGGAGATCGAAATCAGGAGCGAGTAGCGCAATCGTGGAGCGGCCGGTGCCGAGTTGATCTTGAGATACAAACAACACTGGATTCTCGGGATCGAAGTCGTTGTCGAGGTAGCCCTTGAGCCCACCGCCATTGACCCGGTCGTTGCCGGACGGAGGCGAGAAGAAGTCGGTCGAGTTGAGTCCGGTGTTGGAATAGGCGTTCGAGACCCACACCCAGGGATTACGACCCATGAATAGGCCCAAACCGCCGGTTATTTTAGTCAGACCCTCATCATCCACATCGAGCTGGAAGCTGAAGCGCGGCGCGAGCAATTCGGATCCGTCCATTGTGTTGGTATTAGGAGTGCCGAATATTTGTTCGAATGATTGACCATTGCGGCCCGGATTTTCCGAAACGGGGCGATCCGTGGTGACAAAGTCGTAGCGCAGTCCGAAATTCACTGTGAGTCGATTGTTCACATCCCACGTGTCCTGAATGAACAGACCGTTGGTGGTGAAGTCCGATTCGGCGGCCAGAGGAACCCCGTCCACTCCGACGGAGCGGCGGAAGAACTGGATCTCGTCGGCGTAGAAATCCGCGACGTTATCAAACGTCATCTCTCCGAAGGTTTGTTGGAGGAACAGATTCACGAAATCGGACTCTTCACGATCGAATCCAAAGGTGATTGTGTGGTCGCCGGTGAAATAATCGGCGGCGAGGTATATATTGGTGACGTCGGTCGCGAGCTCGTTGGAGTGACGCGAGTCGTCGCGGCCGAAGTAGAGCTCGCCGCGGCTGGTGGGTGCGCCGGAACGGGTGGTGCCGGGAAAGTCGTCGATCACGATTTCAGGAAAGACGTTGGGGTTGCCCGGGAGGCTGATGAATTCGGATTGACCGTAGCGGAACTCGGTCCGCCAGTTGTCGCCCCAGTTGGAGAACATTTGGAAGACGACCGATTCATTGGTGCGGTTGTCAGTATACCAGTGTGACGTCAGGTTAGTTTCCGGTTGGGAGGACGAAAAATCGGCATATTCGGAGAACTGGGGCTGGTTGCCTTTCGTTTTGTTCCAACGCAGCGAGGCGCGGTGATCCCCGTTGATGATCCAGTCCAGTTTTACGAGAGACTTTTCATCAGCGAGTGGAACGGTGGAGCCAGCGGGGAGCCCCCATGTCCCGGGATCAAAACCATATTCGCTTTGGACGAATACGATGGTGCGCTCGAGTTCAGCGGGGTCTGGAACGAATCCA
>CBFHXU010000099.1:0-11496 GCA_965659875.1 uncultured Opitutaceae bacterium
AACTCACCGACCGCCTGCTGCCCGTTCACCACTAACTTCGGTTTTAATCCAACTTGCTTGAGAATTTTTCGCACCAACATCGCGTTGATCGGATTATCCTCCGCCACCAACACCTTCAACTCACCTGCGTCGTTGGTCGGAGATGCATCAGCGGGGACGGAAGATTGAGACGGACTCGGATCCGGGATTGGATCCGTCACCACGTTTTTAACTTCAGATCTGAACCCGTGAACGACCGAAGCCAGTTCCGCACTCATGATCGGCTTGGGCAAAACTCGACCCACCGCGACCGCGTCCCCATCCGAAGTCCTCGTTTCATCTTCACCCTGCCGCCGACAAATCACGAATTTGCGGCAGAACGACAGTAACTTCTGCCACTGCCAAGCAAGGGAATCACACGATCGCACGCTGGCATGATCACAAATCAGTGGCGGGACCGCCTTACGATTGTCCAGTGATTCCAGATGGGCCAACAGGCCTTCGATCCGGTGAAAAGCCAGTGGACTCCAGCCCCAACGGGTCAGCCTGGCCTTCATACTGCGAACCTCGGTTCCGGCGGGAGAGAGTAATAAAATCGTAGTCGGCTCGTCCGTCTGGGGCTCTGTCCGCGGCCCCACGGAAAGCTCCACCGGATCGGCGGCCGGGAGAGCTACCTCGAAGAAAAACTCGGTGCCAAACGGTTTACGCGCCAGCAAATCGATCGTGCCTCCCATCCCTTCGATAATTTTTCGGCAAATCGGCAGCCCCAAGCCCGTGCCGCCGAATTCACGAATTTCCGACTCATCGCCTTGGGTGAACGCCTCGAAAATTGCCGCTCGTTTTTCAGCCTTAACCCCCACTCCCGTGTCCAATACGGCGAAACGCAGCGCGGTGGGGTTCGAACTTCCCCGCGCCACGTCAACCTTGATTTCCACTTCGCCTTCCGAGGTAAACTTCACCGCGTTGGAGACCAGATTGACCAACACTTGCCGCAATCGTTTACGGTCTCCATTCACCCAGTGGGGAACATTCGGCGAGACTACCCCCCCTACCGAAAGGGTGTTTTCGGGATGGTCCGCCAAAACAGCGGAGATCACTTCGTCCAGCAACACATCCAGTTCGAATGGAACTTCCTCCAACTTCAGGGCTTCTCGTTCCAACTTTGAAAGATCAAGGACGTCGTCGACCAAGTTCGAAAGAGATCGCCCTGAACGCAGAATGGTCTCGGCCATATTCCGGGGCTCCTCCGCCAGGTCCGTCTCGACCAGGAGTGAACACATCCCGAGGACCCCGTTTAAAGGCGTGCGCAGCTCATGACTGACATTGGCCATAAACTGAGACTGGGTCTCCGACGACGCCATCGCCTCATCCCTCGCCTTGCGGAGTTCCTGATTGGTTTTAATCAATTGCTGCCGCCGTTCCTGCAAATGCGCTTGGGTCAGTTCCAAGTTCGCTTGCAGTTGGGCCACCTCCGCGCCGGAAACCTCCGGCAAAGGATCTGCAAAATTATCGGTCGCGATTTGATGGGTTATATTCGCTGCTGCGCGCACCGGATCGGACACCCAACGATTGATCAGCCAGGCCAAGAGTACCAGCCCTCCCACTCCGACGATCGTCATCATAATCAGAGTCATTCGAATGGCGTCCTGCCGAGTGTCCCCGTCGGGCGAACCCAATTCCCAGAGCCCGCGCGCAGCGATCAATACGATGCACGCCGTAAAGCCACCGACAATGAGGAGGATGCGAGAACGAAGTGTCATCAGGTTTCGGGCAGCATAAGCCGCTCCGACATTGATGGGGGGTATTCCCCAACCAAACAATTCAAAAGCAAAGCCACCATCAAAGGGGCTACATCCGCATCCCCTCCTCCCCCAAATCTCGAGCTCGACTTAAGGAATTCGTCCAAGCTGAGCCATGAGCTCTTGATTCCCGCGATGGAAGGTCTTGCCTCACTGCATGCCGATTACTCCTCGCCTCCAAGAACTGCAGCCTGAGATCGCCTCGTGGCGCCAGGACATCCACCAAAATCCCGAGATTCTTTTTGATACCAATCGCACCTCCGCGCTCGTCGCCGAGAAACTGAAGGAGTTTGGCTGCGACTCCATCAAAACGGGCATCGGTCGTACGGGCGTCGTCGGCGTGATCAAAGGCCGCGAGAACACCAGTGGGAAAGTCATCGCACTGCGCGCCGACATGGATGCCCTGCCCATCTTCGAAGACACCGGCCTTCCCTACGCTTCTAAAACCGACGGCAAGATGCACGCCTGCGGCCACGACGGCCATACCTCGATGCTGCTCGGCGCGAGCAAATACCTCGCGGAAACCCGCAACTTCGATGGCACGGCCGTGGTCATCTACCAACCTGCCGAAGAAGGCGGCGGCGGCGGCGGCGAGATGTGCGCTGATGGCATGATGGAAGAATTTGGCATCCAGGAGGTCTACGGCATGCACAACATGCCCGGTATTCCTCTTGGTCAATTTGCCATTCGCGAAGGTTCATTCTTCGCGGCGACTGACGAGTTCACGATCGACGTGACGGGTCTCGGCGGCCACGCCGCCAAACCGGATGAGGCAATCGATACCACGGTTATCTCGGCGCAGATCGTCATTGCCCTGCAGACCATCGCCTCACGTAACTCAGACCCCCTCAAAGCTCTCGTGGTTTCCGTCACGTCTTTTCGCACTGAAAGCGAAGCTTACAATGTGATCCCCGAGCGCGTGCAACTTCGCGGCACCGTCCGGACGATGGACAAAGACATCCGCGAACTCGCCGAGAAACGGATCAAAGAGCTGACCGAACACACCGCCGCCGCCTATGGGGCCACCGCAGAAATCAAATACAAACGAGGCTACCCGGTTATGGTCAACGCGCCTGCCCAGACCGCTTTCGCGGCTGAAGTCGCGGCCGAGGTCGTCGGTCCCAATAATGTCACGACCGACGCTGCCGCCATCATGGGCGGCGAGGACTTTGCGTTCATGCTCGAAGAGCGGCCCGGCGCCTACATTCTGGTCGGCAACGGCGACACCGCCATGGTCCATCACCCCAAATACGACTTCAACGACGACGCCATCCCCTCCGGTTCCTCCTTCTGGGTGCAGCTCATCGAAAAGGCGATGCCGCTCACCTAAGCCATGCTTAATTCCCAACTGATTCATCCGGAGATCCTAGCGGCCCTCGGCGCATCCGGTCATTTTTCACAGGTCTTGATCGCGGACGGCAATTTCCCCGTCGCGGGAAATCGTGGACCCAACGCTCGAATCGTTCACCTCAACCTTGCTCCCGGCATGGTTGATTCTCTGACGGTGCTGGATGCTTTGCTCACCGCGACTCCGATCCAAGCTGCGACCGTGATGGAACCTCCGGCAGACTATCGCCCGCCCATTACGGAACTCTACCGGCAAAAACTCGGACCTGATGTGACATGGACGGAAATGGAACGATGGGCGTTCTACGAGAAAATCGCTTCACCGCGCACCACCTTGATGATCGCTACCGGTGAGCAACGCCGGTTCGCCAACCTCCTGCTGGAAATCGGCGTAGTGAAACTGGCCGCGGAGAACTTTTAGAGCTGACTAACTCGTCCAGAGATCGAATTGCGTCGTCTCTTGGAGAGAACGCCGCCCTGATCATTCAGTGGAGGTCGAACCCGGCTGAGCCTGCACTTAACACCTTCACCGCTCAATTGAGACGGCATCCCTAATGGGCCGATCCTTTTGTCCGAGAGAGTAGAAACCTGAAACCTCTACGATTTTCGCTGCGCAAGTCACCAAGGGGGCATGGATCTCTCGGGTGATACCCATAAGTAAATCTACCCTTTTTATAAATCTATTATTCGTATTTTTAATTAGCTTGCTAATCTTTTGCGCATTTTATTACTTTTTTTGAAACCTAGTAATGAAAACCGCGTCTCGTATTTCGTTATGACAACATATACGAAAAACACTTGGAAAATCATCCTTCTCGCGGCCATCGCTCTACCGCTGGCCGCGGCCAGATCCGCCGAGACGCCCACCTTGGCCGTGAAAATCGAAACACCCACGGTGTTCGACATCAGCGCCGAACGCGACATTGCGGATTCCCTTTGGGGACACCTCGACACCGCGTTCCGTCGATCAGGATTCGAGGGCAATATCGCGCTGGTCGATCGCCTGGATAAAGAGCCTATCGATGTGCCAACGGTAAGCCTCCGGGTAATTGATTGGACGACCCGTCGCACGGGAATTGTCGAGTGCCGGTTCACGGCCGAACTCGCTACTCCGGACGGCAAGATCGAGAATCTCGGATCATTCCGCGGATCCTCGATGCGATGGGCCAACGACACGCGTTTCGCGGCTGACCGAGCCTACGAAGACGCCGCTGTCGACGCGATGCGGGAACTCTTCCGCGATCTCAGCGAACGCGACAGTCGAGCAGCCGATACCGTGAATACGTGAAGGAAGATTCCCCCTTCCGTTCAAGTCGACCATTCGACCTGAATTTTAACCAGCGCCCTCTCGTTCAGGGCGCTTTTTTTTATCCCCAAGTCAAAACCGGAATGATCAATTCAGTTCTTTGATCCGAATATTTCTAAAGTAGTGCACCGGCCCTTTCCCATGGTGCTGGATAGCAACACGCCCTTGGGTGAAAGCATCATCGCGGACATCGGTGGTAAAATGACCATTCACCCAAATCTGGATTCGATCGCCCACGCATTTTATCCGGTAATGATTCCATACGCCGGGCCGGTAATAATCCCCGTTGGTTTCCTGATACTCAGGTAACGCTTGTTTGCTATCGGGATAAACCCAACCGCGTTTAATCGCATAAAGAGAACCGGTCTGACGATCGAAGATCTCACACTGATAACCGATCGGAGTCGGATCACAACGAAAGCCGATTCCCGTGTTGTAGTTCTCCAGTGGAGCCTTGATTTCCGCTTCGAGTTCGAAGTCCGTGAATTCTCGATCATGCACCAACCAGAGGTTTTTCTTAACCGACATCATCTCGATGACCCCGTCACGCACCTCTACCCGTTGGTCATCAAAATTAGGAGACCACCCCCGCAGCGATTTGCCATCAAACAGTGAAACCCATTCCGTTTTCTCCGCCGATAAC
Organism: uncultured Opitutaceae bacterium; assembly: GCA_965659875.1. GTDB lineage: Bacteria > Verrucomicrobiota > Verrucomicrobiia > Opitutales > Opitutaceae > Actomonas. The sequence continues at coordinate 5,075 of CBFHXU010000099.1, forward strand.
GCACCCGCCGCCATCGCACTAAAAATGGCCCCGAGCAGAACTTTCCTCGCTTTATCTCGAAGTAATTTTAGTTCGAATCGCATTACACGAACATCCACAGGATTGAGGCGAAAACGACACCGATCACGCCCACCGCGGTGGATACGTAACTCCAGGTTTTGAACGTCTCTTTCTCCGTCATGCGGAAATATCGGCTGACCATCCAGAACCCGCTATCGTTAACGTGGGAGAAACCGGCTGCTCCCGCTGCGATGGCCACCACGACCAACGACAACTGTGCATCGGACAGTCCCATATTAACCAGCAATGGAGCCATGAGTGAAGCCGCCATGACCATGGCCACGGTGGCTGAACCTTGGGCAATTCGAGAGATAGCCGAGAACAGAAATGCGAGAATTACCGGGGTTACGCCCAACCCACCCAGCAGCTCCGCCAAAGCATCCCCGACACCGGTCTTGCCCAGCATTCCCTTAAAGACACCACCTGCCCCGGTGATCAGAATGATGATTCCGGCCGGACCAAGCGCCCGGGTGGCGACTTCCATGAGTTTATCTTTGGCCACGCCACGCTTGGTCCCCAAAATCCATAGGGTCAGGATAGTCGAGAGCAGCAGCGCCAGAATAGGGTGACCAAAGAACGCCACGGTCTGTTGCCAGATCGGCGCGGCCTTCATGAGTATCGCCATTTCGGCGCCCCGCTCGCTGCGCGTGAGTCCATCGGCAATGCCACTGCCCACCGCCTGCTCCACGAGTGAACCCGCTACAATCAAAACGATCGGCAGCATCAAGATCACCGCAATGGTCCAGAATGAAGGCGTGTTCGTTTCCTCTGCTTCCACCAATTCCGGTGGATCGATTTTTACCTGATCGGCGATTTTACCGCCCAAGAATATGCCGGCGATAATCGCGGTCGGAAGTCCCACCAAAATACTGTAAAGGATCACCGTGCCAATGGGGATCCCCAGTTCATAGGCCACCCACGTCGGTCCGGGTGTAGGTGGCACGAAAGAGTGCGTCACCACCATCCCCGCCAAAAGCGGCAGTCCAAAAGTGAGCAGTGATTTACCGGTGCGACGCGCGAGCGCGTAAATGATGGGTGCGATAATCACCAAGGCCACGTCCAAGAAAACCGGGATCGAAATCAGGAAACCTGTCATGAGCATCGCCCAATTGGCTTTCTTTTCACCAAAAAACTTGAGCAATCCATTCGCCAGACTCTGCGCTCCCCCGCTGTGCTCGATCATCGCCCCAAAAATGGCCCCCAGTCCGATGATCGTGGCAATGAATCCCAAACTGGATCCCATACTGTCCTTGATGGTATCGCCCACTTCGGTGAGCTCCATGGTGCCGGAGACGACACCCACAAAAACACTCGCCAACAGCAGCGCGATAAACGCCTGCACCCGCCACTTGAGAATCAAGAAGAGAATCAGAGCGATGGCCGCTATGAGGGTGCCAATTAACCAGCCAGTGCTGACGTCGGGGGTAACCGCAGCTAAGAGTTGCATGCGACAGAGTCATGCAAAGCCCCATCTCGCGCCAAGTCTCAACTACAGCCAATTACGCAATCAGTTAAGCAATGACTCCCGTCTCGCCAAATCCGGTGCAAATATCGCAGGATAATGGCGAATCTCTCACTTTTCGTCCCCCCACTCCTATCGTGAAAAACCTGTTACCCCTGATCGCACTGCTGTGTGCCCTTGCCTTCCCCAGCTCAGCCATTGAACACGCAGCTCCCCGCCCAAACATTCTCTACTTCTACGTCGACGATATGGGCTGGGGCGCCATCGGCCCCAACGGTCAAGCCGAACGCCGCGCCCAGGGATTGCCCGCGTTGGTCACGCCCACCCTCGACCGACTCGCCGCTGAGGGACTCAACTTCACCCGCGCTTACGGGTGCACCGTGTGCTCACCCGCGCGCTCCTCGCAGCAGACGGGTTTCCATCAGGGTCATACCTTTGGTGACCGCAACGACCCGGACAACGCCAAGAAGGCTATCCGCACCGATGATCTAACCATGGGCGACATGCTTTCCCGTGCAGGCTATGTCACCGGTTACTGGGGAAAGTGGGGTTACGGCGGTTCCAAAGATAGGGATAATCCCACGCTGGATAATCTCCAAACTCTGCCCACATCACACGGCTATCAACACGTGCTCACCGAACTCCATCACGTGCGTGCCCACACGTTTTTCCAGCCCACCCTCTGGAGCGCACCCGCCAAACCCGGAGCAATTGGTGGCCTCGAGCTTGTGCCCAATTCGCTTTCGTTGCACGTCGGAAACCCCGCCTACCCCAATTCTCCCGCGTTGCAAAACCACCCCGACTACCCAGACACCGCCTACTGCGACGATACCTACGCGTTTGCCGCTTTGGATTTTGTCCGCGAGCAGGCGCAAAACTACCGCGCCCACGGCCAGCCATTTTTTGGGCTCTTCGCTGCGCAAGTTCCCCATGCTCCCTTCGACGAGATCGCTCAATTGCCCGAGTGGGATGCCGCGTATCGCGATCAACCGTCCCTTTCGCCTCAAGCCCGCCAATGGGCCGCCATGGTCACGCGACTTGACGCCCATTTTGGCAACATCCTCGCCGCGCTCGAAGACCCCAATGGCGATGGCGACACCTCCGATTCCGTCGCCGACAATACCCTCGTGATATTCCAGTCCGACAACGGTGGTCCCCATCACAACGCCCGGGATGAATTCGCCGCCAACGCCGGACTCCGCGGCGAAAAGGGCAAGATTTACGAGGGCGGCATCCGGGTCCCCACCATCATGCGCTGGCCCGGCCTCGCCGCCGGCACCAGCACTGATCGTATCGTCGACGTCTCCGATCTGTTACCTACCTTCTGCGATCTCGCCGGCATCGCGGCACCAATCGGTATCGACGGTGTGTCCATTGCGCCTTTACTACTCAAACAGGGTGAACCGCGACCGCGCGAGTTCCTCATTCATGAAGCCGGCCAACAACAGTCTATCATCCGTGGGGATTACAAACTGATCCGCGACTCCGATTCCAATCTCGAGCTCTACGACCTAGGATCTGACCCATCCGAAAGCCACAACATCGCGACCAAACACCCGCAATTACTCGCCGAACTCAACGCCCTCCTAATCGGTGAACGCGTGGCCGAGCCCCGCGGCTTCGCCAATACCTACCACCACTGGATTGGCCAAGATGGTGACGCCACCTCGTCCGCGGAAAATTGGTCCGACTACGCCTACTCCAACGCCGGCATCACCTACCAGACCGATGCCGGAAAACCTAAGCTTTCCTGGACCGCTCACGTGAGCAACGGAGGTGTGAAACCGTCGGTTGCTCGCGCCGATCAGGATCTAGCCCTCCTGGCCCTCCAGATTTCCGGAGTCGCTCCGCAAGAGCTCGCGCTGGACCCGGGCATCAATCTCACTGGCCGCAACGAAATCGTTGTCGGTTCTCAAGGAAAACTGACCATCCAAGGCGGCAATGTCGCCTCCCTGCGTTGGATCGAAGTGGAACCCGAAGGTGAACTCGCCGGCCACGGCACCATCTACGGAGACCTTTATACCGACGGCACGATTTCCGGTTCCACCTTCTCGCCTCTCCGGGTAAAAGGCACCGCCCACCTTGGCGGCATGTTGACCCTCGACCCCGAATCCAAATTCAAGTCCGGTGAGCGCATCACCGTTCTCCAGGCTCAGAAGATCAACGGTGCATTTGAATCAGTCGATTCCCGCTTCACGGCAGAATACGGAGCTGACGCCGTGACGTTGATCGCGCACTAAATCTGTCTCTTAGTTCAGGCGGCGAATCGTGCGCACCAACGCGGGCGGCAGTTCGCGGTGGATTTTCGCAAACGGAATCTCACCACAAATCAACGGCACGAAATCCGCGGCATAACCCGCGCGTTTCTGCGCAGCAGTATCCGGCGCGTAGCCCATACCGCCCACCAAACTCACCAGACAAATTTTCTCGTCAGTCCGCTCGGCCAAGATCGCCTTTCCCAGCGATTGATAGAGCTCCAATCCAAACCCCATCAACACGATCGGTCCGAGTTTTAGCCCATGTAACGTCACGGGAGGGTTGGGCACCCGGTCGCCCCGACAATCGACGAGAATTTTCTGCAGTCCCTTTAGTCGCGCCATTTCCATGCCGTGAGTGAACAGCGCGGATCGATCACGATTGTGCGGAAAATCTGATATGCCATCCGTTGCGAACAGTGCTTCGAGTTTTTTAATTCGCCGCTCAATCGAGACCCGACTCCACGGCTTGCGGGTAAACCTTACTTCGCGACGAATCGACCGAACATCGTTCACTGACACCGGTGTCGCCTGCTTCAGCCCATTCTCGATCGCCCCGGTATATTGGCAAGCAATCGCCACCAGCGCGCGTTTGGATTCGCGGGGAACGCGGTGATTCAACTTCGGATTAATATCGCCCAGCGCCCCGGGCAAAAACAACGCCACCGCATCACGGTGAGAGGCTTCAATGGCGCGCGAAGTTTCTCCCACGAAATCGCCATGGATCGCATTGGTTTTCTCGCCATAAACTACCGGGTGACAACCAAAGTGATGAATCACGCCGAGTAATTTCTTTCCCGAATTAAACGCCATCACCCGCACGGTGGGATCCGTCTGTTCTGGTTTATCGGGACACCAACTCGGGTTCACCCGTTTAGCAAAATCCGCTTCCAACGCAAAACCGGAGTCCGTCTCGCGATTGACCGCCACACCGTCGCACGCCACTTCCGCCCAACTCACCGTCGCCGTCACGCGATTCGCCATCGCAGTATCGACGGCCGCGACGACGCGCGCGGGAAGCGTTTCAACATACATCGCATCCGCCTCGCCCCATCCTTCCATCCCGCCCACCGCCGGGGCACTGTGCGTGTGCGTGACCGACAAGAACACCTGATCGGGTTCACACTTTGCGCGTTTTGCCACAACCCCACGAATTCGGGCATCCAAATCCCGCGGCAATCCGCACAGTTCCAAGCTCACCAACACATTCCGCCGGCGATCCGCCTCGACCACTATCACCCGGGCATGCAACGGCGCGAGAACCTCAGTCGCAGCCCGATTCCGGTAAGGTCCATACCCCGCCAGTTGGATCCCCAACCTCGGCGTAATATCGCTCTTACCGAAACCTGCTTTCATTAGCTTTGGGTGGTGTCCGCCCGACCTTGCTTCCGGTCATAATCCCGCAACGCATCGATATTCGCTTCCACTTTTAGAATCGTTTCGACCATACGATCGATCATGGGCTCCTGGTCGTCCACAAAATCAAACCGGGTCTCAATCGTATTGCCGATTCTCCACCGGCAATTCGGTAACTCCATCCCGCGATAATCGATGCCCGACTTCTCGAGCGCCACGGTCCAGGAAACGCGCGGTCCCGCGTTTTCCTGCCAGTGTAAGCGCGGCCAATCCGGGATCGGCGACGGCACGTAACCAAACGCCAACATACCCTCCGCCTTCATCGCGGCCGCAAATGTATCGCGCGATACTCCCGCCGACTCGGCGTCATAACTCATCGTGAGCAAGTGAAACACCGGCTTCACCCCTTCCGCGTAATCCGGCATGCGAAGATACTTCGACTCAGCCAGCTTCGCCCGGAAGAGATCCGCGTGGCGGCGGCGTTCCGCGATCCATCCCTCGATGTTGCCGAACTGCTCCGTCAGCAGCACCGCGTTGAGCGGGGTCACGCGATAGGTGTAGACCAGCGAGTCACTCCAGGGTCGCAGCTCATCCGGAAATCCTTCGTCCGGTGCCCGGCCCATGTGTTGGCCAATCATCGCCGCTTTCCAAAATACATCTTTGTTCGGGGTGACCAGATAACCGGCCTCGGTCGTCGGCAAAACTTTACCTCCCATGCAGGAAAAACCGGCCGCATCACCCACGTCACCCACCCGCACGCCGCCAATGGTGGCGCCATGTGCTTGGCTGCCGTCTTCGATGAGCGCCAACCGATATTTGTCCGCGATCTCACGCAGGCGCGGCAGGTTCGCGGGTTGACCAAAAATATGGACCGTCAGGATCGCTTTCGTGCGGGGCGTAATCGCTGCTTCGATCAACTCCGGATCCATCAACCCGGTCTCCCGCTCCACATCCACAAAAACCGGGATCGCATTCTGGTGCAGGATGCACGACGTCGACGCCCCCCACGTGTAAGGCGTCGTGATTACTTCATCTCCATTGCAAATCTCCAATCCGGCCAACGCGCCATGGAGTGCCGCGTGACCGGAACTACAAGCGAGCACTTCACGACCGCCATGATACTTCGAAATAGTCTCTTCAGCTTCCACGATCTCCGGGGAATGAAATCGTCCCAGTCCCACTGCCTTACCCTCGCGCAGAACATAGCCGACGCGCTCGATCGCCCGTTCGGAAAACCGGGGAAACTTCGAGTAGGTCACTTCACCGATCTGGGAGCCGCCCAGCAAAGC
>CBFHXU010000100.1:0-6008 GCA_965659875.1 uncultured Opitutaceae bacterium
TGAAGTTCTCGATATCCGGGAAGAACGGCTTATCGGCGACGTGCGCGTAATGCTCACGCAGCTTCTCGGAAGACAGCTGAACCATCTTGGCCGCGGCCAAGGAAAATCCGGCATTTTCGAAACGGGTCAAAACCTGCCCCACGAGGTTTTTGGCCATGCAGTCCGGTTTAAAAATGATAAAAGTTTTATCCATACGTTCCGGTAATCAACCCATGTGAGCCCCGCAAGGGAAGCCTGATTTTTGACCCTCCTCTCCCCCTAGCGATCTTGCTGAAAACGATCGGCTACGGCATCCGCTGCCACTTCACCGCTTTCCATCGCCCCTTGTAACGATGGATGCCGCAAAAAATCACCACATCGAAATACGTGCGAATTGTCCGTCGCCGCAGATTGCAGATTTAGCGGGCGGCGTGCCGGCAGCGCTCGTTTCACCCGATCGTGCCGCAAAATACGCCATGCATCGACCTGATCACCAAACCAAGAGCGGAGCTGCTCCTGGGCCTCGCCCTCCAACATGGCGTTGTCTCGGGAATCCCCCGGGCGAATCCCAGCCATAATCAGAGACTTCCCTTCGGGGGCGCAGGCCGGATTTACCTGATCCAATGCAGCCAAGTGATTCACCACTCCCGTGGATTCCCCGTTCAAACGCAGCAATGCATCTGCGAAAGGTGGCTTCGTCGCCGCATAATAAATGCAGCGTGATTCGCGCCATCGGGGCGCTGTCGCGATCGCGCCCCAGCGATGAGCGGTAGAGCCATCCACCGCCAAAACAATCGCATCACCAGTAATTCGAACACCATCAGCCAGGTTAACTGCACCAGAATCCAAGGAAGACACCGCTTGCCCGAGTCGCACTGAATCAGCGGGCAACTTGCTGGCCAGCTGAGCCGGAATCGCCTCCATCCCATCTCGTGGAATAACGGCATCGCCCCGCGCAAACATGCCAAATACAAAATCCCCCATCCAATGAGAGGTCTCGAGCTCAGACTCCAGAAATATTCCACTCAACCAGGGTCGCCAAAAACGTTCGATCATTTGCGCGCTGAAACCTCGTTGGCGTAGATAGGCCAAACTCGATTGCTCTTCACCACGATCAGAATACTCCCCTGACGAAGTGCGGGCAGCGAGCGCCCATTGCAACACCCGCAGCTTGTCGGCAAAGGTACCGACATCGCTGCGGAGCGTTGACCAAGCTTCCGACCAGCGCCGTCTCGGATCAACGACCCGTTGCCAGCCACCGCTCGTATGCACCACCGCTCCAGGGTCAAAGGCCGTCAAATTGAGCGCCGCGTAATCCAGATAACGCTGGCACGCCGGATAGGCTGTGAGCATCACCTGAAATCCACGATCCAACTTAAAACCTTCTACCTCATCCGTTCGAATCCGACCGCCCACCGCATCACCGGCTTCCAGCACAAGGGATTCGATTCCGTGCTCCTGTAAACGCAGGGCGCAGGTCAGTCCCGCCACACCGGCCCCGACGATCACAACTCGCTTCATGATTCCTGCAGGGAACCGACGATTTGCCGCGCCAAATCCATTCCGGAGACGGCTGCTCCTTCCACCCGCGGACCGCCAAAGGCATCCCCACAGAACCCGAGGTTCAGGTCGGGCAACCAAACATGGGATTGAGGAAAGGGCTTGATCGGTTCGCTAAAACGCCACCGGTGAAGTTTTCGGCCCACAATCTTGGCGTCCCCTAACCAAGGTTTTAGTTCGGCATCGAGGTCGGCAAACACTTCGTCCTCAGAGGCCCCATAGTTTGCGGCGGAGTAAGCGGAGTTGGTGTGAAACGTAATGGCGGCCGACACGTTTTGAGTGATGCCTTTCTTAACGTTATCTGCTACCCACCGCAGATTCCCTTCCGTGATCTTCTGACCCGATATGGGCACGGCACTCGGCCCGTCCAAAATAGCCAATAACGCCAAACAGGGATGATAATCAATCGTCGCCAGCGATGACTTGAGACGCGCCGGAAGTTCAACCTCGCCTGCGTCCAGCAATGCGAGTGCCTGTGGCACCGGACAGGCCAAAACAATTCGTTCTCCCCGCACGATCTCGCCGTCTTCCACATCAACTTCCCAACAGCCGCAATCGTGTCGCCGAATGGCGGAAACCTTACTCTGCAGTTTCACGGGAAGATCTCGAGCAAGCGCCTTGGCAAGCCCCGTCATGCTGGGTTTGGCTACCCAACGCGCATGCGCGGATTCATCGTTCTTCCACGTCTCCACCACGCCCTTACGGGCCCAACACTGCACCCGAGCATCGAAGTGCTCATCTCGCGCCGTAAAAAATTGGGCGCCCTGGTCAAAAACCGCACTGCCCACCCGTTTTGTCGACATCCGTCCGCCCACTCCCCGAGCCTTTTCCAACACCTGCACCCGCGCACCCCGCGAAGCGAGTTCGCGCGCAACGAGCAAACCGGATAGACCGGCTCCAATGACTACAGTGTTGTTTTTCATGCTGGGACTGGCTTACCGAGCACGTGTCGCAGCGCTTTCTCAAGTGAGGGGTGCAGAAATTTGAAGGATAACCGGTTCAGCCCGCCCGGAGCGATGCGGCTACTGGCCAACAACGTTTCAGCGGCCATCTGCCCCAAGGCCAGTCGGAGCAACGGCGCCGGCGCCGGAAATACCGCCGGACGCGACAATACACCGGCCAGTATTCGGGCGAACTCCAATTGCGTTACCGTGCCGGGCGCAGTAAAGTTCAGCGGTCCTTCGAACTGCTCGTCGGTCAGGGCCCGATGGGCGGCGTGCAACCAGTCATCGATTCCTATCCAACTCAGCCATTGTTTTCCGGAACCCAACCGCCCGCCCATTCCCAGCTGGAAAGCCGGAAGCATTTTAGCCAAGGCACCACCCCGAGGAGAGAGGACGACCCCTGTCCGAGCCACCACGAGACGGGTTTGAGCCCGATCCAGCCCGGCAAGTGCTGCTTCCCATTGTTCACACACGGTAGCGAGAAACCCTTCCCCCTTGCCTCCGTCCTCGGAAACTTCGTGCTCGCCCGTATCACCATAAAAACCGGTGGCGGAACCACTCAGAAAAACCGCGGGAAGTCGTTCCAATTTCTTCAGTTCGTTCACCAGGGTCGCGGTGCCGGCGGCGCGGCTTTCCAAAATCATCTTCTTGCGGGCTGCCGTCCAACGCCCTCCCGCGACATTTGCTCCCGCGAGATGGACCACCGCATCGCAATGGTAATCAGCGGGCCAGTTGACGGTCCCGTTTTGCGGCGACCATTCAATTTCATCCTCGCCGACGGACCGCCGGCGAACGAGTCGATCAACGGTCCAACCTTGGGTTTGCAAAAAGGGAACCAAGGCCTCTCCGATCAAACCCGACGCACCCGATACCAGCACCCGGCCTCGCGGGGCAGGCGGAAAGCTCAAATCCCACTGAGTAATCTGATGCCGGTAATCAAACATGCGATCCAGCCGCCGCCGGACACTGCGTTTGGCCAATCGGGCCAGAGGTCCCCCGGGCAACCGGTAAGAAATATCATCAATCAACCGGCATGAATGGGCTCCCGTGGTTTCAAACCGGTGACGATGTTCCCAGTGAGCAAACGGTCCCGAGAGCTGACGGTCACAAAATTGCTCATTCCGCTGATAATCGAAATGCTCGGCGACCCAGGTCAAAGGCAAGGGTCCGACGAAGGATTGTAATTCCACCCGACCACCGGCCTCAATCCCTCCGCGGGCCGAAACGAGCTTCACCCGTTCCCATGGTGGAGTCAGCCGTTGCAGAGCGCCGGGGCGCGCGTGCCAGTCAAACGCCTGTTCGACGGAACAGGGTAAATCCACGGGACGAACGAGCTGCTCATTCATCTCCTGACTCCTTTCGGCGGGATCGACAGGCATGCGAACAGTACCGCACCTCATCCCAGCAATGCTCCCATTTCTTTCGCCAAGCAAAGGGGCGGCCGCAAACCGCACAGGTTTTGGTCGGAAGTTGAGATTTCGCGCGCATACGGGCCATTTAATAACCCATCCAAAGTGCCAGGGGACGCAAGCAATGCCGCTGATTCTAGCCTAGGTCCAATTTCCCCGCCGCCTTCTGGGCCGGTGGAGAGCCACCGTTGGCGCGAATAATTTTGGCTTGGGCTCCAATCACCCGTCGGCGGGATTCGTCCAGTCGATCCAAGTTTTTCAGTTGCAAACTCATGCGGGGGTTGGATTTGAGACGATTTTCGTGACGCAACAAATAGTCCCAATACAATGTGGTGAACGGACAGGCATCTTCTCCCTCCGACTTTTTAGGATCAAACCGGCAACGCGAGCAGTGATTGCTCATACGTTGGATGTAGGCACCGGTTGCGACGTAAGGTTTGGACGCCATGCGACCTCCGTCGGCGTATTGGGACATACCGATGGTGTTCGGTAACTCCACCCATTCAACGGCATCCACGTAAACCGCGAGATACCATTCATGGACCTGCTTCGGCCCGACTCCGAGTAAGAGAGAATACAACCCCGTGACCATCAGTCGCTGGATATGGTGCGCGTATCCATATTGGAGCGTCTGCCCGATCGCCTGTTGCAAGCAGCGCATTTCGCACTGCCCACTCCAATAGAAGTCCGGCAGCTGCTGGGCCGCATTCATTTCATTCGCTCCCCGATAAGCCGGCATTTCCAGCCAGTAGAGCCCGCGCACATATTCCCGCCAACCGAGTATTTGGCGGACAAATCCTTCCACGCCTTCCAGGGGTGCGTGCCCCTCACGATAGGCATCGACCGCAGCCGAAACCACTTCCCGGGGATTGATGAGTTTTAGATTTAACGAGGCAGATATTCGAGCATGATAAAGCCACGGTTCGTGTTCCCACATGGCATCCTGAAATTGTCCAAATTTCGGTAGACGGTTTTTGATGAAATCCCGGAGGCCGCTGAGTCCCTGCCGACGCGTTACCGGCCAATCGAAGGCTTCCAGCTCACCGGGATGGTCCGGAAAAATACGGGCAACGGTTTCGATCACCTGACTCGTTATCTTATCCGGTTTGAACCGGACGGGCGCCGGTAAATCGCTCGGGCCACGTTTCCCGAAACTTCCTCGATTCGAAGCGTCAAAATTCCACTGACCACCCTCAGGCTCACCGGTCGAATCCAACAGGATATTTTCGCGTTTTCGAAGTTCGCGATAAAAGAATTCAAGCCGGATTTGTTTTCTCCCCCTGGCGTGCTGAACGAAATCATTCCGCGTCGCATAAAAATGGCGGTCAGGGGCCCATTGGATATCCACGCCGTGGGTTCGCCCAGTATCGTTCAAAGCGGATTCCACCCGGTGATCGCCGGTCTCGGTGCAGTGAATGCGCCCGGGGTTGAATCTGTTAATGCTTTCCTGCAGCGCTTGCGATAGGCTTTCCATCGGCTGGTCTTGATCGATCTCGTGGTAGTCGACCACATCGCCCCATTTTTTCCGCAAGTGCACCGCGAAGTGCCTCATGGCGGACAAAAATAAAACAATGCGAATTCGGGACGACCACACATGGGTGGATTCCTCGCGCACCTCGGCCATCAAAATTCGATCCCGCCGCGGATCGAAATCATCCCAGATGGCAGCTTTGCTATCCAGTTGATCCCCCAGCACTAGAACCAAGGTGCGGACATCTTGCCTCTTCACGGACGCGACTTTCTGAGTTCCTGGTAAGCGGCAAGGGCGGCATCACGAGCGGTTTTGTGATCAACCATCGGTTTTGGGTAGGAATCCCCCAAGGTGACGCCAGCCCCCTCCAAAACCTCCGCCGGCGCTTCCCACGGCGCGTGCAGGTGCTTATCGGGCAATCCCGCAATTTCCGGAACCCATCGGCGCACGTAGTCTCCCTGTCCATCAAACTTGAAACCCTGCAGCACCGGCGCAAACACGCGAAAATAAGGCGCAGCATCCGCACCGCAACCCGCGCTCCATTGCCACCCCAACGTATTGGCGGCGAGATCCGCATCCACCAAGGTATCCCAAAACCATTCCGCACCCCGCTGCCACGGCAGTCGTAGATGCTTCACCAAAAAC
>CBFHXU010000100.1:6018-11275 GCA_965659875.1 uncultured Opitutaceae bacterium
TTGTGCATCCAGCCCGTGGTCCAAAGCTCCCGCATGCCGGCGTCGACAATCGGATAACCCGTCTGGCCGCGCTGCCACGCACGGAGCAATCTTCCATCACGATCTTCCCGCCAGGGAAACCGGGAAAATTCCGGCCGTAGAGGTTCTTTCGGAGTGTGCGGAAAATGAAACAGCAGATGGTAGGCGAATTCCCGCCAACCGACTTCACTCAGAAACACCCGCGCGCCATTGCTGGAAGGAAAGATCCCCGCCTCCTCACCCAACGCTTCCGTTGCCGCCCAAATCTGGCGGGGCGAAATTTCACCGAAATGCAGATGTGGCGAAAGTCGCGAGGTTCCCCGTTCTCCGGGCGTGTTGCGCCGGTCCTCATAGGTGTCCACCGCACCGGCCAGAAACTCATCCAATCGCTTCCTCGCGCCCGCTTCACCCGGCTCATGATGATTTCCAAATGCATCCGCCCAATCCAACCGGGGCAACAGATCCAGCTCGCTCAACTCAAGTCCCTGCGGCCACTGCGCCGGACTGGCCCATTTTTCCGGCGCTCCGGGTCCGACGGCGGGCTTCGCCAGTCCCAGACAATGCCGCCAATACGGCGTAAAAACCTGAAACGGCTTCCCTTGTTTGTTTTTGATCAAATGAGGCTCGTGCAACAGCGCTCCGTTGAAGCTCTCCACTTCCACCCCCTGCGCCCGCAATTCGCGTTTTAATTTCGCGTCTCGCTCAATCGATTCCTGTTCGTATCTACGACCCCAATACACCGCTGCCGCCCCGGTTTCCGCGATCAACTCCTCCAACTGTTCTCCACTGTTTCCCCGGCGCAATACCAGTCGTCCACCGCGGTCGGCGATCGCGCCCCCAAGACACGATAACGACTGATGCAGCCACCAGCGCGTCGCCCCACCCGACTGCCACTCACCTTCTGCGGCCGGATCCCAAATAAAGACCGGGATAATCGCGCCGCCTCGCGCTACCGCCGCGGCAAAGGCCGGTTGGTCCTGTAATCTCAGGTCTTGGCGTAGCCAAACGATGCACGGTGATGGTTCCACGCGAAGGAGCCAAACCCATCCGTCCGCAATCGCAAGCCGAGTAGCCTAAACGATATCTTCGTAGAACTCTTCGTAGGTTCCTACCACGTTCGCCCAACCAAAATCCATCGCCATGCCGCGCGCCTGCACCGCCGCATAAGCCTTGCGATCCCCGTAGAGTTCAAGCGCCCGCTCAAACCCGCGCGCAAGACCGGCATCGTCGGGTGACTCCAATATCCCCGTGCCATTCTCCGGATCATCCGCGATGTCCACGACCGTATCGATCAAACCACCTACCCGCGTCGCAATCGGGATGGTGCCGTAAACCTGGGAATACATTTGATTGAGACCACAGGGCTCAAACAACGACGGCATCAGGAAAAAGTCGGCGCCCGCCTCGATGCGGTGACTCCCCGCCTCGTCCAGTTTGGCCGCAAACGAAACTTTTTTGGGCAACCGCAGGGCTAGGTTTCGCATCCGCTCTTCCAAGCGCGCATCGCCCGATCCGATGACGATCAGCTTGCACTTGGACGCCTCGATCGAGTCCTCGTTGGCCAACAGTAGCTGCACGCCCTTTTGTTCGGTCAAACGGCAAACCATGCCGAAGATGGGTCCGCTGAATAGCGGATCGAATCCATGTTCCTTCAGCAATTCTGCCCGGCAGAGCTTTTTGCCCCCCAGGTCGTCAGCCGAATAGTGTCCGGGCAACATCGGGTCGGTCGCGGGATTCCACATTTCCGTATCGATGCCGTTGATCATCCCGCTGAGGTCCTCGACCCGTTGCTGCACCACGCCTTCCAGCCCGGCACTGAATTCCGGGGTCAATATTTCCTTGGCATAATTCGGACTCACCGTGGTGACCCGATCCGCAAATTGAATCCCCGCCTTCATCATACTGGCCTGGCCGTAAAACTCCACGCCATCGACGCCCTGTAACTCATCCGGCAGATTGGTCCGGTAAAACGACTTCATCGGAAACAGCCCCTGAAAGGCGATATTGTGGATCGTGTGCACCGTGCGCATCGCGAGATTGATTCCCCGGCGTTGCTCCTCCACCCGGAGCAGCAGCGGCATCAACCCAGCCGGCCAATCATGGCCATGCACCACGTCGGCATCCAAATCCAGTCGACGCATTACTTCGATGACGCCCTTGCAGAAAAAGATAAACCGGTGATGGTTGTCCTCGTAGTCGCGCTCGCCGTTGGTATAAGGTAGCTTCCGATCAAAGAATTCTTCCCGACAAATCAGGTAGATTTTCAGATTGGGCTCCGGCGCTACCTCCCGCACGTCGCCGGTCATGAACATATCTCCCATTTCAATCCGCAGCCTTTGGGTGCGGACGAGTTCCGGGGCCAAATCTGAATGCTCGACGACCTCCCGATAACCCGGCAAGAATACCGAAACTTGGTGACCACGCCTCGCGAGGGTTCGAGCCAAAGCTCCAACCACATCCGCCAGACCACCGGTCTTTATGTAGGGAAACATCTCACTGGCCACGTGAACGATATTCATGAGGCCAACGTCCGCCCGACAGGGCACCCATGTCGACCGCAAACCAACTTTATTTTTCAATCTTTTTAACCCTTACCCGCCTCGATTGAGGCTCTCATATGAAATTCAAAACTCCCCTTTTCGCGCATCTGAGCGCGGAGGACTATAAACCCGTCAACGAAGCGGCCCTTACCCGCCAACTCCGACTCGATAAAAAACAACGCCGCGTCTTCAGCCACGAAGTTCGCCTGCTCCTGTCCCGTGGTGAACTCACCCTCGTCAGCGGAGACAAACTCACGCTACCGCGCGCCTCGGCCCAAGCCAGTGACGGTTATCTCACCGGAAAGCTCCGCTTCCGCACCGGGGGCTCCGCCCTCGTGGTGGTCGATCGATCGTCCCAATCCGACGCTCCCGAGGTCGTGCAGATTTCGTCCGAAGATTCTGCCAACGCCTTTCACGGCGACACCGTGCGTCTCAAGCTCGACACCCGTCCTAACCAGCGCCGTCACTCCCGCAATTCCCGCGCCAATGAACCTCGCGGTCGCGTCGTCGAGATTGTCGAACGTGGCTCCGACACCGTGGTCGGCACCCTACGCAAGATTCGCCGTAAGTTCTTCGTCGCTCCCGATGATCCCCGTTTCGTCCACGAGGTAGCCGTCCCCGACCCCGCCGAGGGCAAGCTCAAGCCGCCGCCCAAGGAAGGCGATAAGGTCGTCGTGCGCATGCACGAGTGGACCAATCGCAGTCGACAACCCGAGGGCCGCGTGGTCGAGCGTCTCGGTAAACAATGGGAACCCCGCGCAGAGATGGTCGGTATCTACCGCAAGTTCGAGCTCGATCCCCGCTTTCCCGACGCGGTCGACGCCGAAGCCCGCGATATTCCCGATCACGTCATGCCCAAGGACATCTCCGCCCGGCTCGACTACCGCAAAATTCCCACGTTCACCATCGATCCCGATGACGCCAAAGACTTCGATGATGCGCTCTCCATCGAGTTTCTGCCCGATGACCAGATCAAGATCGGCATCCACATTGCCGATGTCTCGGCCTACGTAAAACCCGGCACCGAACTCGATAAAGAAGCGCAACGACGCGGCAACTCCACCTACCTCGTCGGCACGGTCGTGCCCATGTTGCCCGAAAAGCTTTCCAATGGTCTGTGCTCCCTCGTCGAAGGTCAGGACCGGCTCACCAAAGTCGTCTTCCTCACGTTCAATAAGAAGCGTCGCATCATCAGTTCGGCCTTCGCCAACACCGTCATTCGCAGCCGCAAACGCCTCACCTACAAACAGGCGTTCACCTTGCTCAAAGAGGATGATCTGCAGGTCGCCCGCGATCTCCCTCTTCCGCCGAAGCACCAAACCGGCTCGACCGGCAAGGCACTCTCCTCGCTGACCGACAAAGAACTCGGCAATCTGCAGGAATGGGTCCGCACCTTGTGGTCCCTGGCTGATCGCCTGCGCCGCGAGCGCATGAATCACGGCAGTCTCGATTTAGAGATGTCGGAGACCAAGATTTTCGTCGACGAAAAGGGTTACGCCGACCGGCTCGAGCTTGTCGAGAACGATGAAAGCCATCAACTCATTGAAGAGTTCATGTTGGCCGCCAACGAAGCCGTCGCCAAACTCACCCGCCAGGATCGTCTCCCCTCGATTTACCGCGTGCACGACGACCCCGACGAAGAAAAACTCGCTGAACTCCGTCAGTATTACGGCACCTTTGGCATCCGCACCGGTGACCTCACGCAACGCGTGGAAATCACCGGACTCCTCCGCACCCTGCGCACTCATCCGCAAGGCCACGTGCTGCGCACGCAGCTACTCCGCAGCCTGAAAAAAGCCGCCTACCGCTCTTCGCCCGACGGTCACTACGGTCTCCACAAAAAGGACTACGGCCACTTCACCTCGCCCATCCGTCGCTACGCCGATCTCGTCGTGCACCGGGTCTTCGATCATCACCTTATCACGCAAGGCGGCTGGCCCACCCCTCCCGGTTACAAATTTGGCTACGACGCCGCGAAAATGGACCGCATGGGTCAGCACCTGAGCATCACCGAAGTCAATTCCCAAGAGGCCGAACGCGAGAGCGTGAAAATCAAGTTGCTCGAATTCTTCGAACGCGATCTCCAGAAGGCCAAACCGACCGTGTTTGCCGCCATTGTCACGGAAGTCCGCGCCCACGGCCTCTTCATCGAATTGGAGGAATCGCTCACCTTCGGCTTCCTCGCCGCCAATGCCCTCGGTCCCGACTTCTTCAATCCCAGCAACGACGGCACCGAACTCGTCGGCCGTAAAACGAAACGGCGCTTCAGATTAAATGACCGCATTCACGTGGCGGTCGATAAAGTCGATCGGATAAAACGCATGATCGACTTCAAACTCGTCGACGAATCCGGCCAAGCCGCCGGTTCGACGCGAGCGATGTCGACCAACCCCTCGTCCAAAAAACGAACCGGCCGCACCACCGGCATCGGCGGCGTACCCCTGCCCCGAGCCAAAAAATCCAAAGGCAAAAACGCCGGCCCGAAACGACGATCGCGCCGGTAACGCGCGCGAAGCTTGCCCGCCTCTGGCGGGTATCAGGTAACAAGTATCAAGTGACAGCAACCGCCCTTTGGGGTCAGGTCGTAGACGCATTGCTTTAGCAATTTAGTCACGACCTGACCCCTTCCCGAAACCCACCGAGATTGCACCGCAGAAGACGCGGATTATTCAGATTTAGATTCAAACCGAGGTAGGGCG
>CBFHXU010000101.1:0-11229 GCA_965659875.1 uncultured Opitutaceae bacterium
TGCCTCGTGCGATTGGAATCGCCTTACTCATGTCTTTGATTTGGTCGATCGTTACCGCTGGTTGGTATTACGGGGTCATGCGCGACCCGTGGCCGAACGAGATCCAACCGTTCACTTTGCTGGCGATCAGTATAATCAATGGTTTTTTAATCTTTGGCGGATGGTTGTCGTTCTACTTCATCTACCATGTATTCAACCGGTTTAATATATCAGAAATTGAACGGTTGCGGCTGACCACAGTGGTCAAAGATACCGAGTTACGCGCGCTCAAATCCCAGGTCAATCCGCACTTTATTTTTAATTCACTGAACAGTGTGCGGGCACTGATCGACGAGGATCCGCAACGCGCTCGCAGTGCGGTGACGCAATTGGCCAATATGCTGCGGTATTCGTTGCAGTCCGGCTTGAACCAAACCGTGTCATTCGAAGATGAGCTTACGGTAGTTAATGACTATTAGGCACTTGAACAGGTGCGCCACGAGGAGCGGCTCCGATTGAAACTCGATATCGCACCCGGCACATTGCGCCGGGTTCTGCCGCCCATGCTTTTGCAGACCTTGGTCGAGAATGCGGTCAAATACGGCATTTCGACCCGTGCCAGCGGTGGAGCCTGAAATTGCCGCCGTCACCGCCCTAAGCGAAGAGCCTTTCGATCTTGCGCTATTGGGCCAGCTCGCCCTCGACGACGAGCTGTTTTCGCTCGCGCTTCCTTTGCGTGAAGCTCAGCCGGATCTGCCGGTTGTGATGTTGTTGCCTGAACTTCAACTGCCCTTGGTCGTGCAAGGTATTCGCCATGGTCTTACTGATGTCCTGCCGTTGCGGACAGACCCCAAGCCCGTCATTCGACGAATCCTGACGCTCCTCGGACTGACCCCTGATGATGAGCCCTCCTCGGCTGAATTGGCTGAGGTTGAAAGCACTCTCAACCAACTCGACCCTTCTATGGTGATGCCGGATACGGATGAGGATGTCGCGGAACAACGCGATACGTTATGGAAGGGGCTGCGCAATCTTCACCTCGAGTGTGAGGTCATTGCCGCGGCTCAAGCTGGGATGGATGAAAAGGCGCGTTTGTTGAGAGAAGAGCGAGCCGAGTTTCGACGGGAAAAAACGGAGCTGGCCCACGAAATTAAGGAGTTTCGGGCCGAAGGTGCCGAGTTGGATGCAGCGTGACGGGAGATTGATGAGCAGCAAAAGGCGCTCCGTCTCGAGCGCCAGAACCTGACGAAACTCGAACAGGAGTTGAGACGCCGAGAAACCGAATCGGCGGCATTTGCCCGACCTCCGTTTGCACCCGCAGCTCCCCTGCCGGGTCCTGCGACGGATCTCAATCACGAGTGGGCGGAACTCGACCGAGCCAAGCTGGCGTTGGAAGCGGAGCGGGCCCTATTCCGGGATGAACGGATGTCACTCACGGGATTGGATCAAAAGATCAAGCAGCGGGAGGAACAGCTCCGTGACTTGGCGGAACAGGTGAAGGATCTGGACCGCAAACGCCGGGGATTGCCTCCGCCGCCGCCCAAGGCCTTTGCCAAATCCCGCCAAAACCGAGCGTCCATGGCCAAACCGAGTCTCTTTCGTAAACTCATCGGGAGTCGGATTTGATGCCAACTCTCTGGAACCCTTGCAGATCCGAGTGGTGGATCGCACCCCGACCGGCGTCGCAGAGATTAGGCTGCGGCGTCGGTCACCGTGGGAGGAAGTTCCGTTAAAAAATTCGAGATTTAACGCAATTGTGATAAATTTCTGGCCAAGGTGCTTGTCTCTATCCCAGTTGTAAGGTTAGTGCGACCTTCGCCTTTCTCAATTTTGTCGGTTTCTACACGGGACTGACACCTAGAACCGGCATTGCAGAGATTAGGCTGCGGTGTCGGTTTCTTGTTGGGGGAGTGCGTGATCCCGTAGGTCAGACGGAAGCGTTGGCCACCTTTTGCTTCAGATGAGTGCTGCGGACTTTCGCCTCGTGGTTGCGCACGGCCATGCCGTAGGCGGCCGGTTCGCCGACGATGTAGACTTTTTGTTTTCCGCGGGTGATGGCGGTATAGAGCAGGTTGCGTTGCAGCATCATGAAGTGGCCTTTCATGAGCGGAATGACCACGATGGGGTATTCCGAGCCTTGGGATTTGTGGATGCTGATCGCGTAGGCGAGGGCGAGGTTGTTGAATTCTCCGCGTTCGAACTCGTGCGATTCGCCATCAAAATCGGCGGTGAGCTTGTTGGCCTTGGCCTCGACGGCGGTGACGGAGCCGATGTCGCCGTTGAAGAGGCCTTTGTCGTAGTTGTTACGCAACTGGATGATCTTGTCGCCGGCGCGAAATTCACCGGCCGCGAACTTGATGCCGGTTTGTCCGGGGTTGAGCGCATCCTGCAGGCGGGCGTTGAAATTTGCCACGCCGGCCGTGCCCCGATGCATGGGGGCGAGCACCTGAATGTCCTGGCGGGGTTTCACCCAGCGGTGGGCGCGGGGAATGTGCGTGCGACACAGATCGACGACTTGGCGCACACAGTCCTCCTGGCTTTCCACGGGGATGAAATTCAGATCGCTCCATACGGGAATGGTCTCCGCCTCGGGATGGGAGGGTGGCAGGGAAGGGTCCCCTTCATTGATCGCATGGGCGATGGTGACGATCCCGCTCTGTCCTTTCTGGCGATGGATGACGTCGAGGCGCGTGACCGGAACGTGTCCGGTCGTGATGAGATCCTGCAACACATTGCCGGCCCCGACCGAGGGGAGTTGGTCCGTGTCACCGACGAGCAGCAGATGAGCTTTCGCCGGCACGGCTTGGAGCAGGGCCGACGCGAGGCGCGTGTCCAACATTGAGGCTTCATCGACCACCAGGTAGTCGGTGGAGAGCGGGTGATCCTGATTGGTGGTGAAGTGACCCTTGGCGGGATCGAATTTGAGGAGACGATGAATGGTGGAAGCAAAACCGCCGGTGGTTTCGGCGAGACGCTGTGCCGCCCGCCCGGTCGGTGCGGCGAGGTGAAGTTTTACTTTTTTGGCCCGCAGAATATCGACCAAGGCCCGCAAGATGGTCGTCTTACCCGTTCCTGGACCGCCAGTTAAGATACTTATCTTCGAGGCCAGGGCGGTGCGGATGGCTTCGGCCTGTTTGCCGGCGAATTCAATGTCCGCTTTTTCCTGCGCCCATTTGACAGCGGCATCGATTTTGATGGGCGGCAGGCCAGAAGGCACCGCGCCCACGCGTTGCATCACGGCGGCGATCTTGCGTTCAGCCCGGTCGAGCATCGGCAGTTGGATGAAACCCGAGCCGGGCAGCGGGTCGGACGAGTCGTCAGCCCAATGCCGCACGAGGCTTTTGCTTTCCAACAAGGCTCCGATGCGTGCCTCAAGTCGATCGCTGGTGGTCTCCAGGAGCTCGGTCGCGTGGGCGATGAGGTCGGCCTCACGGATGGCGGTGTGACCTTCCTCCTGCAACGTCTCCATCGCGTAGATCAGTCCGGCATCAAGGCGGGGTGGGGCGTCGTTGGCGAAGCCCAAATTGATCGCGATCTTGTCAGCGGTTTTGAAGCCGATGCCATCGATTTCGCGGGCGGCCCGGTAGGGTTCGGTGGTGACCACAGTTTGAGCCTGCGCGCCGAATGCTTTGTTCAACTTCACACACTGCGCGGTAGTGACCCCGTAGGTTTGCAAAAAAATGTAGAGCTCGCGAAACGCGCGTTGGTCGTCCCAAGCCGACTTGATCGACATGGCGCGCTTTTTTCCGATACCGGGCACATTGCGCAAGCGAGCGCTTTCCTCCGTAAGCGTGCGAAAGGTATCGGTCCCAAATGCGTCGACGATTTTATTGGCGTAAACCTTGCCGATGCCCGGAACCAAACCGCTACCCAGGTATTTTCGGATGCCGTAGACGGTGGCGGGCAGGGTGGATTTGAAGTCCGCGATTTTAAACTGCTGGCCGTGTTGGCTGTGCCGCGTCCACTCGCCCTGTAAGTGTAGTGTTTCTCCACACTGCACGCCGGGCAAAGTGCCCACGATGGTTGTCTTCTCCGCGCCGTCGCCGGCGCGGAACTCCGCGATGGTGTAGTGGTTTTCCTCGTTGGAAAAAATGATGCGCTCGAGCACACCGGTGAGTTGTTCGGTGCTCACGGGTTTGGGGTCTGCCAGTCGACGACTTTGAGTTTGGGCACGCGCTTGAATTCGGAGAGGTTGTGGGTCACCACCGTGGCGCCGAGGCGGAGGGCTTGAGCGGCAATGAGAGTATCAATGGGTCCGATCCCTCTACCCTGTTTTTCCAATCTGCATCTGAGGTCCGCGTAGTGAGCGGCATCTTCGCGATTGAAGGCTTCAATGGGAATTATGCTGATTAATGATTGAAACCGATACCGGTATTTGCGCCCGGATCTATGGCGGATAATTCCATACTCTCGTTCGGCGATAACGAGTGAGGACAGCCTCAGGCTCTCCCAGTTTTGGGTCATTAATTCATTTAACCCTTTATCGTGTCCTCGCAGATAAAGAGAAATCGCGTTTGTGTCGGGCAGATAGATCAATCGAAATATCTGGGTGAATCAGGGGTGGTGTGGGGAGGCACATCGGGTAAGTCCGGACAGGACCCGGCAAGGGCGATGAAGGCCTGACGGCGTTTTTCGTTTTCATCCTCCACCGGCGTAATTGAGATTCCGGTCTTAGTTTTACGGATGCGCACCTCCTTGCCCGGGAATCGAAATTCCTTGGGTAAGCGGATGGCTTGGGAGCCGCCGTTGGTGAAGAGTTTGGCCGTCTTGGTCATGTATATACAGATGTATATACATTGAGTCCTGTCAACCATCGCCCCGGGCCTCAGACCAGCACGAGGCCGACGGCCAAGAGCATCAGGCCGGCGCCCCACAATCGAAATCGCAGGGCCTTGCCGCCGAGGAGTTGTTCTTCGTTTTTGAACCAGTGACCGATCCACCAGACTGCGAGGACCGACCACAGGCCGCGGGTGCTGTAGACCACATTGATGGCAGTGGCGTCGCCATATACGCCCAAAGAGATGGTGAGCCCGGCGGCTTGCAAACCCAGCAGGGTGGAGCCGCCGAGGAGCCACGGCCAGGCGGGGCGGGTGATCTGTTTCAGCGAGGCACTGAAAGCGGGAATCAGAGCCAGGGAGCACGTCGCCAGTGAAATAAAGGTAATGGCAAGAAACCGCCCCGCGCCCCACAGCGGGGCCCATTTTTGCACCAAAACATCGAAGAACGCGAATGAGACCGCGGCCGCCAATGCCGCGATGATGGTGGGGCCGATGGCGGCGGCGCGATGGCCGGATGAATGACCAGCGGGTTGGCGATTCAGCAGCACAATTGCTGAGACACTCAATGCCGCCGCGATCCACCACTTGAGCGGAATCGGGTCGGGCAGCAGGAGTGCACTCACGAAGGCGACGAAAATAATTTTAGTGCCCAGCACGGGAGTGGCGATCGACACGTCTCCCTTTTCGATTGCTCGCAGCGTGGCGACTTGGCCGAACATGAAGAGCAGGCTCGTTATGATCGGTTGCCACCACATCCCTCCACCGATGCCGGAACCGAGACCCCAAAAGGGAACGAGGCAGACCGCGTGCATCACGTTGGCGACAAAAGTCGCGCGCCAGAGCCCCACGCCGAACCCGGAACTCCGCTTGAGCAGCAAAGCCCCGATAACGTAGGTCATGCTACTGGCCAGCGGTAGGAGCAGGTAGACCGAGATGGTCATCAAAAAAGTGATGTCCGGTCAGAGCCCGAAAGAACAGCGGCTTTCACGGGTGAACTTTCGAGTCCCGTGCCCGTTTGTGGGTTTGGGGATAGTCTGCAATCGCGTGCAGGCCGCGGCTCTCGTGACGCTGCAGTGCGCAGGAGACCACCAATCTTGCGACGGTCGTCATATTGCGCAATTCGAGCAGTTCGGGCTCGACCGAAAAGTTCCAGTAGTAGTCCTGGATTTCCCGTTCGAGGTTGGCGATACGGGTGCGGGCGCGCTCGAGACGTTTGGTGGTGCGCATGATGCCGACAAAGTCCCACATGGTGCGCCGGAGTTCGTCCCAATTATGGCTGATGACCACGCGTTCGTCTTCGTCGTGTCCGCCGAGGTCCACCCATTCCGGTAGGGGTTGAGGCCGGGCGGTCGTGACTCGCTTCAAGTAGCGGCTTACCGACGACGCCGCCCGGTGTGAAACCACCACGGCTTCGAGCAGCGAGTTCGAAGCCAATCGGTTCGCACCGTGCAAACCCGTGCAGGCCACTTCGCCGCACGCGTAGAGGCCGGGAAGATCGGTTTCGCCGGCGAGGTTGGTGGCCACGCCGCCGCAGGTATAATGGGCGGCGGGGACGACAGGGATGTAGTCCTTGGCGAGGTCGAAGCCGCTGGCTTTGCACGCGCGATAGATTTTGGGGAAACGTTTGCTTAGGTAGGTTTTATTTCGATGCGTGATATCCAACCAAACATGGGCCGCTCCACTGGCTTTCATTTCGGTATCGATGGCGCGGGCGACGATGTCGCGGGGAGCGAGGTCAGCTTGATCGTGGTAGTGCGCCATAAACGCTTCGCCCGCGAGGTTGCGCAGCACGGCGCCTTCACCGCGGACGGCTTCGCTGATGAGGAATCGTTTGTTGTCAGCCGCGTAAAGGGTAGTGGGGTGGAACTGGATAAACTCCAAATTGCGAATCTCGACTCCCGCCCGATGCGCCATGGCGATGCCGTCGCCAGTGGCGATTTCCGGATTGGTGGAGAATTGGTAAACGCGTCCCGCTCCACCCGTCGAGAGCATGATGACGGAGGCGCGAAACGTGATCACGTTTCCGTCCATCACATCCAGAGCATAGAGACCGCGAACCCGGCGCTGCTTGCCGCGGCCGGAGGTGATGATGTCGATTCCGAACAGATGCTCGAAGAGCGCGACCCGAGGTTCGCGACTGATCGCCTTGAGCAAGGCATCCTCGATTGCTTTGCCCGTCATATCTTTCACGTGCAGGATTCGTCGTGCGCTGTGACCCCCCTCGCGGCCGAGGTCATAGTCGCCCGAGGTATCCCGGGAAAATTTAAGTCCGAGCTCGATGAGCTCCTGCACGCGAGCGGGGCCGTCGCTCACAACATCGCGAACGACGCGCTCTCGGCACAACCCATCGCCAGCGGTGAGGGTATCGTGGACATGTTTTTCGACGTCATCATCCGGCCCCGTTACCGCCGCAATGCCACCCTGCGCCCAATTCGTATTGGAATCGGCTTTGGTTTTTTTGGTCAGAATGGCGACGGACTTTCCCGCCTGCGCGGCTTTGAGGGCAAAACTCAGTCCGGCGATCCCGCTACCCAAAACCAAAACATCGTAGGAAGAGTTCATCAGGAACAAGGCATGTCGGGCATAAAGCCTGCCCCACCGAGGCCGGACGAATCAGAACGTAGGTCGGGTTTTATGCCCGATGAAACCGGAAGAGTGGCAATCGTCATTGGAGCGACCGTTGCATGATCACGACGTCGAGCCAGCGGTCGAATTTGAAGCCGACTTGGCGCATCGTGCCGGTGGATTCAAAACCGCATCGGGCATGCAGAGCCACCGAGGCACGATTGGCGGAATCGCCGATCAGGGCGATCATTTGGGTGAAGCCTTTTTGTTTGGCCTCATTGATGAGAGCGACGAGCAGTTTGCTCCCGACGCCTTGACCTCGTTTGTCGGGATGCAGGTAGATCGAGTCCTCAACAGTATGGCGATAAGCCGGGCGTGTGCGGAAGGGTCCCAGGTAACCGAAGCCGATCACGCCTTCGTCGGTTTCGGCGACGAGATACGGGTAGCCGCTGCGGGTGATTTCCGAAAACCGATCCTGCATCACGCCAACATTGGGCGGCTCGGTTTCGAACGTGCCGGTGCCATGCAATACGTGATGGGCGTAGATGTTTTGGATGGCGGGAATGTCATCCATCGTCGCGGTTCTGAGGCTAGGAGTCATGGGAAAGTCAGAGTAGGATGTTGTCGATAAGGCGCGTTTGATCCAACCAGATGGCGATGGCCATGAGGGAGTTTTCCGGTTCGACGTCGGTCTGCTTTTTCATCGTGGCGGGGTTGACGACGGCGACGTAAATCACGCGAATCCGACGGTCGTCGGCGAGCAGGTGAGTGGCCTCGGCGACCAAACGTTCGGCCCGGCGTTCGCCTTGGTCGACCATGCCTTTGATTCGAGTCAAAGTACGATAGATGCCGAGAGCGCCCTCCCGCTCGCTCGAAGTGAGGTAGGCATTGCGGGAACTGAGGGCCAGACCGTCGGCGTCGCGGGTGGTGGGGCCGACCACGATTTCGACGGGAATGTGGAGATCTTGGACCATCTTGCGGATCACAGCGAGTTGTTGGGCATCCTTTTGGCCGAAGATCGCGACATGGGGTTGCACGATGTTGAAGAGCTTCGCGACCACGGTCGTTACTCCGCGGAAAAACGCGGGTCGGGAAACCCCTTCGAGCGGTTCTGCCACGGACTCCTCGGTGATGTAAGTGGAGTAATCGTCGGGAAGCAGAGTGGCCCTTTCCGGCAGAAATGCATGGTGCGCCCCGGCTTCTTTGCATTTGGCCAAGTCGCCTTCCAGATCCCGGGGGTAGCGGTCAAAATCTTCGTTGGGGCCGAATTGCGTGGGGTTCACAAATATCGAGACCACCACGACATCGCCCTTGGTAGCCGCGAGCCGGATCAAATCCAGATGCCCTTCGTGGAGCGCCCCCATCGTGGGCACGAATGCGATCGTCTGACCGGCGGCCCGGGTATCGCGGGCGAGGGTTTGCACGGCGGGAACGGTATCGTGGGTCTGCATGGTGGAAAAGAGGGGGTGGCGTCCGAAGTGGGCTTGATCAAATTACCGCAGCCGCGCTTATTCAAGTTTTTGCCCGATGGTTCGGGCGGTAATCGTCAGTCAACCTACTCCTCATCCTTCCACTTTCACATGATTCGCATTAACGAAAATTACCTGAAGCTCAAAGCATCCTACCTTTTCGCCGACATCGCCAGTCGGGTGAAGGCCTTCACCGAAGCCAATCCCGACAAGCCGCTGATCCGTCTCGGTATCGGCGATGTCACCGAACCGCTGCCCGAGGTTTGCGTCAAAGCCCTCCACGAAGGAGCCGACGAGCTCTCCCGGCGCGAAACGTTCCGCGGTTACGGTCCCGAGCAAGGCTACGCATTCTTACGCGAAGCCATTGCGGCCGGTGACTACGCGGATTGCCCCATCTCGGCGGATGAGATCTTCGTCTCCGATGGCGCCAAGTGTGACAGTGCCAATATTCAGGAAATCTTCGCGGAGGATGACCTGAAGCTGGCGATTCCTGATCCCGTTTACCCGGTCTACATCGACACCAATGTGATGGCGGGTCGCACCGGCGAGAATGTCGATGACCGTTACCAAGGCGTGACCTATCTCGAGTGCACGCCGGAAAATGGCTATGTGCCCGCGATCCCGGATCACCCCACCGATCTCATCTATCTTTGCTTCCCCAACAACCCGACCGGCGCGATGGCGACGAAAGAGCAGCTCCAAGCCTGGGTCGACTATGCCAAGGCCAACCGCGCGATCATTCTCTACGACGTGGCTTATGTCGCCTTCATCCGCGATGAGAGCGCGCCGAAATCCATCTACGAAATTCCCGGAGCCGACGAAGTCGCCATTGAGATGCGCAGCTTCTCCAAGACCGCCGGATTCACGGGCACGCGTTGTGCCTACACGGTTGTGCCCAAGAAACTGCAAGCGCAGGATTCCGCGGGTAACTCACACTCCGTGCACGGACTGTGGAACCGCCGCCAAGCGACCAAGTTTAACGGGGTATCTTATCCCGTGCAGAAAGCGGCGGCCGCGATCTACACCGAAGAGGGCCAGGCTCAGGTCAAAGAGAAGACCGACATGTATTTGGAGAACGCGGCGATCATTCGCGAAGCGATCACCAAGCTCGGCTTGAGCTGTGTCGGTGGCGACAACGCGCCCTACATCTGGATCAACACCGGAACTGACTCTTGGGCCTTCTTTGATCGTCTGCTCAATGAGGCCGGCGTGGTCTGCACCCCCGGCGCCGGATTCGGCACCTGCGGCGAAGGCCACGTGCGCATCAGCGCGTTCAACTCCCGCGAAAACGTGGAGAACGCCATGGCCCGTATCGCCAAAGCACTCGCCTGAGCAAAAAACCCATCTCCCTACCACCCAAGCACTCAACAGGACTTTAACCAATATGGTTAAAGTCCTGCGGGGAAAAGCGTCGGCCCAGTTTAACCAATATGGTTAAACTGCCGGGGGCGAGAGAGTAACCGGTGTCGGGCTTTACGCGCGACAGTCAATCAACGTCCGTGCGGAAAGGTTCGGCGGGGAGGCCGGCGGCGTTTTGGAGATTGGGTTCGATCCAGCGGTGCCAGGCGTAGCGGACGTTGCGGGGAGCGGGCACCGCCTCGGAGGTCAGCGTGACTTGGTGGTCGGAAAGGGTGGCCGCGGCGGGATGAAACACGCCGCCCACTCCGGCGATTTCGAATTCGCGCGGGGCCTGGCCGTCGCTGGTGGTCAGCCCGGGGGCATGATCGAAGGTAATCGTGATTTCACTACCGCGATACGAGGTAGATCGATAGCTGGGTCCGCGAGCGACGACGTCGTGGCCATAGTGTTCGGCCAAGGCGACGCGCGCGAGGCGGTCGCCGACGTCTTGTTTGTTTCGCGGGTGAATGTCGAAGGCTTCGCCGATATCGGTGAGGATGGCTTGGCCGGTATGGGGCAGGGCGAGGGTTTGGTGTTGGGCCTCGCGTAGCAGCGGCCAGTCGAGGCTTTCACCTCCGCCCGAATCCCACGAGGCGAGTTGTGCCCAGTAGAAAGGCGCATCGGGTTGTTGGAATTTATTGCGCCAGGAAGTGATGAGAGCGGCGAACATGTCGTGGTAAGTCTCAGGTTGGCCGGCATTGCCTTCGCCTTGATACCAGATGAAGCCGGCCAAGGCGTAAGGGATGAGAGGTTCGATCATGCCGTTGTAGAGCACCGTGGCGGTTTTGAACGGACCGGGCTGCCAAGGCATGCGGGGTGGCTGCTGGTCGAAGGATTCGTTGTTGGTAGCCGCCGCTGCTTTAGACGTTTCCCAGGCTTCGAGTTGGTCGCGATAGGCGGTGTTTTGAGCGAGAATGCCTTGGTTGATCTTCGCCTGATGAGATGCCACCGCCACGGCCATGGCTGGGTCCGTCAGGACTTCGGGGGGAAGCCATGCCTCGACGGGAGTGCCGCCCCAATTGCTATTGAGTAAACCGATC
>CBFHXU010000102.1:0-11014 GCA_965659875.1 uncultured Opitutaceae bacterium
GACCACATCGCCTACCGGGTTGCGGACCGGGAAAAAACCGCGACATTTCTCATCGAGTGCTTCGGCTATCGCATCGCCGAGGACTTGCCGGATGGCTTTGAGATCGAGTTTGAGGATGGCACCAAAGCTCAGTGTCTCGTGTTGCTGCCGCCGGAAAAATTAGGAGAAGCCAACCCTTGGTCTCACCTCGCACCGGATGGAGAGGGTGTCATCAACTACCACCTGGCACCGGAGATTTTCGTTTCGCAAGGCACGCCGGGGTCGATCGTGGAAAAATGGGTCCATGATCGCGGTGGCATCGGTAGAATTCACCATCTCGCTTACCAGGTCGATTCCGTGGCCGAGAAAATGAAGGAATGGCAGGAAAAAGGTTACGCCGAGTTCACCACGCCCGAACCCCTTACATGTCCCGGACTGGTGCAGGTCTTCTCCCAGCCCTCCGAACTTACCGGTGTGATCTATGAATTCATCGAACGGGAAAAACACGGTTTCTGCCAAGAAAACGTGAAAGACCTGATGAACAGCACCAAAGACATTTAGGTCGATTTGGGTCACCTTACTCGAAGCTTGCTTCGGCTTGGCTGTAGCCGGGCTCGGTGAGCCCGGTGCGGTGGAGTGATTCACTGTTTCCGAGAGGTTGAAACCGGGGTCAGCGACCCCGGCTACATTTGACATTTGGGAAATGCCCCGGAGCTTGTTCCGGAGCATCTTTTACTTCCTCCGTACCTCGACTTAACTGCGAGGGGGGGGATCTAACCTCTGCTCAAATCAGCGGCTCGGATACGTGCTTCGAGTCGTTTGCGTTGCTCAGCAACGGTTTTCGCGTGGGCTGGATCATTTGCCAGATTAGTGAACTGTTTCGGGTCCTCCTGCATGTCGTAGAGTTCCTCGGTGTCGTCCTTGTAGAGCATATACGCCCACTTCGCACCGCGGATGGCGAAGTCCTGATTGTTGCCGACGGTGAAGGCTTCGTCCCGGACTTTGGCCCGGGGGTTTTTCAGCAGGGATACGAGGCTTTTGCCTTGGACGGTAGCGGGAACCTCGACTCCCACCAGTTCGGAAACGGTGGGATAAATGTCGGCGAGTTCGGTGAAGGACATCGATTCGCCGGGGGCGAATCCCGGAGCCGAGATAATGAAGGGAATACGGGTTACGTCTTCGTGCAGGTTACTTTTCTGCCAGAAGAAGTGTTCACCGAGGTGATAGCCGTGGTCGCCGATGAAGACGACGGCGGTCGATTCGCGAAGGCCCAGCCGGTCGAGCTCCGCCATGACGCGACCGACTTGGTCATCCATGTAGGTGATGGTCGCGTAGTAGGAGCCCCAGAACTTTTTTTGATTTTCGGGATATTTGCCGATGGGGTCATTGAGGCTGGTGACGCGGGTGTAGCCCATCTCTGGCACGTCATCGAGGTCGCCTTCGCGCGTCTCGGGCAGGGTGATATTCTCCGGCGGATATAGATCAAAATACTTCTGCGGGGCGACGTTGGGGTAGTGGGGACGCACAAATCCGGCCGCGATGAAAAACGGCTTTTCGCTGTGTCCGTGTTGGCGGAGCAACTCGATCGTTTTGCTCGCAGTTTTGTAGTCCGGTTGGTCGGAGCCATCGCCTGCCTGGACTACCGAAACAAACCATCGGTCATGTTCCGCCGTGCTGGCCCGATCCTTCATACTGGTGGTCTCGATATCGTGGTTATAAAGTGAATACAGTCCGGCGGTGTGGGCTTCGAGTCCCGGCGAGTTGAAACTCTCGGTCCAGCATGCGGGCACATCCTGGCCATCGAGTCCGGCGATGATATCGCCCGGAACCTTCATGTGGAAAATTTTCCCGGCCCGGGCGCTATAGAAACCGTGGTCGATAAAGTTCTGCCCCATCGTGATACCGTGTTCGTCGCGGTAGCGGCTGCGCATGAAGGAACGTCGGGACGGGCCGCAGGTCGTGCCTTGGCAATACCCTCGTTTGAAGACCATGCCTTGGCGGGCCAGCGCATCGATATGGGGAGTCTGCACCACCTGATCGCCGTAGGCTCCGAGCGTGGATGCCTTAAGATCATCGGATATCAGAAAAAGCACATTTTTGATTTTCGATTCGGCGGCGTGGCCAAATGAAACGAGGGTCACCAATATGATGAGAGGTGCGAGCAGGCAGCGGCGAATTTTCATGGTGGGAGTTCGTCGGATCAAAGGAACATCGATCTAGGGGTGGCGGAAGGCTGTTGACCGGGAGAACTCACCGCGAGCCCGATTCGCGAAAAATTAGCGCAACTGTTCCGTCGCCCGGTCCCTTTTGAGGTGGAGCGGCGCTGATGATTCCTCATGTTGGGGGAATCTCACTTATGTCTTCACCCTACTTCATCGGAATCGATATCGGCGGAACCAAGATGGCGGTTTCCATTTTTGAGGTAACGTCGGCTTCGGTGGAGCGGGTGGAGCGGTTTGCCTCCGGTGCCGACTGCAAGCCGGATGAGATGGTGAGCCAATTGGTGGCGGTGGCGCAGGATTGGATTGCGGAAAAGGATAGGGCGCCGGAGGCGGTGGGGGTTTCCGTGGGGGCGGTTTACGATGGGAAGAGTGGTTGCGTGACCGATGCTCCGCATCTGCCTAACTGGAAAGGTTTCCCCGTCGTAGCTACCTTTAAAGAAGCTTTCGGCGTGCCGGTATTTGCGGAAAACGATGCCAATGCCTGCGCGCTGGCGGAGTGGCGCCACGGAGCCGGACGTGGTTGCGAGCACGTGATCTTCCTTACCTTCGGGACCGGACTTGGGGCGGGGTTGATTTTCAACGGTCGGCTTTATCGAGGCGCGAGTGGATTGGCGGGAGAGGTCGGCGCGATACGCGTGGCCGAGTCGGGACCGGCGGTGCGTGACAAACCGGGCTGTCTCGAGGGTTTTGCGTCAGGGGCGGGGATTGCTCTTTTGGGACAGGCGGCGCGGGATCGGAATACGGATACGGTGTTGCCGGAGAATCCCACGGCGAAAGATGTCTTTACCGCCGCGGCGGACGGAGACGCGGTGGCGATGGCGGTTGTAGCTGAATCGATTGAAAAACTGGGGCAGGGTTTGGCCACGCTACTCGATGTTTTGAGTCCTGATCGGATTGTGCTCGGCTCGATTTTTGTGCGGGCTGAGCCCATGATTCGTCCCCAACTCGAAGCCACGTTGCGGCGGGAAGCGATGGCCGAAACTCAGGCAGCCTGTCAGATCGTGCCGGCCGAATTAGGCGAATCGATTGGCGACTTTGGCGCCGCGACGCTCGCCGAGCTGGGTTTAGCGGGGAAACTCTAACGAGTCGTCAATCCGGCGGCGTTTACGGCCAAGGGTTCGCGTCGACGGTCTGATCATTCCATTCCGTGTCGATGCCGCGAAGATGGTGATCGAAAAACCGTTCCATGAGTTGATGGGTTTCGGGAGGAAATCCTTTCCCGTGTCCGCCATCCGCTACGGTGATCAAGGTGCTCTCCACTTCGGCCTGTTTCAGGGCGGCGTGAAAAATTTCCGATTGATTGAATGAGACGAGCGGATCTTGGGTGCCATGGATGATTAGGAATGGCGGATCGTCCCGCGAAATGTAGGTCATGGGGTTCGCCGTGGCGACTTTGTCGGGATGTTCCTGGATGGGGCCACCCATCAGGAGCGACTCCGGGGAATTGGGGGCATCGTGGTTGAGCTTCGCACCGGCGACGGCGGTGCGGTTCATGAGGAGAAAATCGGTGGGGCCGTAGAGGTCCGCCACGCAGGTCACGCGGCTGGATTGATCGGTATGCGGTCCTACATTTCCCTCCAATGTAGGCACATTTCCACTCGTCCCCAATACGGAGACCAAATGCCCCCCGGCTGAGGTGCCAAATATGCCAATCCGTTCGGCATCCATCCCGTAGGCGCTGGCGTGGGCGCGGATCCACCGAATCGCGGCTTTGCAGTCGTGGATTTGGCTGGGCCACTGGGCTTCGTCGCTCAGTCGATACGCGATCGATATGCCCACGTAGTTTCCCGTTGCCACCAGCGGATTAAGTCGACGGCTGGCGCTATTCTTGGATCCGTTCCGCCACCCTCCGCCATGAATATAAACGACGACGGGAAGCGAGTCGGCCGAGCGGTTTCGAGGGAGGGTGACATCCAACATCTGCCGGGGATTGTCGGTTCCCGCGTAGGAAATATTCGCAACTATTTCCACCTCGGGGGTTTGGGCGGTTAAGGGGAGGCTGAACGTCAGGAGAATCGCCGCTAAGCGAATGAGATCGTTGATATGTAAATGCATGCGAAAGTGGGTTTGAGGATCGGGAATGAACTATAGCCGGCCAAGTCATCCCTCAACGCAGGATTCGATGGGGTGATGGTGCGCTTAGGGCTGGAAATTTCGAGGATATTGGTGAGGCTTGGCGATCTCTCTATGAAAACCTCCCCACGATTTCTCGCTTTCATCGCTGCCCTTTTGTTCGTCACTTCAGCATGGGCCCACCCTCAACTCGGACTCCAGACCTGGACCTGCCGCCACATGTCGTTCGAGGAAGTGGTTCAATTTGCCGCCAAACAGGGGATCACTCAGCTCGAGCTCTTCAAGGGACACATCAACCCGGCCGCGCCGCGGGAAGAGAACCTGAAGAAGTTAGCCTACCTCAAGAAGCACGGTGTCACCGCTTATTCGATCGGTGTCAGCGGCACGTCGATGGACAAGGAGCAAAATCGTCAGCTCTTCGAGTGCGCGAAGCTCTTTGGCATGAAGGTCATCGTGATCGAGCCCAAGGACCAGGCGCAGTGGGATATGCTCGAAGAATTGGTGCAGGAGTATGACATCAAACTGGCGGTCCACAATCACGGCACGGGCACCGTTTACGGTAATCCGGCCACGGTGAAACACGTGCTGGCGGAGCGCGACGAGCGCATCGGCGTCTGCATGGATATTGGCTGGGTGACGGCGGCGGGCTTTGATGCGAATGAGGTTTTTATCAACTACGGTGATCGCGTTTTCGATATGCACATGAAGGACAAACGCCTGGATAACGAGGATGGCAAGGGCCGCCCGCTGGATACGCATATCGGCCTCGGCAATAGCAATTACTTGGAGCTCTTCGACTCGATTCGGGAATCCGACTGGTCGGGCGTCATGGCGATCGAAACGGACAGTCCGGATTTCCAGAACGATCCGACCGAGTTCGTCTCGCGGGCCAAGAAGTTCTTCGAGAAGCACTTTCCGGGTTCGCACTGACGTGCGGGTCGAGCGGCATCTGCGAATCTTTCTCGCCAAAAATACTTACGCGGAATGATTTGCACCCACGCCGGAGTTTTGAGCCGATGGAGGTGCTAATGGATCGTATATCACAAGCATTCACCCGAGCCCATCAGAAGAACCGCGCCGCTTTCGTCGCTTATTTGTGTGCGGGCGATCCGGATTTTGATGCCTCGTTGGAAGCCTGCCGGGCGCTCCTGCGCAATGGGGTGGATGTTTTGGAACTGGGCGTGCCGTTTTCGGATCCCTTGGCGGATGGGTTGACCAATCAACTCGCGGCCCAACGGGCACTGGAAAGTGGCATGACGGCGGAGCGGGTGTTGGAATTGGTGAGCACGCTGCGCGGTGAATTTCCCGAGACGCCCATCATTTTCTACACCTATTACAATCTCGTCTTCTCGCACGGGGTGGATGCCTACGCCGAACGAGCCAAGGCCGCGGGATTGGATGGATTGTTGACCCTCGATTTGCCGCCGGAAGAAGCCGGTGAACTCTCAGCGGCCTGTGCCAAGCACGGTCTTAAGACCGTGTTCATCGTGGCCCCGACGACTCCCGCGGAGCGTTTGGCTAAGATCGGTGCGGTGACGACCGGGTTTGTCTATTACGTTTCTCGTGAAGGGGTCACCGGTGAACGCGACTCCCTCGCGACCAATATTCCAGAGGCCTTGCAGGCGATCAAGGCGCACACCGAACTCCCGGTCGTGGTGGGGTTTGGCATCTCCCGCCGTGAACACGTGGCGGAAGTTGCGACTCTCGCCGATGGGGTGGTCGTGGGCAGTGCGCTGGTGAATGTGATCAAAGATCATGTGGACAATCGGGCCCAAATTGGTGAGGCCATGACCCGGAAGATCTCCGATTTGATGGTCGGGGTGAATCGAACCTCCGCCTAATCCCATGAATCCCCGTCGACTACTTTTAATCGATGACGACCGCCTGCAATCACGGTTGGTCGAACAGCAGTTGAAGGCGTTTCGTCATGAGCGTTTCCAGATGGAGTGGCAGGAAATCTTCGAAATGGGGCTGGAACGACTGCTCTCCGGCGAACACGAGGTTTGTTTGTTGGACTACAAATTGGGCCCGCGCGACGGTTTGGAACTCATTCGCTTGGCCAAAGAAGCCGGTTGTGAAGTGCCCATCATATTTCTGACCGCCGAATCTTCTTCGGATATCGATATTGAAGCGATGAACGCGGGGGCGCTTGATTATTTGGTCAAAGGCGAGATCTCTCCCTCGAATTTGGAGCGATCGCTGCGTTACGCTCTCAAGCTGGCTGATACCCTGGCCGAGCTCAAACGCCTCGCGACTCGTGATGCTTTGACGGGGTTGCTGAATCGTCGGGAACTTAATCGTATCATGGCGGAGGAAGCCGAGCGTTCGATGCGCTTTGGCCGGTCGTTTTCATTGGTGATGCTCGATTTGGATCATTTCAAATCCGTCAACGATACCCACGTTCATGCGGCGGGTGATTTGGTGCTGCAGGAGGCGTCGAAGCGCGCCCGGGAGTGTCTTCGGCCGACCGATCGGATTGCGCGATTTGGCGGCGAAGAAATCGCGGTTCTGCTGATCGAATTGGACGAAGCGGCATCCACCGAAGTCGCGGAGCGGATCGTAAGAACGATGCGGGAAACTCCGTTCGGTATCGGCGGTGGCACCGAAATTGCCGTCACGGTAAGTGCGGGTCTGGCTACACTCCCGGGGGTTGCTAAAACCTCCGATGAGTTGATGGCGGCGGCCGACAAGGCCCTTTACGCCGCCAAGGCAAACGGGCGCGATCGTTTGGAAATTGCGTCGGCTCAAGCCTGAGCCGGCAGGACCATCTGTAAGCTCCGCGGGTGCACCTCAACGGCCACCTCGGCGTCGGTTTGCCGGATTTCGGCATCCGTATGAATCGGGCCGGGCGATGAGCGTTTGATGGTGAAGTGTTCACCATCGGCACAGATGACGGTTGGGCTGCGGTGGATCGTGCCGCGAAACATGCGCCACGCCAAGATGGGCACGGTGAACGTGTTGACGCGTTTGAGGATTGTGAGATTCAAACGGCCATCGTCGACTTGGGCGCCGGGCGAGATAAAGCAGTCGTTGCCGTATTGGTCGGCATTGCCCACGGCGACGATGAAGGCTTCGGAATTGATGGAGAGGCTGTCGCCGGCAATGACGTAGTATTCGGGTCGGTAGGAAAACCAGGCCTTAAGGGTGGTGCGCACGTAGGCGGACATGCCCCGGCGGGTGAGGCCGTTGAAGCGGGAACTGACCTCGGCATCAAACCCCATGCCCATGGCGGTAAAGAACGGGTGCCCATTGGCGGAACCTGAATCGATGGCCTTCAATTGGCCGTGGAGTAAGGCGTTGAAGGCGTTCTCGATCGGCCGAAAGAGTCCGAGGTGGCGACCGAGACCGTTGCCCGAACCACAGGGAATCAGGCCGAACGCAATGTCGGTTTTGATCAAGGGGGTGGCCGTCTCGTTGAGCGTGCCGTCGCCGCCAATGGCCACCACCAACTGACAGCCGTCGGCGACCGCTTGCCGGGCGAGTTCAGTGGCGTGATGCCGATGCTCAGTGACGTCCACGCGGGCGTCGAGACGGTGTTCCGCGATAAACGACTTGGTTTTCGCCAGCAGCGAAGAATCCCGGGAATTGTGCCCTGCCGTAGGGTTGTAAATGAAACGGGATTTTAGGGTGCGTAGATCAAACGGGGTTTTCATGCAGCGGTTACAAGGCAGAATGAAGAGAAACCATGGGGTATCCATCGATTGCTCGTCCAGCCAAGGCTGCGCTGAAAAATGAATTAAAGCCAAATTAACCCTAGCGTAACGTGCCCGGTCGTAGCAAAGAGGTGGTTTCCGCCCTCCATCGCGTTTATCCTATCGAGTTTCATGCCGCTACCCACCTTGCACGTTCTTACCGGGCCTACCGCTGTGGGGAAAACCGAGTTGGCGTTGCAGTGGGCGGAAAAGCACGAGGCGGAGATCGTATCGTGTGACTCGTTGCTGTTTTACCGCGGAATGAATATCGGCACGGCCAAACCCCATCGCGAGGAATTGGAACGCGTGCCCCATCATCTGATCGATATCCGGGACGTGGCGGAGCCCATCACGATCGCGGATTACGTGGTTCGGGCCCAGCAGGTGGTAACGGATATTCAGAGCCGGGGAAGAGCGGTTCTGGTCACCGGAGGGAGCGGATTTTATCTGAAGGCGTTCTTCGGACCCGTGGTGGATCAGGTCACCGTGCCGGCTGAGATTCGCGCTGAAATTGAACGTCGTTGGGAATCGGAAGGTTTGGCGGTGTTGGTCGC
The DNA here is from genome assembly GCA_965659875.1 of uncultured Opitutaceae bacterium. Classification (GTDB taxonomy): domain Bacteria; phylum Verrucomicrobiota; class Verrucomicrobiia; order Opitutales; family Opitutaceae; genus Actomonas. The sequence continues at coordinate 8,521 of CBFHXU010000102.1, forward strand.
GGAGTTGCGAGCTTTGAATCCCGACGGTCTCGACGGCCTGGATGTAGCCAACCCACGGCGGGTTTTACGCGCGTTGGAACGATGCCGAGTGAGCGGGAAAACTTTGCAGGTATTAAAGGCGGAATTCGCCGGGCAGCCGGGGCCGTTTGCGGAGCATCAAATCAAGGGTGTTTGTCTGACGCGTGAGGTGCCGGATTTGAACCGGCGGATCGAGTTACGGGTCGAGCACATGTTGCAGGCGGGGTTGGTGGCCGAGGTGGAGGGGTTGTTGGCTTGCGGGCTGGAGCGGAATCCCAGTGCGGCCCGCTCAATTGGTTATCGGGAAACGATTGCCATGTTGGCGGGGGAAATGCCCGAGTCCGAATTGGGTGCGGCGATCGCCAAGAACACCCGGGCGCTGGCCAAGAAACAGCGCACGTGGTTTCGAACCCAGCTTTCGCAGCTCAATCTTCACCCGGCTGCGGACGCGACCGCGGCGGGATTATTTGATTAAAGGGAAGAGCCTTACTCCCGTGAAGGCGTGATCAAATCCTCGGCAAAGCGTTCCAAGGAGGAGCCTTCCAACCGGGCAAGTTCGGCGCGAGCCACGGCGAGACTGACCTCGGCTTGCACTTCCCGAACCCGGGCGGTGTCCAAGTCTTCCTGAGCCTCCTGCACGCGGCGAAAGGTGGAGAGTCCCGCGTCGAAGCGGGCCTTTTCGAGCTCGTATTGTTCTTCGCTCAATTGCGTGGAGAGGTTGGTGATACGGAGGGCTTCGATATTGGTATCCACCGTGCGGATCGCGCTGCGCACATCGACGAGGATACGTTGTTCGAGTTGCAGCAGGCGGGTTTCTTCGCGGCCGACCGAGACCATCGCTTGCGCGTGACGAGCCTTTTCGTCGCGCAGACCCCACGGCACGGTCAAAGCCAGCTCAAAGCCCCATGAGTAACCGTCGCCGTTCCAGAGTTCACTGATGGCATCGTCGCCGGAAGCTTGAATATTGTTCAGGCCGACGGAGGCGCCCAAATCGAGTTGCGGTTTTTTGTTTCCTTTGGCGACGCGTTCCGTGATTCGCAGTTGCTCGAGCAAGAGTTGAGCGGAGGCGTAGTCGGGACGATTTTCGCGGGCGAGTTTGTAGGAATAGTCGAAGGCAACCGGCGCGGTATTGGGCCTGCCCAGATCAACTTCGACCACGCCCTCGGCGAAACCAAAATGGTCGATCAACGCGAGCAATTGATCCTCGCGGTTTTGCACGGTTTGTTCGGCGAGCAGGATGTCGCGTTGGGCATTGGCGACTCCGAATTGGGCTTGGAGCACATCAAGGTCCGTCGCGACGCCGGAATCCTTTTTGGCTTCGTTTTCCTCGAGAAGCTTCTGGGCTACATCGCGGCTGAAGACGCGGACCTTCAGCTGCTCCCGGGCCGATGCCAGATTGTAGTAGGCGACCTCCACGTTGCGGATCACATCGAGCACGGCGGCACGGTAGTCATGGCCAGCGCGTTCGAGTCCGATGCGGGCGCGATTGAGGGCCGCCTTTGTCGCTTCGGAACCGAAGCCTTTGAGCAGCGGTTGGCTGATGCTGAGAAACGCGTCACTGTCGTAGGCCGGATTGATGAGAGCGTTGCGGGAGTTGGTTTTGCTGCGGCGCAGGTTGCTGCCAACTTGGAGTCGCGCTCCGGTGGTGATTTGTTTGTTGGCGGTCACTCGGAGCGTGTCCCGATCGGTGCGGGGTCCGACGATATTGGTGCCGTCGAGAATCGATCCGGGGGAGGCCTGTTGGTTGAGATTCTTCTGGGCGTTGACCGAAAAACTCGGGTCAAAATTCGAGGCGGCCAGATCGACTTGAGCCTCTGCGTTGGCGGTATCGAAGCTCTCGATTTGGAGCGAGAAGTTCTTTTGGAGCGCGCGAACGATGGCATCTTCCAAACTTAGGGTCGCTACGGAGGAGTTGGGGTTATCTTGCGACCAAGCCATGGAGGTGGCGGCGAGAGAAAGGGCGAGGATGCGAACGAGGCGGGACATGAAAGTGAAACGGTCTATGTGTCTAATACCCTAATATGAGAAAAAAGTCGCAGGTTGTGACGGGATAAGCCGATTTGGCTGAATCCATGATGCGAAGAGAACTAGGAGGAGCAATGGGCTATTGGCGAGCGTGATGGGGATGAATGGTCAGCGTTCCGGATGGGTGGAACCGGGAGACAAAAAAGCGCGCCATCTGCAGAGATAGACGCGCTCTAAGCGAAAACGTTTCAATGTGACCCACGCTGGGCCGATCTTGGAATCAGTTGGCGGCCGACGTATCGAGTTGAGCGCCGATGAGTGCTCGCATCACGCCGCTGGCGGTGGTGGCTGCATTCAACTCACCCAACTGGCCCTTGAGCTCCACGTAACGCTCGTCAGTTGCAGCGAGCGCCGGCGGTGCGCTGCTCACGGCGTGCGTCAACAGACCCTCTTCTCCGGAAAGCACCATTTCGGATACATCGCCGGCGTTGAGGCCTTCGAGACTGCCTTG
>CBFHXU010000103.1:0-10995 GCA_965659875.1 uncultured Opitutaceae bacterium
AAAAAAACTCGGCTCAATACCCAAATCGGCGGGTTGGTCCCACCTAGATTGGACGACCAACACCGATCAACTCGATCTTAGCTTCTGATGAAAGATTAGCTTACGTAGGTAGAACCAAATTTGACGGATCCGTGATGATGAATTTTTATACGATCGACCCTAGTAGTTCACCCTAGAGATATCAAAATACCCCAAATTGTCTGAGATATTTAACATCTCCCAAATTCTCCGCGATCAGGAGTCTTTCCCTAAAATACTGGCGACTCTCGTGCACGTGGAAGGCTCCTCCTATCGGCGAACGGGAGCCCGAAGACTGATTTCCCCGGACGGTGCTGCCACAGGATCGATTAGCGGTGGATGTCTGGAACAGGATCTTCACGGGCGAGCCACCGCACTGCTCCAATCGGCAGACTCCCATGAATTGGTCGTCTACGACACCAAATCGGAAAACGACCTACTCTGGGGCACCGGCACCGGATGTCACGGTGTCGTCAAAATCCTCCTCGAAAAGATTCATGCTACGCCTGAATGGGCCGAAATGGTCTGCGCGGCCCACCAACGCAGGCAAACCTTTGGGTTAAAAACAGTTTGGCAGTCCACCGGAAACGAACCGACCCCCTGGGGAACTACCCTCGCCCTCGATGAAGCTACTTCGGTGCCCGGCGTGATGATTCAAACCATCACGCCCCCGCCCCACGTGGTAATTTTTGGCGCCGGTGACGACGCCATCGCCCTGAGCGAACTCATTCACGCTACCGGCTGGGAAAACTCAATCTGCGATCCACGTCCGGATTTCGCTCGTACGGAAAGATTTCCGCACGCCGATCGCGTTATAAATCGTCCCGAAACCGAGGCGGTCACCGCATTCACCTGGGACGACCAAACCGCGGCCGTCGTAATGACCCATCACTACCGGTTCGATCTGCCTTTGCTCAAGGTGCTGGTGCCGATGAAACTGCCCTTTCTCGGACTATTGGGGCCCAAGGAGCGGGGAGCCCGCCTGTTGAGGGACGCCGGTTTCGATCCCGCAAACGTTGATCTCCATAATCCGATCGGCCTGGATTTGGGTGGGGACGGTCCCAATGCGGTAGCGCTTTCCATCGTGGCGGAGATTCAAGCGCATCTGCACGGCCGGAACGGACAACCACTCTCGCTGCGTAATCGCCCCATCCATGACGCCTGACTCCGGCAGCGGTACAAAATTCGTCGGCGTGGTGCTGGCCGCCGGCTCCTCCCAGCGCTTGGGCCATCCCAAACAACTCGTCAAAGTCGATGGCTCGCCGCTTATCGTCCGTGCTGCCAGCGCACTCCTCGACGTTCCGGATATCACCCGGGTGGTGGTCGTGCTGGGCGCCCACGCGGCCAAAATTCGACCGCTACTCGACTCCCTCCCCGTAAAAATTATCGAAATTTCCGACTGGGAAGAGGGCCTTTCTCGCTCATTACGCGCCGGGATCGCTGAAATTCAGGATAACATGCCCTCGGCCGAAGCCGCCTTGTTTACCCTCTGCGACCAACCCGCTTTAGACCACCAAGCGATCCGGTCTCTGGTCGATACCAAGAAAAACTCTTCCGCTGGTATCGTAGCCGCCCGATACGACGGTCATCCCGGAGCGCCTTGCCTCGTGAACCGCCGATATTTCGAATTTTTAAGCCAGATCGAGGGCGATCAGGGCGCCCGGGCTCTATTCTCAGCAGTGGATCCATCGGAAATTGCTTTGGTAGACCTTCCTCATCTGTCCCTCGACCTGGATACGCCGGAGGATCTCCGACAATGGCGCGATTCGCGCCCGCCGGAGCCTTAGTCGTTCAGGGACGCTTTCAAATTGCGTGCCAGTTCCAGCGTTTTGCGCATCGTCCGACCGGTCACCGTGAAATGCCCCATCTTCCGAGCCCGTCGCGGCTCACTCTTACCATAGAGGTGCAGTTTGGCTTTTGGCTCCGCCAGAAGCTGCGCCCAATCGGGTTCTCGCAGAAGGCTATCGCCGTCCCACTTCCAGGCATCTCCCAATATATTCACCATCACCGCTGCGGGCGCGGTCATTTCGGTCGAGCCGAGCGGAAGACCGGTGATAGCTCTTACCTGCTGTTCAAACTGTGAGGTCACACATGCATCCAATGACCAGTGTCCAGAATTGTGGGTCCGGGGAGCCATCTCATTCACCAACAACTCGCCGTCGTCGGTCATGAACAGTTCCACCGCCATCAAACCCACGAGATCGAACGCCTCGGCAATACTACAGGCTAATTTTGCCGCCCCCTCCGCCACCGATTTCTCGATCCGCGCCGGCACAATCGAAAAATCCAAAATGTGGTGAGTGTGAATATTCTCCGCGACCGGAAAGGTGCTCATCTGCCCCGCCTCATTTCGCGCCACCACCACCGAGAGTTCACATTTGAAATCGATGAACCCCTCCACCACCGCCCGATTCTTCGCGAAGGCTTTCTCCGCGTCAGCTACCTCGGCCTGGGTCGAAACTTTTGATTGGCCTTTCCCGTCGTAGCCGAAGTCCGCCGTCTTAACGACACAGGGTAAGCCCACGTTGCGGATGGCCGCCGCCAGGTCGCCCCCCGCCTCGACCTCCGCAAACGGCACCACCGGGATTCCGTTTCGCTTCAACCAGTTTTTCTCCCGAGCGCGATTTTGGCAGACTTCCAACACGTCCCAGTGCGGCCGCAACTGCACCAAATCCTCGATCGCCCACAGGGGCTTAACCGGCACGTTCTCAAATTCGTAAGTGATCGCCGCGCACCCCTGTGCGAATTCCTTCAACCGTTCCTTGGCGGTGTAAGCCGAATTAAACTCCCGCGTCGCCACTTCACCCGCCGGGCAATTTTCCTGCGGCTCAAACACGTGCAGTCGATAACCCAGCTTCGTCGCAGCATGCGCCAACATGCGACCGAGTTGGCCGCCACCAAGGACACCGAGTGTGCTGCCGGGAGGAATCATACTACTAAGCTGAAACGCTATTCCGCGAAATCCGGAAAGAGCAAAAGGTCCTAAGCCGGAAGTTTTTGTTTCAAGACCGTGGCCGTTTGATTGGCGCGAAACGCTTCGTAACTGGCTTTGATCCGTTTGCTACCGATCGCCAACTGCGCCGCGGCGAAGAGCGCGGCGTTGATCGCCCCTGCTTTGCCGATCGCAAAGGTCGCCACCGGCACACCACCGGGCATCTGCACAATGGAAAGCAATGAGTCCTGTCCTTTCAGTGTCCGCGACTCGACCGGCACGCCGAGCACCGGCAGTGGCGTCAGCGCCGCGGTCATCCCGGGCAGATGGGCTGCCCCACCCGCTCCCGCGATGATCACCCGCAGTCCGCGCTTCTCCGCTTTGCGCGCATAATCATACATGCGGTCCGGAGTGCGGTGAGCACTCACGACGTTTTTCTCAAAGGGAATATTGAGATCGCTCAAAGTATTGGCGGCATGCTGCATCGTCTCCCAATCGGAGGTGCTACCCATAATAATTCCTACCAGTGGCTTGGCCATGGCTAAGAGCATTCCAGCGACAGCATTCGGCTGTCACCTTTTAAATGACTCAAGCTGCCTCCACCGGCGGACGCCAACCAAGCAAACGGGCCGGCAATAAAATCACCGCCTGCAAGAAGCGAAACACGCCCGTGACCACCATACCCAGCAACCGAAACGGCAATAGCAGCAACCAGATGATGGGATAAGCGATCAACGCTAGAATCGCGAGCGGCCAACACACCACGAACAAAAGGCACCAGATAAGAAAAGAAGCGACAAAACTCATAATGAAATCCGTATTGAGATTAACGATACACCTTTGGGCATCTTCACGATGGTAGTGCCCGCGATCTTGTCGTGCCAGGACTGGCGTTGGGGGTCCCAGCCCACCCAGACGAAGCCGAGTCCCACCACAAAGAGTGAAAGAAAGGCACCCAAACTGCGGACGACTGACACCGCCCAATCGACCGGCTTGTCGTCGAGGCGCACAATCTTGATCCCCATCACTACCCCACCGAGAGTGGTGCCTCGTAGCGACCACAGCACAATGAAGTAGGCGGTCGCGACCAACGGGAAGTAGTCACCAATATCGAGAATGCCCACCGCAATTCCGAGCGCGATCATATCAATCAACGTAGCCACAAATCGGGTCCAGAATCCCACCCGCGGCAGCGTCGATAACTGCACGTCCGGTGATCCCGCGGGCATCTGAGGTGGAATCGGCGGAACGCCTCCCGGCGCGGATTGCACCGGCTCAGGTCCGGCCGCCATCGGGGTCGATGCTGAGTCGGAAATAACGGAACCACCCATCGCACCGGCGTTCATTTCCGCGCCCGTCGCTGCCTCAGACGCGGGCGAGACAGGCGTGGGCGGAGGCACTGCTCCACCCACCGGAGCAGGGGCGGGCGGCGCCGATTGCTCGGCGGAATTTTGCTTCATCGCCAGAATAATCGTGTAGATCACGATTCCCGTGCCGAGGAAACCGGTGAGTTTCTGGAAAATAAATCCCAGCACCGGCACGAGATAGATTCCCAACGTGATCAGGCCACCAATGAGCACCGCCAACGCGGGCATCTGCCAGCCGGCCGGCTGCGTGACGCGACGTCCCAACCAAGCCAGAAACACCACTTTGCCAAAGAGTCCGATACAGAAGAGCAACAAGCCGAGCACGACCGGACCGACAACCGTGACCGATAATACGATCATCGCGATGGGCGTGATCACGATGGCCAACACCGCGGAAAGCAGCGACATGCCCGGATAATTCTCCATCGTTTCGGCACTGCGCCGCACCACGTCGGGCAACATTAATGCCAACAGGCAGTAGAACCCGAGCGCCGCCAGCATGATCGTCCACAACCAGCCGAGGTTTTCAGCAAACGCCAGCGGCCGAAGGTAGCGTAAACAATGGTGCACCCAGGCCTTGATTCCGTCGCCCATCTCGGCTCCAAACACCGGAATCTCCACTTGGTTGGTATTACCCTTGAGAACCGATCCAGGCGCTCGTTCAACGCGGCCGCCAACGGAAACCACATCCCCATTTACGACGGCTTCCGGCCCCAGAAATACACTCCCCATGACGGCAACCACTTCGTTGCCGACTTCGCCGTTGATCGTCACATCGCCCAAAACGGCGACGACCTCGTTTCCGACCTTACCATTGATCGTATTATTACCGAGGATCGCGACGGCTTCGTTTCTCGATTCACCGTCGATCACCACGTCGCCCATGATTGCGACAACCGATCGTGCCACCTCATCCGCGGGCACATGCGCACTGCTGCCAAATCGCACGACTTCGCCGGAGTTACCGGAGCGGCGGCGAACGACGCCGTCCTCATTCTCCGGCTCGGTAGCGCCTTCCTCGTCAGATTCGACTGTGACCGTAACCACGCCGCCCAACTCTTCCTGGATGGCATCGACGATCTGATCAGCGACTTCCGCCGCGGACGAAGGTTCATCCACCTCGACGGTTTCAACATCGTTACCGAGTTCACGCATCTCCGTGTCCGAATCCTCCACGGATTCATCTACGGTTTCAGGTGCCGCCGGAACTTCCGGCACATCAGCCGGTGTTTCCGGAGCAGGCCCCGCTTCAATGGGTTCGGGGGCAGTCTCTTGGGCCGGCAATGTGAGCGCCATGGTCAAGGCCACGACAATGCCCGCACCGGAGAGGGAGGAGAGGATTCTAGCGAGTTTCATATCGAAAATAAAGAGGGGTGAAAAAGATCAGCGGTTTTGCCACAGGACGCGGTAAGCGGTCGCGCCCAGGCCCAGCATCACGGCGTAGGCGCCGCCCACGATGGCGAGTCCCGCATACAAATAGTTGGCGTTGAGTTCCGGCATGTTGGGCGCCCCTAGACCTCCAATGGTCGAACCTGCGACCCGTAGCGTATTCCAAGCACCCCGCACCGGTTCGACCATTTGGGTGATGGCATCCGCACTCACCAAACCAAGCAGCTGCATGGAGAACAAAAGCACCGCCCCTGCGATACCCGTCGCGACGACAAGAAAGGCGAGCCGCACGGAGTTGGGCCAATAAACGAAGCTGCGTTGCCACCAGGGCAGAGCTTGACGACGGGCGATTTCACCGAGCACGCGTTGTTCGAGCGAGATCGGTGCGCGACGCGCGGGTTGCTCACGCAGCACCGCGTGGATTTTCTGTTCAAGTTGTTCGGGAGTGAGGCGAGCCATGGTCTTCAGCGTTGAGGGGTCAGGGTTTCGTGTTCGGTGCCGCTGCGCATTAAGATCTGCGCCAGCGCTGTGCGTCCACGAAGGATGTCGGTTTTAATTTTTGAAAGGGAGACTCTCAGTCGACGGGCGATCTCGTCATAGGGTTGGTCTTCGAAATGATAGAGCACGATTGGCACGCGCTGATGATCAGGTAACTCATCCAGAGCACGTTCAACCCATTCGCGGCGATCGCCTTGATTGAGATCGGCCAGGAAGTCACCATCGGGTGCGGCGAATTCAACTTCACCGGAGTCTTCACCGTCACCATCACGATGCACCAAATCGGAGAAAAAACTCCACCGCTTGCGGTAACGTTGCAGGTGATTGATCGCGAGATTCGTGGTCACGGTTTTGAGCCAACCTCCAGCAGTAGGACTCGATCCCAAATCATCATAGCGCTCATAGGCTTTGAGAAACACTTCCTGAGAGATGTCCTCGGCCTAGGCATCATTGCCCAGCAGTCGAACTGCCGTTGAGTAGACCATGTCCTGATAGTTTCGCATAAATGTCGTGAAATCGACCGGGGTCATAGTCCCCGAGGTTTCGGTTTGCACTGGAGTTTCATTGTTCATGCGAAGAACACGCGGGAAGCGTCGCCAGTTGCAGTTATTTACAGTCTGACGTGACGTTGGCGAGCAATCTGAGTTAAGATCCTATCAAAAAACACTTTAAATTTATGACTTCCTCGATAAAATATCAGAAAAATTCAGTTCGCTGCGACTTCCGACCCTGTCAAGGTGTGCTCGCACCATGGAAATCACCGTTTGGATCTTCACCACCCTCTTCGTTCTGGCCGGTCTGGTCGGCGTGTTGGTGCCATTGATTCCCGGCACCACCCTGATCCTTCTCGCGTTCGTGATCCACGCGCTCGTGCTGCCCGACTCTCTTTCGTGGGGCGTGCTGGGTTGGATCGCGCTGGCTTGGTTTGCTTCCGTGGTGATCGATTTTCTCGGGGTGCTGGTCGGCACCCGTCTCTTCGGCGGAACCAAATGGGGCATGGCCGGCGCCACCGGTGGCGCGTTCGTCGGCATGTTTTTCTCCCTTCCTGCCCTCCTCCTGGGCACCATCTTCGGTGCGGTTGTCGCCGAAAAATACGCCGCCAAACGCACGCGTCAGGAATCCCTGCGGGCCGGATTCGGCGCCGCGGTCGGATTTATCCTATCCACCGGGGGACGCCTCGTGTGCGCCTTCATCATGGTCGCCATTTTCCTCACCTACGCCCCCTGGCCCACGCTCCCCACCTGGGCAACCTGGCCCTGGTAACCCCCCCTACTCGCTTGCGGACTCGATCAGCACTGCATTGTCACTTAGCAAGTGACAATGCAGTATATATCATTGCTATGTATATTTTTATAAATTATCTTTAAGGCTGATCGTGGAAATTCTGAGCGGGTTGATTAGAGGCGGCAGATAAGGAGCTCGCGTTCGTAGACCAATTCCTTCGGCAGATGATCGTGGAGCGTCAGGAACAGCTCTTCGTGGCCGATGATTTCCCGGCGCCACTTATCGCGGTCGACGGACTGCAACGAACGGAATTCTTCTTCCGAAAAATCGAGCTCTGTCCAATCGATGTCGTCATATTTCGGCTGCCATCCCAATGGGGTTTCTTTCGCCGCGGTGCGGCCCCGCGCCCGATCCACGATCCATTGTAGAATGCGCATATTGTCACTGAATCCGGGCCAGAGGAATTTGCCGTTATCGTCTTTGCGGAACCAGTTCACGTTGAAGACCCGCGGGGTTTCCGTGAGCGACTTCTGCATGATGATCCAATGCCGGAAATAGTCCCCCATGTTGTAACCGCAGAAAGGCAGCATCGCCATTGGATCGCGACGCACTTCGCCGACCGCGCCCGCCGCGGCCGCCGTTTTTTCCGATCCCATCGTGGCACCCATGTAGACACCTCCCGACCAGTTGAAAGCTTGGTAAATAAGGGGCATCGTGGTGGACCGACGGCCACCGAACACAATCGCCGCGATCGGCACCCCGTTCGGATCTTCCCACGCCTCATCCATGGTCGGACATTGCGATGCCGGCGACGTGAAACGCGCGTTGGGGTGCGCCGCCGGCGTCTTGCTGTCCGGAGTCCAGGGGTTACCTTTCCAGTCGGTCAATTCAGGCGGCAGCTCGTCCGTCATGCCTTCCCACCAAACGCCCCCTTCAGGCGTGAGCGCGACATTCGTGAAGATGGCATTTTTCGCCAAGGACGCCATCGCATTGGGATTGGTCTGAGCGGAGGTGCCGGGGGCCACACCAAAGAAACCCGCCTCCGGATTGATCGCCCTGAGTTTTCCGGTTTCGTCCGGTTTGATCCACGCGATATCATCGCCGACGGTCGACACTTTCCATCCCTTCTCGGCCAGAGGCTTCGGCGGGATGAGCATCGCAAAATTAGTTTTGCCACAAGCACTCGGAAACGCCGCAGCGACATAGGTCTTTTCGCCTTGGGGATCCTCGACTCCCAGAATCAACATATGCTCGGCCATCCAGCCTTCATCTCTCGCCATGTTGGAGGCGATCCGCAGGGCAAAACACTTCTTTCCGAGCAGGGCGTTGCCACCGTAACCGGAGCCGAAGGACCAGATCTCCCGCGTTTCGGGAAAGTGCACGATATATTTCTCTTTATTACACGGCCAAGCGACGTCCGCCTGCCCCGCCGCCAAAGGCGCTCCAACCGAATGCAAACAGGGCACGACGCGTTTTTCGTTCTTATCGATTTCGGCAAACACCTCCTGTCCGATCCGCGCCATAATGCGCATGTTCACCACGACGTAAGGCGAGTCGGTCAGCTCCACCCCCAGTTGCGACATCGGCGATCCCACCGGGCCCATGCTGAACGGCAGCACATACATCGTGCGCCCCTTCATGCACCCTTGAAACAAAGCCTTCAACTTGCGCCGCATCTTGTAAGGGTCTTCCCAATTGTTCGTGGGTCCCGCACTGTCTTTGGACAACGAGCATATGAACGTACGGTCTTCCACCCGAGCGACATCCGAAGCATCGGAACGCGCGTAAAAACAGCCCGGCCACAGATCTTCGTTCAACTTCGTAAACGTGCCCCCCTCCACCATCGCATCGCACAGCGAATCGTATTCATCCTGGGAACCGTCGACCCAGTGAATGGCATCCGGCTGGCAGAGTGCCGCCATTTTTTCGACCCACTTGAGGAGATTCTTGTTCGTGCTGAGAGGCTGCGCGTTATTCAGAGAAGGCATTTCGTTTGAAGGTGGAAACATTGCGAACGGGAGTAAAACCGATTCGCGAGATTCGGGCTCCCCAATCCGTGTTCTTCGCTGCGTATCTTTTGCGGTCTACTCTCAGTGACTTACATCGCATTCTCCCGCGATTGACCCCTGGGCTCTTCCCCTTTTCACTGGACCTCATGTCGGAGTTCACAACTGCAATCGCTCTGGATCCGGTGAAACAATTTTCGGTCTTCGCCGAAAATCGAGTGGGCCGACTCTACGATCTCTGCACGGTGTTTCAGTCCCACGATGTCCACATCGTCGCACTGACGGTTTTGGACACCACGGACAGCTCGATCCTGCGTTTCCTGGTCGATGATCCCGATCGCGCGCGGGAACTTATGATCAACAACGATTTCCCCTTCACCGAAGTCAGTGTGCTCGCCACCGAAATTGAAGGTGAACACCGGATAAAAAACGTGTTGGGCGCCCTGCTGGAGGCGGAAATCAATATCCACTACGTCTACAGTTTCCTCGTGCGGCCTTCGGAGAAAAATGGACTCGTCATAAACGTCGAGGATGCCGATGTCGCCGCCCAAGCATTGAATAACAGCGGTTTTCGCATCCTGACGCAGGCCGATATTTCACGTTAGTTCGAGCGCTGCTCCACTACCTCTCCACCATGTATAAGTAGGCGAATTTCTTGTACCGCGTAACATTTGTGAAACTATCCCTAATCTTATAGGTGACGACGCATAGTCGGCCTTGACCACCTGCATTTCGAGGCGCAACCCAGAGGGACTAATCTGCAGTTCGTCCTCGCGATGGTCATAAGACCCTGGCGTGGGTCGGACCCGCAACCAAAACTACAGATGAACAACTTATATAAAAGCAGACGATCACCCTTGAGTTGGGTGTGCATTCTGACCGCATTAGTGGTGCTTTTCCAAGGCTCCCTATGCGGTCAAGGAATTACCTCATCTGCATTGAAAGGCAGAGTCACCGGCAACACGGGCAATGGTATCCCGGGAGTTGAAATCACGGTTACCCATGAGCCCACTGGCAGTGTTCAAACGACATCAACCAACAGTTCCGGTCGTTACACATTTCGCGGCCTGAGGGTCGGCGGTCCCTACACTATTCTGGCCCGATCCGTCGGATACACCCCAAGGGGAGAGCGCGACGTTTCGCTCGAATTGAGTCGCACCTATGAGGCAGACTTCATTTTACAGCCCGATGAGTCGGTAGTGACTTTGGAAGCTTTCACCGTGGAAGAAAGTAGTGAACTTGCATTCGGCAACGGCAGTGCCGGTGTAGGCACCGTTCTGGGTGAAAACGGAATTCTCACCACGCCGAAAGCGAATCGTTCGTTCAATGATATCGCGAAATTTGACCCGCGCGTTGTGATGTTGGATGCCTCTTCGGGCGCAGGAAGTATCTCCGCTGCCGGACAGCACATTAAAATGAACAGCTTCCAGATCGATGGGGTGCGGATTAATGACCAGTTTGGCCTCGGATCAGACGGCAGCCCCGCTCTCGCCAATCCGATTTCGATGGACACGATCGACGAAATCGCGGTCGAAGTTTCTCCCTACGACACGCGCCAATC
>CBFHXU010000104.1:0-10684 GCA_965659875.1 uncultured Opitutaceae bacterium
TATTTGGTTAGGAGGAGATTTACGCTTTCTGGATGGTTTTCTGTTCAAAAATACCTTCAGCATCACCCAAGGAAAAAACGCCGCCACGGGCAGTCAGAAGATCGATTTTAAACACTTCCGCAACCTCCACCTTCTCGTCGATTTTGCCAAATTCAAGCACGCCACCGGTGATTGGAGTCGGCTCGAGTTTGGCTACGGTCGACGCAGTTTAAAACTCGTGGATGAATGGCAAAAATCAGCCACCCATTTCGACCCCGTGGAACGCTCGCCATTGTCCAACAAACTGTGGCCCACGGACGAAGGCGGATCGCATCCAGCCGGATTCTGGATGCGGGCCGCTCGCGGTCAAAACGATGTTCAATTCGGCGTATTCTCCACCACCCAGGATGACGAGTTTCCCGGCTGGGAAGACGGCACATTACTCTACGGCGAGTGGTCTCATAAACTCGCGGCCAAAGAAGGCTGGAAACTGCGCCAACTCGTCTTCAGCAGTTTCACCCAAGGCACCAGCGCCGGAGATCAACAACTCGCCCGCGGACTGGAATGGGGTGGTTCCGCCATCCTCCGGCTCCATCGCGGCCCTTGGGAATTTAACTCTACCTTGGCCGGAGGCAAAAACGGTGAGTCCTCCCGTTCGGCCCGCGAAGGCACGTTCTGGGGCGTCTCGATCATGCCCATGTATTGGCTCGTGGAGAACAAGGTGAAATTGGTCTCACGCTACCAACTGCAGCATGCCTCCAACACTCAAGGCATTCGTCTCAATAGTCGCTACGCTCGCTCGGCCGACGCCCGGGGCGAAGCCGACCTGTCCTGGACCGGCGGCCGCGGCGATCGTCACCATAACCTGTATTTGGGAATCAACTACTTCTTCTGCGGCGATAATCTGAAACTCGTCTCCGGCATCGAATACGACGACATCAAATCCAATGGCCGCAACGTCTTCCGCGGCTGGACCGCCAGCTCCGCCCTAAGAATGTATTTCTAATCCCCCCAAATCCCGTCCGACTCCCTTGCCCCACCCTGAACCTCACTTGTTACTTGTTACCTGATACTTGTTACTTTCCATCACCATGACCCTAAAACCCACCACTCTTCCCCAACTCCAACACCTGCTTCATTGGGTGCTGCGCGTCACCATTGCCTGTTGTTTCATCGGCCACGGTGCTTGGGGCGTCATCACCAAGGAAGGCTGGTTGCCTTTCTTCCGCTCCCAAAGCATCCCCGATGAAATCGCCTGGAAACTCATGCCGATCATCGGTGCCTTCGATATTTTGATGGCAATCCTGGTCCTGATCAAACCACGCCGCATCATCGTCATGTGGATGCTCGTGTGGGCTCTTTGGACCGCCATCCTGCGTCCCATCTCCGGCACGCAAGGAACCTGGGAGTTCTGGGAACGTGCCGGCAATTGGCTGCCTCCATTGATGTTCCTCATCCTCGGTGGTGCCTTCGCCATGAAAATGAAGGACTGGTTTTCCGAATACAAGGAACCCGCTCTCGATGACGACAAAGTGGGAATCCTGCATTTCCTCGGTCGTATTACGATCGGTCTGCTCCTCATCGGGCACGGCGGATTCGGCGCATTCGTCGAAAAGCAGATGCTCATCAATCATTTTGCGTCCATCGGACTTCCCGCCGACGTCGCCTTCATCAACGCCGTGGGGTGGTTTGAAATCATTCTCGGCGCTGTGATCATTATCCTACCCGCTCTGCCCTTGATCTGGTTAGCGCTGGTTTGGAAAGTGCTCACCGAACTGCTCTATGTGACCGATGGAGGTCTGCTGAATATTTTTGAATTCATCGAACGCTGGGGCGACTACGGCATTCCTGTCGCGATGATTATGATCATCAATTATCAGAAGTCCCAGCGGAACGCCGCAGGTTCGAACGGCTAGTTCATCATCTTTCCTCGACCTCGGTGGATCAACGCCCTCACTCATCCGAGTCGAGGGCATTTTTGTGGACAAAACCCAACTCCCAACGCTCTACGTTTATGACAAAAGTAACCTAATAGGTTACTTTATTAAGTATCTCTCACCGTCACCGAACGCGATGCAGCGCCACTCTGAATCCAAGCGTGTAGTCGATGCGAGCCGCGGAACCACCGGCCCGGGCCGCCGCCCGGGCCACTTCACCGTTCATCCGCCAGCAACCACCGCGAGCGATCCGGTAATGACCACGTCGAGGCCCGGTCGGGTCGACCACTTCTCCGCCCGGATACCGACCATACCAATCGTAGCAGCACTCCAACACGTTGCCGGTCATATCATGAAACCCCCATGGGGTGGGTGGTTTCTCGGCCACGGCATGAGTCGTGCCTTCGCTATTCGATTCGATCCAACCCATCACCTCCGGTGAGCCCACGTATTCGCCCGTCGTTCCCGCCCGATAAACATATTCCCATTCCGCTT
This sequence comes from uncultured Opitutaceae bacterium, assembly GCA_965659875.1. Taxonomy (GTDB): domain Bacteria; phylum Verrucomicrobiota; class Verrucomicrobiia; order Opitutales; family Opitutaceae; genus Actomonas. The sequence continues at coordinate 2,412 of CBFHXU010000104.1, forward strand.
CCGTCGGCAGCGTATACGCGTAGCCATCAGGCAAACGCCCCGCTTCACGCTCACGCTCGGTGAGTTGCTCGCAATAGGCCATCGCCATGATCCACGATACGTGCTCGACCGGCGCGTCCTTCCCCACCTCCTTGAATGCGCTGGGGTTCTCGCCCGTCATCGCTTCGAATTGCGCTTGGGTGATCTCGGTTCTTCCCAGCCAAAACCCATACGTTAACGTCACGCGCGTTCGCGGACCTTCCGCCTCATCCCGATCAACTTCAGTAACCGAACTCCCCATCAAAAACGAGCCGGGGTCGACCCAGATCAGATCCAGTTTCAGCGGTTCGAGGAAATAGTCACCCCCCTCCCGAGGAACCTCAACTTCGGCTGCTGCCCGGCCCGGCCCAGCGCCCACCACCAGTAATGCCATCCCCAAAACTGAGAATAATCGTTTATTGAAATCGCTGACCACTAGCTGAACCCAACGGAGGAGCATCACTCTCCGATCCTAAACCAAGCCGATTATCCGTGACTACGCGTTTCTTGCCAATACTCCGACCCCCGGAGTGAGAGTATGCCGACAATAGGGCGACCTTCATGCAAGGGATCGACGAGAGTCGATGCGGGCCTTAGATCAGGGAATGAATCAATTCATCGGCGCAATCTCACTCGTCATTCCAGACTACGACGACGCGATTGATTTTTATGTCACCGCGCTGGGTTTCACCTTGGTCGAGGACACCGACTTGGGAAATGGCAAGCGCTGGGTTTTGGTTGCGCCGCCCGGCTCGACGGAAACACGACTTCTCCTCGCCAAAGCCGATTCGCAATCACAGACCTGCGCCATCGGTAATCAAACCGGCGGACGCGTTTTTCTCTTCCTCCATACCGACGATTTTGCCCGCGATCATGCAGCATTTCTCAACCTAGGTGTGCGATTTCTCGAACCCCCGCGACAGGAGCTCTACGGCACCGTCGCCGTATTTCGGGATCCGTTTGGCAACAAATGGGATTTGATCGAAACGCGTAACGACTAGTTCGATTGCCGCGAACGCGCGCGCAGAGCCAGCCATAGCGCGACCATGCCCAGACCGACGCATCCAGCGATCACCCGAAACATCACGGGATAACCGTATTCCTCAGCCAACCAACCCATGAGAAACGAACCGGCCATCATGCCGGTCATCCGCATCGCGACCAGCAAACTACTCGCCATACCCAATCGGGTTTTGCCCAAAAGCGCGGAAAGGAATAACAAGGTCGCCACCTCTTTTCCCGCGAAACCAAACGTGTGAAACAAATGCGGCACCCACAGCCAGTCTGAGTCCGTGACGATCGAGTTGGTCAACATGCGCAGGGCCTGCGCCGTGAATCCCAGCACCAACAGTTTGGACGCGCCGATCCGATCGGCGAGACGGCCCATGTAACCCAAGGTAAGCAGAGCAATTGCCCCAGTCATACCGGTCAAGATCCCCACCCACTCCACGGATGCACCCAACTCTCGAGCGTAGGTGTTAAAAAAACCATGCGAACCCGGATCGGCGAAACTCACAAAGAACGACGCCACCAGAAACCACTTCAATGCCCGCGAATTGATCGGGGCCGGTTCCGCGTCTATCGCAGTCTCGTCCGGCACCGGATCTTTAAGATTTCGCACAAACCAAATCGAGATCGGCACATAAACTATCGCGATGATCGCCATAGTCGGAATGTCCGCCACCAGTAGAGGTAATCCCACCGAAGCGATCAAAAACCCAATGGATCCGTAACGGCGATAGCCGCCAAAGCCGCTGCCCGGTTTGGTGGGATCGAGATTGGCCAGGGCGAGCGCCGGCATCAGACCCAGAATCCCCGTCATGAACAATCCGCGCAGGATGCCATATCCGACAAAGCCCCGGAACGTCTCGGCCTGCGAAAACCACCCCAGCGTGACCATCATCCCCACCGTGCTGATCGCGATGCAGCGTCGCAGCAGCCGCGTATTGTCCGCGATTCGGCCCCAAGCCAAGGCCGTGAAAATCATCAATCCGTGCTCGATTCCCAGGACCATACCGATCTGAGCCTCGGCCATTCCCAGATCCTTCATCCGGACCGTTTCGAACGTTCCCAGTAGACCCAATCCCGCCACTTGGATGAGTGACGCCAGTCGCATGTTCCACATGGGAGTCACGCGCATCTCAGCTTACTTTCGACAAACTATTCTGGTTTGGCCGAGCGCTTAACCGCCTTGGCCAAGACCTCAATGAACACTTTCTCGGCTCCGGCGGCCGCCACGTCCTCGATTTTCTGCCCGAGCTCCTTCAATGGCACCTCCACCGCCGTCGATTCATCGTCTCCCGCTCGACAGTCCATGTCCCAGCGGAAGTAGCCGTCGGGCACGTCTTTGCGACGTTCGCGCTTCACGTATTTGTTGATCTGGTGGCGAATCTTGTCACGTACCCGCGCATCATCTTTACCGGTCGCGGTCAGTCGGAAAGTCTGTTTCATACTGGCGTCAGAGACCACGGCTGAGGCAGCGGCGCAATGAATATCCCCCGAATCAATCTAGGTTATATACCCTAGACATGTTAGGCAGACTGATATCTCCTCAAACTCACGAGATGAAAAGTACGCCGGGCCAATCTGATCTTCTTCAAGCTACGCTCGAGCATGCCCAAAAATTCCTCGACGATCTGGACGATGCTCCGGTTGCGCCTGTGGCCACCTTGGCCGAGCTCCGGGAGCGACTCAATCGCGACCTGCCTAGCGATCCCTGCGCGGCGAGAGAAGTGATCGACCAACTCGTCAACGATACGGCGGGAGGCCTCACCCACAATCAGGGCGGCAGATTTTTTGCGTGGGTAATCGGAGGCTCATTGCCCGCTGCTCTCGCCGCCGACTGGCTCACCTCTACTTGGGATCAAAACTCCGGAATGTTCTCGGTCGCGCCCGCCGCCGCCGTGGTCGAAGAGGTGTGTGGTCGCTGGTTATTGGATGTGCTCCAGCTCCCGACCGAAGCGAGTTTCGCTCTGGTGACGGGTTGCCAAATGGCCCATGTCACCTGCTTGGCCGCCGCACGCAACGCCGTGCTCGCCCGCCACAATTGGGATGTTGAACAACGCGGCCTCATCGGCGCACCCGCGATCCGCGTGCTCACCGGCGACCAACGTCACGGTACCATCGAACGTGCCGTGCGCATGCTCGGACTGGGCCGCGATTGCATCGTCGATATCGCGACTGATGAAAACGGACAGTTGCGCGCCGAACCTTTGCGTGCCGCCTTGGCCGCCGCCCCCGATGCTCCGACCATCGTATTGCTACAGGCCGGCGACCTGAACACCGGCTCTTTTGATCCCTATCATGAGCTGATTCCGCTGGCCCATGAACACCACGCATGGGTTCACGTCGATGGTGCCTTCGGGCTTTGGGCCGCCACGAGCCCGACCTACCGCCACCTCTGCGACGGGATCGCGACCGCTGACTCTTGGGCAACTGATGCTCACAAATGGCTCAACGTGCCCTACAATTGCGGCGTCGCCATCGTAGCCGATCGCGACGCGCACTACCGCGCCATGTCCCACCACGCGGCTTATTTAAGCCACTCCGACGTGGCCCGCGATCAAGTTGACTGGAATCCTGAATACTCCCGCCGCGGCCGTGGTTTCGCCACCTATGCCGCGATGCGTAGTTTGGGTCGGTCAGGTATAACCGCCCTCGTGGATGATGCCTGTCGCCTCGCCCGAGACCTGGTCACCCGGGCGGGAGAAATCCCCGGCGTCGAAGTTTTGCACGTGCCTCACCTCAATCAAGGCCTCCTGCGTTTCCCGTCACCCGTCGCCAATTCTACGCCCGAAGACCATGATCAACACACGGAGGCAATCACTGCCCGCATCGTCGCGTCCGGTGAGGCCCAATTCGCCTGCACCACGTGGCGGGGAATACGCTGTATGCGCGTCTCCGTCAGCGGTTGGCGCACCGATGACTCTGACATCGACCGTACGCTCGTGGCGATTCGACAGGCCATAAACCCCTCCAGGTAATGATGTCATCCTCCATTCCCCATTTCCCATTCCCGAAGTCGCATTGATCAACGGCCACACCAAGCTGCGGGTACTCCTGGACGAACAACGCGCGGAATACGGCGGCAACGAAGAAATCGGTCCCGGATGCTGGGCAGTTTTTGCCACGCTCAAAACCGATGAATCGAAGTATCAAACCCTGCATGCGTTGATGGAAACGGCCCCCTTCCCCTATGAAACGGGGGACTCCGAAGACGATCAATGGGCCCTCTACTACGTAAACCAGGAGCACCGCGCTTCAGCCCGCTTCTGGATCGAAGACATGATTTGCCTGCTCGATGGTCGCAACCGTCAGGCGTCTCCCAAATTCAAAAAACAATTTGAAGAATTGATCGAGTCACCGATGCCTCACCGCATCGCCCGCGAGCTCGCCGAAGCCGCTGCAACCGGTGAACTTCCGCCCGGCGCGATTCATGACTACCCCACCTTGCGCGCACTCCTCGATCGTTCCCATCGACAGGAGCCGATGTTTCTGAGCGCCTTTCACACTTTGCTCGAAGCTCATCTGATCGACCTCAAACTCCTCTTCACCGCCCTTATTCAAGAGGACATCAATCTGGGGAATGAACTCACCAGAGGCTCCGTCTCCCGCGATCCCTTTATTCAAACCCGCCAAACCGCCGCGGCCGCGATCCGCGATTACCTCGTTAAACAGAAGACCCTCAATCCGCTCGATCAACAAAAGCACACCGACGTGACCAATCCTTACGTCGCCTTGACCGAACTCCGTCGCAATGGGCGGGACTTCATTTTTCGGATTGATGGCCGCGATCAGGAAAGCATGGGCTCTCACGTGATCGAAACGATTCACCGCGTGCGCCGGCAAATTTACCGCGGCATTCCGGAGCCGGAAATCGCCACCAACGCTCCTTGGGTCACGGAGGAACGTGCCTACCCCCTTCGCTACATCCTCGAACGCAGTGGCGACCACAACAATATCCCTGTCCTTATCTGGCTCTACATGCTGGAACGCGCCATGGACACGTAAATCAGCGAGTTGAATCACTTGATGGATTGACAAGCCCGCACGAAAATCGTCCTGCTGTCGGCGTCCTTAGGGGTGGCCTGGTATTGGCCTGAGATACTGCATTGTTTCGACACAGCAGCGGTCCCTTTGAACCTGATCCGGTTGATACCGGCGTAGGAAACAGGAACTTAGCATATATCCGATTCAGCGCCCAAGGCCGGATCTCAATTCCAAAACTTGAGATCCAAAATGAAATCACTCTCCACCACCGCTCTCCGCGGTTTCTCCTTCGCACTCGCGATGGCCGCCTCGGCACCCGCCCAGGACCGTCCCGCTACCGAGCTCGCTCCGCTCCAGGTCACTGCCGACCTGTGGTCGACGGAACTCGCCCAAGTCAGCGCGAGCGCCACCGTCTTCAGCGCAGATCAACTCGCCGCCAACGGCACCCAGCATTTCGGCGATCTCGTCGCCGCCACGCCCAACCTCACCTGGACCGGCGGCACGTCCCGCGCCCGCTTTTTCCAAATCCGCGGCATCGGGGAAAACTCCCAATTTGAAGGCGAGTCTCCCGACTCTTCCGTACGTTTCCTCATCGATGACCTCGACTTCACCGGACTCGGCGGCGCCGCTTCGCTCTTCGATACCCAACAAGTCGAAGTCCTCCGGGGCGCTCAGGCCGGTGCCTTCGGTGCCAACGCCGCCGGTGGCGTCATCAAAGTCGTTTCGAACGATCCCACGCCTTACCACACCGGCTACACCGCTGCCACCGTGGCCGAGGACAATTTGCTCGCCGGTGAAATCGCGCACGGCGGTCCCATCAGCGACGTCCTGCAATATCGCTTCGCCGCTCAACGCACCACCGCCAACGGCTGGCGCGACAACGCCTTTCTCAATCGCGACGACACCAACAAAATCGATGAGCTCAATCTGCGCCTCAAACTGCGCTGGCTCCCCAACGATCTTTGGCAATGGGACGGCACCCTCTTCTACGCCGATCAAAACAACGGCTACGACGAATTCTCTTTAGACAACACGGGCTTCACCACGTTCAGCGACCAACCCGGTCGCGACACCCAAGAGGCCCTCGCCGGTAGCGTTCGCGGCGTCTACGAATCCACCACCTTCGTCTTCACCACCAAGACGAGCGGCACCTCGACCGATTCCCTCTACAGCTTCGACTCCGACTGGACCGACGCCGCCGATCCGCGCGGCTACGACCTCTTCCTCGAGACCCAACGCGAGCGATCCGTTTTTAATCAAGAGTTCCGGTTGGACTCCTCCGCTACCCACGACCCCAACACGCCGAAATGGACACTCGGCGCTTACTACGAATCCCTCAACGAGGATACGTCTCTCACCGCAGGCTTCGGCGGCGCCTCCACCGATTTCGACGCCACCACCATGGCTGTATTCGGTCAGTGGGGACAATCCCTCGACGAACGCACCCGTTTCATCGCAGGACTGCGGGTCGAAGACTACGACCTTTCGACTGACATCGAATTTCGGGGGGCGTTCGATTACTCAGACACGCTCTTCGGCGGCAAGCTGACCCTCGAACACGACCTGGCCGACGGCCACCTCGGATTTGCCAACCTTACACGTGGCTACAAAGCGGGCGGGGTAAACATCTACAACTTCCTGGTCGTGCCCACGGAGGGCCCCGAACGCTACGATACCGAAACCCTTTGGACTTACGAGCTCGGCTGGCGCGGCCGCTCCTCCGACGGAAAACTCTCCGGCGAAATCATCGCGTTTCATATCGACCGAAACACGGCGCAAGTCCGCGACTCCGCTGGATTCGGCGCATCGTTCACCTACTTCGTCGACAACGGTTCTGATGCCAGTATCACCGGCGTCGAGTCGAGCTTCCGAGCCGAACTGAGCCCCACGCTTAGCGCCTGCGGCAGCCTCGGGCTCATGGACTCCGACTTGGACGCGTTCACCCTGAGTAATCCCACGGCCGATCCCGCGGGCGGACGCGCCCTCGCGAACGTTCCCGCTTACACCTACTCGCTTGGTCTGCTTTATGGTGAGACGTCCGGCTTTTGGGCCAGCACCGAACTGAACGGTCGCGACCACTACTTCGAGTCCAACACCCACAACCAAACCCGTAGTGCCTTCACTGCGGTTAACGCCAGCATCGGCTATCGCGCCGAGACGTGGCGTGTAACCCTCTGGGCCCGCAACCTCCTCGACGAAGGCTACGAAAACCGCATCTTCTACTTCGCCAACGCGGGACCCAACTGGGAAACCACCCGCTACGAGTCCCCCGCCGCTCCTCGCCAAATCGGTGCCAGCGTGCGGTTTGATTTCTAAGATCTACCCTCGTCTCGAACTTCACCCACGAGTCGCGCGATAGTTATCGCCGTGATCCGCTAAATCTATGGGTAAAAAGCCTCAGCGAACTGCGGTTGATCTGCACTTAATCTGCTCTTTGTATCTACGATGTGCATTTGAGGTCTCTTGGTAAATGGCTGCAGAGCGTGTCGCTCGTCACGTTGGTGGCGCTAGGCGTGCACGCTCAAATTCCCGAAAATCAATTCACCCAAAAATATACTCTTACCACGTGGGATACCGACGCGGGATCGCCCTTCATCGCGGTGACTGCCGTCACGCAAACCCCCGACGGTTATCTTTGGATCGGATCCTATGAGGGTCTGGCCCGTTTCGACGGGATTCGCTTCGTTCATCAGGCTAAAGCGGTCACGCCATTCGAGGGAGAACTGGTGCTCACCATGGTCGTCGACCCCGCGGGCGACCTGTGGGTCGGAACGTCGATTGGGATATGGCGACGGAAAACTCGGAGTGGGAGCAATTTAAGCCCGAGAGCGGATTGCTGGACGGATTGGTCTATTCCATCGCCTGTGATTCCCAGGGGCAAATCATGGCACTTTCGGGGCGAAAGATCGTGCGATGGAACGGCACTGCCTTCGAGGAATTCCCACACACCGGAATCTCCTCTACTTTTTCCCAGCACAATTGTTTTTTTGATACCGAAGACCGTCTGTGGATAAGAGGACTGGTTAATCTCAGCGTCTTCGAGAATGAAGAATGGAGAAGCATTCGAGAAGTTGAACGGGGCAACCGCGCTAAACATCTCCTAGGGGCCGGGCCGGCCCGCGACGGCGGAATCTGGCTGGCAGAAAATTCCGTCATCAACCACATTCAAGAGGATCGTATCGTCGCAACGAAACCTCGCATCCACAGCCATATCGAAGACGAGGTTACCCTCTGGGAAGATCAAGAAGGCAATCTATGGGAAGCGG
>CBFHXU010000104.1:10694-10992 GCA_965659875.1 uncultured Opitutaceae bacterium
AAATGGGTTAGTGATCCATCAAACAGATGGTAAACATCTGGTCTGCACAATCGAAGAGGGACTTCCCAACAATGCCATTCTTTCCATCAGCCAAGATAGCGAAGGAAACATATGGCTGGGCTCTGATGGGGGAGGCATCGCCCGAATCCGTCCACGATCGGTAATCGCTCACGCTGATCGGCGCCAACTGCGACAACCGGTAGTCAACTCCGTAGCGCAAATCGATCGAGATAAACTCCTCGCCGGAACCCACGGCGGCGGTATCATGATTTTTGAAAATGGAAATTTTGGTGACCCA
>CBFHXU010000105.1:0-10941 GCA_965659875.1 uncultured Opitutaceae bacterium
GATCGTGTCGGGCGATGATGCGGCGCCGACTCCCCCCGTAGCGGTCGTACCGCCGGCCCCGGAAACAGTGGAGTCCGAGGCAACCGAACAACAGGAACTGCCGGCGCTCGCTCAAGATCCTCTCAGTGGCACTGAAGATATTCGCGGTGAAAACGAAGATGGTATCGGCACGAACGTGGTTGAATTGCCGGAAAATCCTCAGGCCGATATTGATGAGCCGATCGAAGGCGTCACCGATCCCGAGCAGGCTTCAGAGACGGGGAAGGGGATCTATTATCGTCCTAATCCCAATCAACCCGCGGCCCGTCCCAATCTCGCTCGTTCCCAGATCAAGCCCGCGATTTTCTCCAATCGGGTGACAGGCGCGCAGAACATCGGAGTCATCGCCCACGAAGCGCTGCGCACGACGTTTGGGGACTATTTTGCCCGTATTCTGGAAGTGATTCGATTGGGTTGGGTTCATGATATTCGTTCCAAGATCGAACGACGACTGGGCTTCCCTTTGGATGGCAGTCGCGTGCAGGTCTGGTTTACGCTCCATGAGGACGGCACGGTTACAATCGATAAGGTAAACGGAAATGCCGGTCCCTTGTGGGACGGGGTGGCGGTCGAGGCGATTGCCGCGCCCGCCCGAACGTCGGATGGTTTTGGCGAATGGGATGATGAGATGCGCACGATTCTCGGTGAAAGCACTCCCATCCGTCTGACCTTCCATTATCAATAATCATGACAACTCCTCCGGAAGCATTCGCCTCACTGGCACCATTAGGCCGTGACGTTCAGGTCATCTGTGAAGATGCGGCCGGCATGATCGCCTTGTCCAAACCGGCCGGTGTCTTGTCGCATCCGAATCACACCGGCCAAGAAGTGCGCTCGTTGATTAATGCGCCGTATTGCTTGAAAGAGGAATGCTACACGTATCGCGATCAGACGGGCGAGACGCAGCGCGTTTGGCTGCTGAATCGGCTGGATTCCGCCACCTCGGGAATCGTTTTGTTGGCGCGCAGCGAAGCGCTCGCGATTCACATTCGTCGGCACTTCAAGGAGCGGCGAGTGCGCAAAGTTTACGCGGCATTGGTATTTGGTGAACCCCTGAACCGGCGGGAAATATGGCAGGACCGGTTGTCGATTCGCAAAACTCACGGCCACATTCGCACCGATTCGCGCGCCGGTCACATGCCTTCGGAGTCGCATATGCAATTGGTGGAAACGGCGCGGTGGATATCACATCCGCTAAGTCTCATTCAGTTGGAGCCCAAGACCGGGCGTAGTCATCAACTGCGGGTGCAGTGCACGCGTCATCAGTTGCCCATCGTGGGTGACGCGACCTACGGCGACTTCAAACTCAACCGCAGTTTCGCCAAAGACACCGGTTTAAAACGGTTGTATCTGCATTCGTTTCGAACGTCGTTCACTTACGAATGGGGGGGCGAAAAGCATTCGTTTTCAGCTCAGGCTGAATTGCCGGAGGCCTTCACCGCGGCGTTGACAACCCGGCATTGAGCTTTCCTTGTCGAGGTCATGTCCACGTTCGCCTACTTCTATTTTAGCTTTTGGTTCGGTTTTAACCAAACCGGCTGAGCGGCGCGCGTAGACGTTTTAATTTTCCTAAAAACATCCGCCAATAAGCCGCCTCCGGGCGGCTTTTTTATTTCCTGAAATCCCATGATTCTTCCCAAGTCCAATCGCCTCAACGACACTCAAGTTGCTGAACTCACGGCCATCGTCGGCGAGTTCGACTGTAAATTGCAGCCCATCATCGGCGCGGTTCGCACCATCTACGCCATTTTGGGTGACGAGCGTGATGAACTGATGATCAACCGCATCGAGGGTCTCGACTATGTCGATCGGGTGGATCGGATTCAGTCCGGCTTCAAACTGATGGATCGTCGGTCCGATCTGGCGTCGCACCGGGTGCAAGTCGGCGGCGTGACGCTGGGCGAAGAACTATTTGTGATCGCCGGGCAGTGCACGATTGATCCGAAGAATCCCAATTACTTCTACGAGTCCGCGGAGGCAGTGAAGGAGGCGGGCGGACATGTGATTCGCGGTGGCGTGTGGAAACCGCGCACCAATCCCTACAGCTTTCAAGGTGACGTGAAATCTCTCGATGTCCTGATGGAGGCGTCGCGTCGCACGGGTCTACCGGTGGACGCGGAAGTGATGGACGAGGAGCACCTCAAAATGGCGTTGGATGCGGGAGTGCACATGTTGCAGATCGGTGCCCGTAACGCGCTGAACTATTCGTTGCTGCGGTCGATTGGCAAAGCGATCGCCGAGACTGATACCGTGGTATTGCTCAAGCGCAGTATCCACATGGGCCCGATCGATGAATTCATCGCCGCCGCCGAATACATTGTGAGCTTCGGCAATCCTAATGTATTGCTCTGTCCGCGTGGCACCAAACCCGGACTGGATGGGTATCGCAACCATCCGGACGAGAGCATCACCCCGTTATTGAAGGAAAAGAGCTGGGCGCCCGTGGTGGTCGATCCTTCCCATTCCGTGGGCAAAGCGGTCTATGTTCCCGCCTGCGCGATGGCGGCAATTGCCTACGGTGCGGATGGTCTGTGCATCGAGTCGCACGTCGACCCAGCCAAAGGAATTGGTGACGACCCCAAGCAGGCCCTCAACCCCGAGGCGTTGGCGCGCACCATCGCGCAGGGCAAAAAACTGTGGGCCCTGACTCGGGGCACCGAGGTCGCTGACAGTTAGATCTTTTGCACGTCGATTCGGCGGAATTCGAGCAGGCCCTTTTCTCCCTGAATTCCAATATGGCCGGAGGCGTTTTGCAGACCTTCGACCATCGTGATAACGACTCCGTTCACGCGAACGGAAAGGAACCGACCTTCGCACGTGACGGCGACGGTGTTCCATTCGCCAGTGGGGTTAAACGCCTTCTCGAGGGCGGGTTGATCGAGCAACTCGGAGAACGGTCCTCCTCCGTAGTCGATGAGCGCACCGAAAATTCGACCTTGGTCGGTCTTATCCATGCATTGCACCTGGTATCCGTTGTCGGGCCATCCGTTTTCATCGGCATGACTTGTCCGGGCAGTCCGCACGAAAACGCCGCTATTGGCCTTGGGTTCCAGAAACCGGACTTCGTAGGTCAGAATGAAGTCCGTGAATTGTTGTTTGGAACGTAACCAACCGGTTCCGCGATTAACATGCAGCAGTCCGTCGCGGACAGAAAACTGACCTTCATTTTCAATCACCCAACCCGAAAGGTCTTTGCCGTTGAACAGTGACTTCGCCTCTTCCCCGGCGTGAACACTTCGGGTGACAAAAAATAGCGTGAAAAGACAAAGGATGAATCGGGGTTTCATGAGGGGAGAGGGTTGATGCGAATTCGGGAACCGAAAAACCAGCTAGAGTAGATTCAGTTGCGAATCGTCTTCGGGTTTGACGCGGATTTTTTTACGGGGCTTGGCCTGAGGTGCACTCAGTTCGACCGAAGTGTCGTCTGATTCCAGTTTGGTTAAAATGGATTTGGCGCGATCGATGACGGTGGGAGGCAGGCCGGCTAATCGGGCGACTTGAATACCGTAGCTGCGGTCGGCGGCGCCCGGTTGGATGCGATGCACGAAGATGATGTCATCATTCCACTCTTTTACCGCCACGCTGAAGTTTTCCAACCGAGGGAGGTGTTTATCCAGTTGCGTGAGCTCCTGGTAGTGCGTCGCGAAAAGCGTGCGCGGTCCTTCGGCCTTTTGACCGTGCAAATACTCCACGACAGACCAGGCAATGCTCAGGCCATCGTAAGTCGAAGTGCCACGGCCGATTTCATCGAGGATGATGAGGGATTTATCCGTCGCGTTGTTGAGGATGTTGGCGGTCTCGTTCATCTCGACCATGAAGGTTGAGTTTCCACGGGCGAGATCATCGCTGGCGCCGACACGGGAGAAAATCCGATCCACCAGACCGACCCGACATTTTGCCGCCGGCACCCAGCAACCCACCTCGGCCATGAGCGTGATCAGGGCAACTTGTCGAATGTAGGTCGATTTACCGGCCATGTTGGGGCCGGTGATCAAGGCGACCTGCAGCTCACTGGAGGAGAGCGTCGTATCGTTGGGCACAAAACTTTGATTGCCGCGAATCATCGACGACTCGGGTGCTTTGAGCATCTGTTCCACAACCGGATGGCGTCCTTCGGTAATTTCCAGGGCGTCGCTTTCGTCCAGCTCGGGCTGATGATAATCCCATTCGCGAGCCAAGACCGCCCAACCCGCCAACACGTCGAGCTCGGCGAGGGCGGACGCCGTATTAAAAAGTGATTCGGATTCATCGAGCACCGCGGTGATCAACTCACCGAACAACGTGCGTTCCCGGGCGAGCGCATCCTCTTCGGCGTGCAGGATTTCCTTTTCCTTCTGCTTCAGTTCATCCGTGACGTAGCGCTCGCTGTTTACCGTGGTTTGGCGGCGGATGTATTCCTCCGGCACCAGATGCAGATTGGCTTTGGTGACATCGATATAGTAACCAAAATTATTGGTGTATTTGACCTTTAGGCTCTTGATGCCGGTCCGGGCCTGTTCACTCGATTCGAGTTCCGACAACCACGTTTTGTTGTCGCGGGTCAGCGAGCGAATCCGATCAAGCTCCGCGTCAAAGTCTTCCCGAATGGCACCGCCATCAGCGATGTCGGCGGGCATCTCATCGGCGAGCGCCCGGGACAACAGATCACGAAGATCGGCCAACTCGGCGATCCGGGCCGGATAATCTTGAGCCAGCGCTCCGCCGAAATCACCGAGGAGTCGGTGAACATCGGGCAATTGAGCCAACGTATGGCGAATGCCGCCCAATTCGCGGGGATTGCGCAGTCGATTCTGCAGGCGCCCGAGAATACGAGGAATGTCGCGAACATGTTTCAGGGTCTCGCGTAATTCGCCCAAGAGCATCGGTTCTCCCAAGAGTTCACCGACGGCGTTCGATCGGCGACGAATCTCGATCAAGTCCAACTCCGGGGCACTCAACCAGCGTTCGATCAGGCGCGCGCCCGCTGCGGTCGTGGAACGATTGATGGCGGAAATTAACGAACCCTCGCGGGTGCCGCGACTGGAGGTGAAAATTTCAAGATTTCGCAGCGTTGCCGGATCAATGAGCAGCGTCTGCGCACTGCGGTATTCGCGCAGGGCACGCAAGTTCTCGGGTTTGGCGCAAAGATTTTCCGTGGCGTAATAAACGAGCGCGCCGGCCGGACCGAGGCCGCGGTGCTTTTCTTCGATGCCGAATCCTTCCAAATTCAGCACCCCGAGGGTGTCGATGACCGTGCGGGCACCGGAGCCGGTTTCGAAGTGGTAACCGGGTAATTCGGTGATCAAGCGGTCAGCACAAAAATCGTTGAGCGCATGCGCAGCGACATCGTGATGCGGCGCGGCGCGCCACGTGTCGGCGTCCCCCTCAATGAGCAAAAGTTCGGCCGGCTCCAGGGCGGTCAGCACCGGGAGCAAATTGTCGATCTGACCATCGGTGGCTAACTGAAATTCTCCCGTGGAAATGTCCAACCAAGCGGCATGCAGACCATGTTTATCCCGATACATCGCGCAGAGATAGTGGTTGCGCGATTCGTCGAGTTGGTTGGCGGCGAGGGTGGTGCCGGGAGAGAGAATACGGGTGACTTCTCGCCGTACCAGTTTCCCGGGTTTGGCGACCTCGGCTTGATCGCAAAAAGCGACCTTGCGGCCCGCGGCGAGGAGCTTGGGCACATACGTGTCGGCGGCGTGGTGGGGGATCCCCGCCATGGGATAATCCTGCCGCTTCGTCAGCGTGAGTCCGCATATCTTGGAGGCATCTTCGGCATCCTCATAGAAGAGCTCGTAGAAATCTCCGAGTCGAAAAAGTAAAAGCACTCCCTTGGGGAGGGCACGTTTCACCTCGAAATACTGCTGCATCATCGGGGTGAGCTTTTTCGGGGTCGGCATGGATTTCGGGGGCGGCAGAGAGAGCGGAATTGAGAGTAGACGATCCAGATGAACAGATGCGCTCGCGCCAAGGAATATCCTCAAATGGAGCGCGGAATTTCTCCTCGCTACCCAACTCTCCCTGCGCACTACTGCGACGCGTGCTGGAACTGTATTCAAGAGATTTGGGCGGCGAGGGGAAACCTCCACTCGTGGTGCTACATGGTTTACTGGGATCGTCGCGTAATTGGTTGAGTGCCGGCAAGGCGCTGGCGGCGAACTGGCATGTGCAGGCCGTCGATCTGCGGAACCATGGGCGTTCTCCTCACGGTGAATCCATGACCTACGAGGACCTGGTGGCGGACGTGCTGGCCTGGATGGATCGTCGGGGATGGGAACGGGCTGATTTTGTGGGGCACAGCATGGGAGGGAAGGTCGCGATGTGTATCGCCAGTCGGCACCCGGAGAGGGTCAATCGATTGATCGTCGTCGATATCGCGCCCAAATCGTATCGATCGTTCGGAAGCCGCGCGGAGTTCGCGGCCATGCATGAAATCAATCTCGGCGAACTGACCTCTCGCACCGAAGCGGAGTTGAAGATGGAGACGCGCGTGCCGGATTGGGCGATGCGAAAGTTCCTCACCACGAACCTCGAACGCACGGAAGACGGTGACTGGCGTTGGGCGATCAATTTGCCGGGGATTACGGAGGCATTGTCCGGGCTGGAAGACGACCCCTTGGCGGAGGACGAGACATTTACGGGCCCTACGTTGTTCGTGCTCGGAGGTAAATCGCGATACGTGCGCGAGGATGATTACGGAGAAATTCGCCGACATTTTCCGGCCGCCGCGATCAAGGTTATTCCGGAGTCTGGCCATAACCCGCACATGCAGAGTCGGGATGCGTTTACTGCCGTAATTTCCGACTGGGTCGGATCACTCGGGTAGATCGGCCAAATTACTGGTCACCCCATCCCGACTGGATTGGGCGTGTTTCATCCAACCGCGGGATTGCCAGCGATACAGGAATAAACCGCCGCGAACCACGATGTCAGAAATGATGGCGAGCCAGATTCCGACGAGTCCCCAGCCGAACGTAATGCCGAAGAGCCAAGAGAGGGGAACCCATACTCCCCACATGACGACGAGACCCACTTTAAGCGGATACCTTACATCACCCGCAGCCCGGAGTGAACATACCAGGACCATGGACACCAACCGGCCGGGCTCGAGGATGATGCCAATGAGTAATATTGTCGTGCCGGTGGCGATAATCGTTGGGTCGTCCGTGAAGATGGCGATGATTTCCGAACCGAAAAGAGCGATGGGGATCAAGGCTGCCGCGATAAAAGGTAAACCCGTTTTTAACGTGCGCGGAACGCGTTGATAGGCGGCCTCAAATTCTCCCGCGCCCACGTGGTAACCGATCAGAATTTCGTTCGCCAGAGCGAGCGCGAAACTGAACGTGAACACGTAGTGCATGATGAGCATGGTGTAAGATTGCGTGGCGAGTTCGGTTGCGCCCAAGCGGGCCGTAAAGGAGGTGATGGTCATGAATGCCATCCACCAGCAAAGATGCTCTCCGGCTGACGGTAGCCCGATGCGGAGGATACGGCGTAATCCCGCGGTGGGTAATTTGATCACCTGCCAGAGGCTGAGTTGAATGCCGGTCCGATAGCGGAGCAGGAAAAGCAAAATCACGGCGCCAACGGCCCGGCTTAGCACCGTGGCAATCGCAACGCCGACGATCCCCATTTGAGGGGCCCCAAAGAGACCGAAGAGCAGCACGGCATTTCCGAATGCGTTGAGCACATTTTGAATCAATGTCACCCACATCGCATCCGCCGCGTGGCCATGAGCTCTTAGGACCGCGGCCATCGAAACGTTGTGCGCAACCAGCCAAAGTGACGCTCCTACAATGAACAGGTAGGGCTGGGCGTGAACCTGCAGGTCCGCGGAGAGCTGCATGATACTGGTCAAAGGAACGACACTGAGTGCTACGAATAGGCTGATAATGAGCCCCATCCAAAAGTTCACCGAGGTCGCCGTGATGACGGTCTGGCGAGCCCCCGCCTGGTCGTCCCCGCCCAAGCTGTGGGTGATCACGACACTGCCGCCGATGGCAACAAAACTAAACAGGGTCACCGCCACCATCACGAATTGGTTGGCTACGCTCAGCCCCGCCACCGCCTCATCCGAAATCGTGCTCACCATCAATACGTCGACCGTGCTCGTGAGTGCGTGGAGCGCTGATTCGACGAAGATGGGCAAAGCCAACTTCAAGAGTGGCGGACGGGCGGTCGACGTCATGTCGTCCTTATTTCCGCGCAGCCCAAAGGCGGAGCGAAGCAAGTAGAAAGCTTTCGAGGGCGGCTTGGGCGTTTAAATTAACACGCAGCAGCCCCACCGATTTCTCCAGCTTTTCAACGGCTCGGATAAACGCTCGCCGAAACGACTCATCCCCCGTGCTGATGCTCTCCAACGCGAAATCACGCGTCGCGTGTTCGATACCGGCAAAAAGTTTAAGTCTTAGCCCATTGGCCAGACCGGTTTCGATGGCGACCCGCTCGTCGTCTCCGAGGTCCGCGGGCAGAGAACCCTTTTGCGCCTTCCATGCTTCGCTGGTAGCGGCATTCAGGATGACACCAAACCGGGCGGTTAATCCATAGGCGGTGAAAATGGCATCGGATACGGCACCGCGATCCGTGATGCCTCCGGAGAGACGGGCGAGCCAGGCTTGATAGTCGCTGATCCAGGCGCTCCATCCGTCCGGCAAATATCCCACCTCGGCGGAGGGAAACCGAAAATTCAAACAGCGACTGCGGATCGTAGGAAGCAGGGCGTAGGGGCGGGTGGTCAGGACCAGCAAGGTCGTGTTGGCCGGCGGTTCTTCCAAGGTCTTCAGGAAAATATTGGCCGTGGCCGTATTCATGCGGTCCGCCTCGTGGATTAAACCCACTTTGTGGTCACCCACCGAAGCGGAAACGGCGATTTTGCGAATAAATTCGCGCATCGAACCCGTATCTTCGGCCGACCTACCGGCCTTGATCTGGCGCATTTTTCCCGCCGGACGGAGTGAGAAAGCATCCGGATGATCGTTGGGATGAAATCGCGTGGGCGGATTGGCGTCAGCCGGGTAGAGCAGTCGGTCGGCAATGGCGTGTGAAACAGAAACGAGGGTCTCGTATTCGTCCCCGGTGATCAGCAACGAATGGGAAAGGCGGCGCCGCTCGATCGCCCGTTCGATGACCGCGACGGCGGGGGTGCCTTGCAGCGAATCAGGCCAAGTGGGCGTAGGGGCGGGCATGAACGAGACGTCGCGGGTCGGTTCAGGCGATGGCCTTTTTGACCACTTTCCAAGTCTGCCGCTCGATTTCAGCTTCCGTTTGGGTGCCATCGATCACGACGATCCGCTCCGACATGCTTTGGGCGAGGAGCAAATACCCTTGGCGGATCTTTTTGTAGAACTCGATATTCTCGCGTTCCATGCGATCGGGCACATCGGAAGCGCGTTGGCGAATGCGGCGTTTGGAAATGGTGGGCGGCACATCGTAAACGATGGTGAGGGAGGGCATCACATTGCCGACCGCGAAGCGGTTGATCATGCTCACCGGGTCCGCGGCGAGATTACGGCCGATGCCTTGATAGACCGTGGAGGAATCCATGAAGCGATCACTGAGCACGACGAAACCATCCATCATGGCAGGGGCGATGGTTTCACGCACGAGTTGGGCTCGCGCCGCCGCAAACAAGAGCAGCTCCGTCTCCGCGCACATTTCGTCGCCGTCGGAGTTGTGCACGATGATGTTGCGCACCTGTTCACCGATCTCGGTGCCGCCGGGTTCCCGCACGCTGAGAACCTTGTGGCGCTGTTTGGCGAGCTTCTTCGCGAGACGAGCAATTTGGGTGGATTTCCCACTGCCTTCGGCGCCTTCGAAGGAGATGAGAATGCCTTGGGGGTCTTCGGTTAGTGGCATGGAGGAAGGCTGGAGTTATTTCGGCCAGTTGGCGAGGAAGGTTTCGAGATCTTCGAGGGTAGGGCTTTGCGCGGTGCGGACATAATGACCGCTGGTCGTGCAGCCGAGGGCGAGGCAGGACGGTGCGCTCAGGCCGAGCATCTGCCCGAGGGAAAATCCGGCGTTAAAATGGTCACCCGCCCCGGTGGTGATCTTGGGTTTCGTAACATACGGGCCCGGAATCCAGGCGGTGCCTTCACGGGTGGCACAGGCGGCGGACTCCTTCGGGTGCACCACGACGGTGGCGTAGTTCAGTTTTTCGCGAATATCCGCGGCGATTTGCTGGAGGTCTTCCTTGGTTTCGCCACGCGGATGAAAATCCAAGGCGAGATGCACCTGCTGGGCTTCCTTCAAATTCAGCCCCAAGGTGACCTGACCAAATCGGCCGAAGTCGCCGATAACCGCCAGCACTTCAAGCAAGTCTTCGCGCGAACGCTTCTGCGGATCCGCCAGATCGAAGAAGAAAAACCGTTCCTTCGCCGGCAGGCGTGGCAGGGCGTCTGAAACGAAGCGCCGGAAAATCTCCGTCATGTTCGGAATCATTGTCCAGTTGACCAATGAGATCAGATCCGCCTCCCCGAGTAGTTTGTCGACCCCGGCGACGCCCAACTTGGTTTCGAAGGCGTCGTAAGTGACGTCATCGAGGCAACGCATTTGCCCCAGCATGAGCTTGCCGTCCGTAAATTCGACGGCCGTCGTCGTGGCGGGATCGGTGATGGAGATCACCTCCGCATGCTGGGCGAACTCCTGAAAAACGGGATGAATCGCAGATTCGCCCAGGGCGCCGACATAACTCATCGCGACTCCGTGCGCCATAAGCGCGTTGGCCATGATAGGGCCGTTGCCACCGAGTTTATCCATGAGTGGATAAAATTCGATATTGGCACTTTTCCCGGCGGCTTGGAGCACGCGTTCCCCGAATTCAGTGATCGTGCTGATGGGTTCAAAATCCTCTCCCTGACCGTTGCGGAGGGCCACGGGAGTGACGATGGTATCGACGAAACCATCGAGGCCAACGACGGC
>CBFHXU010000106.1:0-10809 GCA_965659875.1 uncultured Opitutaceae bacterium
TTACTCTACCCCCTCAACCACTACATCAACTCATCCAGACTAACTGTTTAGGTGGTCCAGTTTGGGTAACCCGACCACACCGCTCTGAGGCAATCGTGGGCACGGGCGGTTGGACTCTCCAAGGGCTGGCTGAAATCGTCATAAATTAGGGGATTTTGCGGTATCCTTACTAACTTACCTAAATTAGTAAAAGTGTCTTGATGAACTCGGGTATGATCGGCACGTTCGACCTTTGCTCATGAGCACCGACCAAGAAGCAACCAAGCCACTAGCTGCTAACGAAGGCATTAAATCTGCGTCGAATTTTCTGCGCGGAACGATCGCGGAGGAATTATTGGATGATTCCACGGGATCAATAACCGCTGATAACCAGCAGCTAACGAAATTCCATGGTCTCTACATGCAAGACGACCGCGATTTGCGCAAAGAGCGTCGTCAAGCGAAGCTCGAGAAAGCATTTTCGTTCATGTTGCGGGTGCGACTGCCCGGTGGGCGATGCACGCCGGCTCAGTGGTTGATGCTCGACAAGCTGGCCGACGACCGCGCCAACGGCTCCTTACGTCTCACGACCCGTCAGACTTTTCAATTTCACGGTATCCTCAAAGGGAACCTGAAACCCCTCATCAAGGGGATGGACGAAGCGCTGATGGATTCGATTGCCGCGTGTGGTGATGTGAATCGTAACATCATGGCGGCGCCCAACCCCGAGCGAAGCCCGGCTCATGCGGCCATGTATGAACACGCCAAAGGACTTTCGGAGCACACCTTGCCCAAGACTCGGGCGTATCACGAAATCTGGCTCGATGGCGAAAAAGTAGCCGGGGGCGAACCCGAAGTGGAACCCCTTTATGGGGAAACCTATCTGCCGCGTAAATTTAAGGTCGGTTTTGCACTGCCTCCTTCCAATGACGTGGACGTCTATTCGCAAGATCTCGGATTTATTGGAATCTTGGAAAACGGCGAACTCGTGGGCTACAACGTTACGGTGGGTGGCGGACTCGGCATGAGCCACGGCAATGAGGAGACCTTTCCGCGTTTGGCGGAGCCGCTCGGATTTGTGACGCCGGAACAGATCAATGTGGTGGGCGAATCCATAATCGCCACGCAGCGCGACTACGGTGATCGTACCAATCGTCGCCATGCCCGCCTCAAATACACGATCGAGGATCGGGGACTCGCGTGGTTTAAGGGCGAGGTGGAAAGCCGCTCGGGCATCACCTTGGCGCCCTCCCGCGAAGTGAACTTCACGACAATCGAGGATCCTCACGGTTGGCAGGAATGTGCGGATGGCACGTGGTTTTACGGGCTTCACATTCTCAGCGGTCGCATCAAAGACCGCGACGGTTGGCCCATGAAGACCGCGTTGCGCGAAGTGGCCGAAATTCATACCGGTGATTTCCGTCTTACGCCTACCCAAAACGTTACCATCTCGGGCGTGACGACCGAGGCTAAGGTCCAGATCGACGCGATTCTTCATAAGCATGGTCTTTCCGGAGAGAATAAACAGAGCCGCTTGCGGCTAAACTCCATGTCCTGTGTCGCATTGCCGACGTGTGGTCTCGCCCTCGCCGAAAGTGAGCGCGTGTTGCCGGAAGTCCTGGAAAAATTTGATGCCGTGCTGGAAGAGGCCGGATTGGCCGATGATGCCATCAGCCTCCGTATGACGGGGTGCCCCAACGGTTGCGCCCGTCCTTATCTCGCGGAAATCGGTTTTGTGGGCAAAGCCCCCGGCAAGTATGCGCTCTACATCGGCGCGAGTTACAACGGATCGCGGCTGAACCGGCTCGTGTCACCGAAGTGTACGATTGATGAGTCGATCGAATTGCTGAGACCGGTAATCAAGAAGTATACCACGGAACGCAATGAAGGCGAAGGATTCGGTGATTTCTGTAACCGAGTTGTCCTGCCGGCCGATGCGACGTTTCACAGCGTCGGTTCCGGTCTGCAGCTTTGAGTTCCGAGTTCGATGAGATGACTTCCCGATAAGAGGAGTCGACCTTTAGTCGGCTGAATGCTTGCTGTGAAAGACTCCAAAGTCTTATTGCATGTTTGTGACCACTCCGCGCAATCTCCTCTATATCCTCGCCGTTTCAACCGCGCTGATCGCGGTGGTTTTTGCCGCCTACACGGAACACGTTTGGGAGGATTACTACATTACGTTTCGTTCCAGTAAGAATCTGGTCGAGGGAAACGGGTTGGTTTTCAACGTCGGGGAACGTGTCCACACGTTTACCTCCCCGCTGGGAGTATTAACGCCCGCATTGGCGGCGTTCATCACCGGCGGAGAATCAGATTTTGTTTCGCTGTGGGTGTTTCGAATCATGAGCATCATGGCATTGGTGGGCGCCGTGCTGTTGTTGACCAACTTGGCGCAGGCATGGCGGATCCCCACCGGCTTAGCGCTCCTCGCCGGGGCCTGGTTGGCCCTGGATGGGAAAACGGTGGATTTCTCCATCAACGGGATGGAGAGCGCATTTTTGGTGCTGTTTTTGAGCTACGCCTTGTGGGGACATATGCGAGGAAGCACGGCCTGGAAGCATCAGGGTGTTGCCTGGGCGGGGTTGATGTGGACGCGTCCGGATTGTTTCATCCATATTTCGGTCATGGCCTTGGCCGTGTTGCTTTTTGGTAACGGGAGGTTGTCCGAGTCGCGGCGTGACTTGATTCTGTCATGGCTGAAGGCGGGGGGGCTGACCACGGCACTTTATCTGCCGTGGTTTCTGTGGGCCTGGTCCTATTATGGCACACCGGTGCCGCATACGGTTGCGGCCAAAAGTGGTCTGACCGATCCCTTTTCCATAGTCGCATTTCTCAAGGAGTTTGGGTTGCTACCGTTCAGTGCGGCCGGGGTGGAGAATTCCGTTCGCTACACGTTTCTCCCGGCTTACCACGACATGGGAGGATGGAATTCCGGGGTGGTGATGATCGGCAAGGTGCTCGCCGGCCTGATCGCGATGGCCTGGATTTTGCCCAAAGTTTCGCGCCGCACCCGGATGCTTTCGTTCACCTTCGCGGGAATTCACCTCTATCTCTCCTATTTCCCGTATTACTGTTTTCCGTGGTATGTGCCCGGCACCATCCCGTTTGCGATATTGGGTGGAATCAGCTTGTTGGCTGACATCGGCGGTTCCACCGACAGTTTTCGCACTCTGCGTCAAAAAATCAGCTTGAGTATAGCCGGCGCGATCGTGCTCGGATCCGGATGGTTGACTTTGGAGATCGCTCAGCAAGTGCGCACGCAACAGCAACTCGTAGAAAATGAAGTGCGCCAAGCGATCGGCGATTACTTGCGCGAGAACGCCCAAGCCGATGATACGGTAATGATGGAACCGTTGGGCTACATCGGATATTTCTCCGGATTACGGACCTACGACTTCCCCGGCATGTCCTCGCCCGAAATGGTCGCTGCCCGTAAGCTGGTCGGTCGCGACGGACGTAGGCTTTTGGGGTTTTTACGACCGGATTGGACGGTCATGCGTCCGCATGAGATAGACCATCTTCAGCACAACAATGAGTGGCGAGTTGAGCATGCTTATGAGCTGGTGAAGACGTTTTCCACGGTGGAGCAGGTCGAAGCCTCGAATGTGCAGGGGAAGGAATACCTCCTGCACGACGCGACATTTAAATTATTTAAGCGACGTGACGCCAAGGTTTCGGCTGAAAATAATTGGAGCGCGGTTTCGGATTTTGGCGTGTACGAAATCGATGTCGGGGTGGAGCGACTGATCAGCACGCACGCCGAGTGTGAGGTGATGTTTACCATCCCGGCGGGCTCACGTTCCGTCGCTCTGACATTCGGATTTCACGATGGCACCGATAAAGGTAACAGCCCAACTGACGGCGTAGCTTTTGGCTTGGATGTGCGTGATATGCCGACGGTGATCCCCATTGATTTTTTTGAAATGAATCCGGCTCGGGACGGATTCAGAATTTCGAAGACATATGCCCTCCCGGAGAGGCTCTCCCCAGAGGCCGTGCTGCGGGTAGTCGTAGACCGCATTATCTGGAAAGATTCAGACGGAGCGTTACTCTCTCCGCCGGTGTTCGCGGCGGATCCGTTGTTTGCCGAATAAGGTCCCCGAGTGCCGACCAATCGTTGAGAATTGGCTTCAGCGACGGACGGGGACGTTTTGATCTGCGAGATAATCTTTTACCTGCGGCACCGTAAGTTCGCCGAAGTGAAATAAACTCGCCGCCAGCACGGCGCTGGCTTTTCCGGATTCGAGAGCCTCGGCAAAGTGGGGGAGTTCGCCGGCGCCGCCGCTGGCGATGACCGGAACGCTGACTGCTTCGCTGATGGCTTGGGTGAGCGGGACGTCGTAACCGGTTTTCATACCATCACAATCCATGCTCGTGAGCAGAATTTCGCCCGCACCCAGCTCGACGGCTTGCCGGGCCCACGCGACGGCATCGAGTTCGGTCGGGTTGCGACCGCCGTGGGTATAGACCCGCCAGGACTTACCATCGCGTTCCCGTTTGGCGTCAATTGCCAGGACAATGCACTGCGCGCCAAATCGTGCCGAAGCCTGCTTGATCAAATCGGGGTTTTTGATGGCTGCGGTATTGAGCGAGACCTTGTCGGCTCCGGATTTGAGCATCGCCTCAATATCTGCCACGATGCGAAGACCTCCGCCCACCGTCAGGGGCATAAAACACTGTTCGGCGGTTTCGGCCACCACGTCATGCATGATGGATCGACCATCGCTTGATGCGGTGATGTCGAGGAAGACGAGTTCGTCCGCGCCCTGCGCGTCGTAGGCCTTGGCGCATTCGACGGGATCGCCGGCATCGCGCAGTTCCTGAAATTTAACGCCTTTAACGACGCGACCGTTGGTGACGTCCAAACAGGGAATAATGCGGCGAGCTAACACGGGGAAAGTATGAAGTCAGAAGGATGAAGGAAGTCCGAGAGACCAATAGTTTCGCTGAAACCTCTCACTTCAGACTTCGCTCTTCTTACTTATTTCAACCATCAAGGGTGGTGACATCCGGCTCGTAGCTTACGGCCAGTTTGTAGACATTGCCCGGCCGCATGATCAACGGATGGTCGCGCTCCAAAGTTTGGAGATAGTGGACCTTGCCGTAGTTGGTGCGGTAGGTCGCATCGCTGGTCACCACTTCGGTCTCTTGCCAGACACCTTGGAAGTCATCCTTGGTAACGGTGCAGCGATGACCTTCCGCGCCGAGCGCGAGGGAGCCGCCCACATGGTAGATGGAGTGGGGGGCCGCGATGGCCAACATGAAGCGGAACTTGTCCAGAGTGACCTGCTGGTTCACCTTGTAAGTGAATTCGGCGCTGATTTGGGGGCCGGCGAAGTTCCACTGCACTTTGACGGAACCGAGCCCCTTGAGGACCTCTTGTTCGGTCGTGATCAAATCGGGTTGATCGTAGCGGAAGAAGAAACTGCGACGTAGACCCAGTCCCGTAACACAGTTTTTGCCGTAAAACGCCGGCACGGTGACTTTGTCGCCGAACGTGAGTTCGGGCACCATGACAGGCGCGTAGACATTATTAGGCCAATCGAAGATCCCGGGGCTGTGCGGGAAAGGCAGGGTATCCGATGTGGCCGAACCGGCGGCGGCGCTGAGCGGGATCTGGGCATGCAATCCACTCCCGGCATCGCGATAAAGAAATACGCCCTGTTCCTTACGATTGGACTTATCAAAAATAACAAATCGACCGGTGGTACGGGAAGCCTCCGGCGTGACCTGGCCGGCGGGCATGTGGACGGT
This sequence comes from uncultured Opitutaceae bacterium, assembly GCA_965659875.1. GTDB lineage: Bacteria > Verrucomicrobiota > Verrucomicrobiia > Opitutales > Opitutaceae > Actomonas. The sequence continues at coordinate 5,734 of CBFHXU010000106.1, forward strand.
CTTCGCGAGGCGCGACCATTGGCACAGGTAACGGGCGGCGTCGAAATTAGCCATCCGCGTCGTGTGCGGCTCGTAGGCGGTGCGTTCGCCGTCACGGATATCGAGATCGCCCCGCTCTTGGTCGAGGTAGGTCTGATAGAAAAACAGGAAGAGGCGACGCAGGATATCGAAATATTTGGCCTTTTGATCGTCGGTGATCCAACCGTCACGCAGACCTTGGAGGATCAAGCTGATGCAGTGCATCTGCCCGTAGGCACCGGCTGCGCGACCAAATGCCCAACCGAGTCCATCGGAGCGCACCAAGTCAGGCATCATCTTGATGTATTTCTCGGCGTAGGTCCGCAACGTAGGGAGCTTCCGGTCGCGCACGCCGCTGTTGGCGTGGAGCTGGAGAGCGGAGCGGATGAATACGAGGGACATCACGCCGTAAAGATTGAAGTTGCCGCCAAACCCCTCGGTGGAGTCGTCAATGAACCCGTTGGAGCTGGTTTGGTTGATACGGTCGACGTAGCGTTCGATGAGACGTGAGGTTTCGTCCTTCTTCGACAGACCGAATGAAAAACGGGCGACGGCCTTGGCGATATTGAAGGATTGCCAGTGGTTGTCGTAGTCCGAGCGGTGCAGCAGGGACTTATCGATACGCTCCTGGGTTTCGGGGACGAGACGCTCCCAAACTTGATTGCGCTCCTTGGAAGGACCGAAGCTCAGCAGGCCGAGCGATGCGTAGGCGAGGCCGTTCTCTTCGTCGGGCTCGGTAAATACCTGAGCGGTGACGGTGCGGGCCGTGAGGTCGATGAAATCGTGACCCTCGAGGGAGGTTTCGCCGGTAGCGCGAAAGTATTCGCCCATGGCGTATGCAGCGTGTCCGGGTTCGTCGGCGCGGGAGGTTTCTCCTTCGAAAGGAGTGATGGTGCCGTCAGGCTGAATGGAGGCGAGATTATGACCCAGGATTGATCGGGCCATATCGAGGCACTGCTCGGAGAAACTATGCATACGGAGTTTGTTGCGGCTTGGACTGCGCCAAGACGTGATTGCTCAGCGGAAAGAGAATTAGTTCAGAGTTTTGCGCGACTGCGCAAGGGGGAAAACGCCACGAACGAAGAGAATAGGAATTCAGGAGTGAGGGAGGCGGAAATTGGAGCTCCTTAACGGGCGATCAGTTTGAGAAATTCCTCGTTGGTTTTCGTCTTCGAAAGACGGGAAATCATCGTTTCGGTGGCTTCCTCGATTTTCTGCTGCACCAGGGCGCGGCGGAAGAAGTGAATGCTGTCGAGATCCTCGGGGCCGATCAGTTTTTCTTCCTTACGGGTGCCGGAACCTTGGATGTTCATGGCGGGCCAAAGGCGCATTTCAGCGCACTTGCGGTCGAGGACAAGGTCGCTGTTGCCGGTGCCTTTGAATTCCTGGAAGATCACGTCGTCCATCCGGCTGCCGGTTTCCACGAGGATCGAGGCGATGATGGTGAGGGATCCGGCTTCTTCAGTATTGCGGGCTGAGGCGAAGATTTGTCGTGGTTTCTCGAGTGCGCGCACATCCAAGCCGCCGGAACCGGTGCGGCCGGAGTTGCGTTGGGTATTGTGAGCCCGGGCGAGTCGGGTGAGGGAATCGAGCAGAACGACGACATCGCGACCGCATTCGACCAGCCGGCGGGCGCGGTCGATCGCCATATCGGCGATGCGGATATGGCTCTGCACCTGTTCGTCATTCGACGAGGCCCAAACTTCGGCGCCTTTTACGCTCCGCTTGAAATCAGTGACTTCCTCCGGGCGTTCATCCACCAGGAGCACCATGACATGACACTCGGGATGATTCTCGATGACTCCCAGCGCCATATCCCGAAGGAGGGTGGTCTTACCGGTGCGAGGGGGCGCGACGACGAGACCGCGGGTGCCTTTGCCGATCGGGCAAAACAGATCCACGGCGCGGGTGGTGATGCGACCGTCCTTGGTTTCGAGCTTGAGTCTTTCCTCGGGAGAAAGACTGGTGAAATTCAGAAAGTCCCATTTGGCCTTCCGGTCTTCGATGGACAGGCCGTCGACGGTATCGATGAACCGCATCTTGGGATTCGGAAAACGGCCCTCGGCCGGAAAAGCGGTGCCCTTGATGTGGCTGCCGCGACGGAGTTTGAACCGCCGAATCAATTCCTTGGGGACAAAGGTGTCATCGGGGCGGCGCTTGCCGTAGCGCTTGAGATCCAACAGCACGCCGTTGCCGCCTTTCTGCTTATCGATGTCGAGGATACCTGCGACTTCGACCAGGTTCAGCTCCTTTTCGGGGGCGGGCTCTGGAGTGGATTTCTCCTCGGGGAGAGATTCGGGTGCCGGTTCGGCGGGAGATTCGGATTTAGGCATGAAAGTTTAGAATAAAGTGGAGTAAATTTGAACCTATCGATTGGCAGGCGCTTGACCTAACTGACGGGCAGCGAGAGAATTCGAGGTCCCGGCAGGATGTGCCGTGGCAAGTTACAAATAACCAACCTCAACGATCCTAAACGTGACGGACCAAACCATTACCTCAGTGTCCCGTGAAAAACGGGTTTTCCGGCCAACGGCCGAATTTCAGTGCCAAGCTGAGCTCAGCAGCATGGCTGCCTATAAGAAGCTCTACCGACAGTCTGTCAACTCCCCAGAAAAATTCTGGGATCGACAGGCCAAGGACTTACTTGAGTGGCGGAAGCCCTACACCTCGGTGCTCAAGTGGAAAGCCCCCCATGCCAAATGGTTTGGGGGCGGAGCACTGAATGTGGCTGAAAACTGCATCGACCGTCACCTCGGCACCGCCCGGGAGAACAAAGCGGCGCTGATTTTCGAAGGTGAGCCGGGTGATGTGCGCACCATAACCTACAAACAACTCTATTTCGAGGTCGCCAAGCTCGCCAACGTGTTTGCCAACTTGGGGGTAGGTAAGGGCGATCGCGTCGCTATTTACATGCCGATGGTGCCCGAAGCGGTCTTCGCCATGCTGGCGTGTGCCCGAGTCGGAGCGATTCACACGGTCGTTTTTGGTGGATTCAGTGCCGAGTCCCTCAAGGATAGGGTCATTGATTGCGGGGCGAAACTCGTGATCACCGCCGACGGCGGCTGGCGCCGGGGTAAGATATTCCCGCTCAAGGCCACGGTCGATGAGGCCGTCGCCAAGGCGAAATGCGTGGAGCACGTACTGGTACATCAACGCTGCGGCAACGAGGTAAAAATGAAGCGCAAGCGTGACATCTGGTGGCACCGGGCTGTCGCGGAGGTGAAAAATACGCACAAAGCAAAGGCGTTCACGTCCGAGCATCCGTTGTTCATTCTTTATACGTCCGGTAGCACCGGAAAGCCGAAGGGCGTCCTGCATACCAGTGCCGGTTACCTGTTGGGGGCGAAACTTTCCTCCAAATACGTTTTCGACCTAAAGGAGAACGACACCTATTTCTGCTCCGCCGACATCGGTTGGATCACCGGTCACAGTTATGTGGTCTATGGTCTGCTTTCCAATGGCTCCACCGTCTTTATGTATGAGGGGGCGCCGAATCAACCTGGCCCCGATCGTTTCTGGGACATGATTGATCGCCATGGTGTGACTATTTTCTACACGGCGCCGACCGCGATTCGTGCCTTCATGAAGTGGGGGAACGAACATGTGAAGAAGCACAGTTTGAAATCGCTGCGTCTTCTTGGATCGGTCGGTGAACCCATCAACCCCGAAGCGTGGATGTGGTATCACAAGAACATCGGCAAAAAGAAGTGTCCGATTGTCGACACGTGGTGGCAGACCGAAACCGGCTCCATCATGATTACACCGTTACCCGGCGCCACCCCGTGCAAACCCGGTTCGGCCACCTTCCCGTTCTTCGGCGTCGACGCCAAGGTGGTGGACGAAATGGGTAAAGAAGTGCCCCTTGGCTCGGCCGGAAAACTCATCATCGCTCAGCCGTGGCCTTCCATGTTGCGCACGCTCTGGGGCGATGATCAGCGGTTCAAAGACACGTACTTCAGCGACTTTCCCGGAATCTATTTCACCGGGGATGGCGCTCGCCGCGATGAAGACGGTTACTTCTGGATCGTGGGGCGTCTCGATGATGTGTTAAATATTTCTGGTCACCGCCTGGGCACGGCTGAGGTAGAAAGCGCCTTGGTCGCTCATCCGAAAGTCGCGGAAGCTGCCGCGGTCGGAAAACCGCACGATCTGAAGGGACAAGCCCTCGTGGTGTTCGTGACCGTCAAATCCGGCGTCAAAGCCGATGATACCCTGAAGGCTGAACTGCGCAATCACGTGGGCAAGGAGATCGGCGCGATCGCCAAACCGGATGAAATTCGTTTTGCCCCCGCGTTGCCCAAGACCCGTTCGGGCAAAATCATGCGGCGGATTCTCAAGCAGATTGCTGCCGGGCAATTGGTCAAAGGGGATACCACCACCTTGGAGGACTTCTCCGTCGTGGAGGCCCTGCAAGCCAGCAAGTAGTCGCACGTCGCGCCCATTCGTAACTCCCCCCGGGAATGCCGAAGCTAGGATTTCAATTGTGAGGTCTTCGCTTCGACAACTCTGCGGGGGTCGATGGCGCCGCCAAGAAAGCCCGGGGTTCACCCTGCTGGAGGTGCTGGTCGTGATTGCGGTCGTGGCGGTGCTAGCAGCCATCACCCTCAGTATCTCCGGCGGAGCGCGCGAAAAAGCGGCTCAAAATCGAGCGAGATCCGAGCTGGCAGTGCTCAGCACGGCACTCGAACGGTACCGTTCCGTTTATGGAAGTTATCCGCAGGATGAGCAGGATCCGGAAGGGCTGTTGCAGGCGCTGTCCGGGACGCGCACCCCGTCCGGGGCGACTGATGATCGCGCTCCGTTTATTACCCTCGCGGGACTGATTCTCAACGAGACGGCGGACGCGATCGTGGATCCGTGGGGGCAGCCTTATGGGTATGTGCCGTTCCGTAGCGGGGCGCGGCAGGGATTTCGGCTCTATTCGATGGGCCCCGATGGCAAAGACCTGCCGCCCACGAAATCCGGCGGGGTGGATGAATCGGCGAAGGATAATTTGGACAATATTTACGGGCACCTTTAAGCACAACCTTCATGGCCCTGGTCGGGTTACCCAAACTG
>CBFHXU010000107.1:0-10779 GCA_965659875.1 uncultured Opitutaceae bacterium
TACTTGTTACTTACATGGATGGCTCTTCGAGCCAGACATGTTTGTAGGGATGGTGATCGAGAAGCGTGGGGTGCCAGCCTTGCACGGAGGGGGCTTTGGCGAAGACGTGGGTGAAGGTGTAGAGGGGGATTACGGCCGCTTGTTCGAGCAGGCGTTGTTCGGCCTGATTTAAGAGTGCGAATCGCTGGTCGTTGTCGATGGTTCGCGAGGCTTCGAACAGCAATCGATCGTAGTCGGCGTCGGCCCAGCCGGTGTAGTTGTTTCCACTCGAAGATTTGAAGACGTCCAAAAAGGAAGTCGGGTCGGCATAGTCCGCGATCCAAACGGAGCGCAACATCTGGTAGTCGCCTTGGCGGCGAGATTCCAAGACGGTTTTGTTCTCCATGTTTTGGAGGGTCACTTCGATGCCCAGATTACGGCGCCACATGGCCTGCAATGCTTCGGCGACCAAGCGGTGGTTTTCCGAGGTATTGAACAACAGTTCGATGGGCGGAGCGCCTTCGCCGTTGGGAAAACCTGCGGCCGCCAACTGTTCGTGCGCTTTCGCGAGATCGAAGGTGAGTCCGGAGGGAGGCGTGTAGCCGGCCGTACCACTCGGGGTCAATGATGCGGCGGGAATTTGGCCACCTTTGAGGATTTGATTCACGATCGTGGTCCGATCGATGGCATGGCTCAAAGCAGCCCGCAGCCGTTGATCCTGCAAATTCGGGAGACGGGTGTTGAGCCTAAAGAAATAAGTGCCCAGATACGGATCAATGCGCAGCAGTTCAGGTTCATTGCGGCGGTAGGCTTCAATTTTGGAGATGGGCAGCGCATCGGTCAGATGGATCTGACCCGAACGAAAGGCACGCTCTTCGGTGTCCACCCCTTCGAAGGGATGGAAATGAATTTCCGCCAGGCGCACGGTTTTGGCGTCCCAATAGGTGGTACTCTTGTGCACGATGATGCGTTCGCGATTGGGCCAGGCGGCCAAGGTGAAAGGTCCGTTGCTTACCATGGTTTCCGGTCGGGCCCATGGCGTGGTGCGAGCGTAGGGGTCGCCTACGGATTCGATTGAAGCGAGATGCACGGGGAACCACATCCAGTGTTGCAGCAACGACAGGAAATAAGGCGCGGGATATTCAAGTTCCACCCTCAGTGTATGATCGTCGAGGGCAGTGGCACCCACGCCTGAAAAATCTTCTTCGGCTCCGCGATGGAACGCCTCGGCTCCCGCCAGCACATACAACAGATTGGCATAATCCGCGCCGAAACGAGGGGTCAGCACCCGTTGCCAGGAAGCGATGAAATCATGCGCCGTGATGGGGTCGCCGTTGGACCAACGGGCATCAGGACGAAGATGAAAGGTATAGGCCATTCCATCGGGAGAAATTTCCCAGCGCGAAGCCACGCCCGGAACGGGAGAAAGGTCTACGGGGTGTTCTCCCACCAGACCCTCGAATAAAGCAGACAACACGTTGTAGTCCGTGGTGCCGGTGGCGAGGTGCGGATCGAGATCGGCGAGCGCTGGACCTTGTCCGCGGTGAAGCACTTGAGTGCGGTTGCCGACTTCGACGTTGGTCTCCCGCGGCTGACATGCGCTAGACACGAGCAGAATTAGTGAAACGCTGACAAAGTGCGGTAGGATGGAGATGGTGCTGCGAATCATGTGAGGAGCGCGCCGAAGGGGTGATTGAGTCGGGTGCCCTATGGGCGGACGATAGAACAAAAGCTGAATTATAGGACCGGGCTGACGCACAGCCGTTATGGCCACAAAAAGGCGCAGAAGTCGCAAGAAACTAACCATCAGCAGAAGAAGAAGGTTAGGGACGGGGAGGCTTATGGGGGGGAGGGACCGGCTCTGTCCGGTCAGCGCATTTAGAGGTAGATGCGGACGACACGGAGGTCGTCCCTCCGATTTGATCATGGGAGGTCACCCAGCTCACTGGGGGGAATCGTTGCGAGAGATCAACGCGACCGCGTGGGCGGCGATGGCTTCGCCGCGTCCGATACTGCCGGCACCTTCGTTGGTGGTGGCTTTGAGCCCGATCTGGTCGGGCGAGACTCCGGCGGAAGCCGCGAGTTTTTCCCGCATCTCTGCGATCACCGGTTGGATCTTGGGTTGTTCGGCGATGAGCGATGCGTCGATATTGCCGATGGTCCATCCGCGGGCGGTGAGATCAGCGACGACGCGTTGCAGCAGGATTTGGGAATCGATGCCGGCGAAGGCAGGATCGGTATTGGGAAAGTGGTGACCAATATCCGGTAGTCCGGCCGCGCCGAGCAAGGCATCGCAAATGGCGTGGGTGAGGGCGTCGGCGTCGGAGTGACCGTCGAGACCGTAGGGAACGTCAAAGGTGATTCCTCCCAGCACCATGGGGCGGCCGGGAACAATGCGATGGATGTCGTAGCCGTGGCCGATACGAAAATTATTCATGAAGAGAGAGGCGGCGGAGTTTCGTCGCCGTCAGGGTGAGGCGCTCTCCAGTTCACGATTGAGAAATTCGAACCAAGGCAGGTCGGCGGGCGTCGTGAGTTTGGGATTGGGGGAGTCGTTCTCGAGCATCGCAACCGGATGTCGCAGAAGTTCCACGGCGGAGGCGTCGTCGGTGAGCTTGGCGCCGGTATTGGCCGCCCGATTGTAGGCTTTTACAATGAGGTCGCGGTTGAAAACCTGGGGGGTTTCCATGGCCCACAGCGCACTGCGGTCGAGTGTTTTGAGGCGACCGGTATCGCGGTGAAGTTTGATGGTATCGCTGACGCGATGGGCGAGCACCACGGCATGTTCTTTGCGCACGATTTTGTGGAGTGCGACGAGATGATCGATTTGAATGAACGGACGGGCGCAGTCGTGAATGAAGACATGTCCGATATCGGCAGGGAGTGCATCCAGGGCATTGGCGACGGAGTATTGCCGCTCGGATCCACCGGGAACAAAAAGCGAGGGAGTCGGGGCAAGGGCGGCAAGTTCGCGCATTTGTTTTTGATCGCGATATACGATCACGAACAGGTCCGCGACACCGCTGGCGGCGAAAGCTCCCGCACTAAATGAAAAGAGGGGTTTTCCAGCGAGGGGCGAAAGCACCTTGTCCGCAACCGTATCGTCCATGCGTTTGCCGGATCCGGCAGCGAGTAGAATGGCGGCGGTGCGAGGCATGGGGATTAGAGAAAGCTGAAAACTGAAAACTGAAAACTGAAAAACTGAGAAACTGAAAAGCTGACGGAGTGCGATAGCACGGAGATGGTGAGTCTCGTAGAGATTTGCCCCGCAGGGGGGACTGCGATGGGCGCCTTTTGGGCAGGAGCGGGAACAAAACTGAAAAGCTGAAACGGATCTAGGCGGATGCCAGTTCGGCAATGATGGCTTGGGCGGCGGCGGTGGGATCGGCGGCTTGGGTGATGGGTCGGCCGACCACGATGTGGGTGGATCCGGCGCGGGCGGCGTCGGCCGGAGTCATGACGCGGGCCTGATCGCCGTGGTCTGCACCGACGGGGCGCACGCCGGGAGTGACGAGTTGCACGCCCGCGGATAAGTCACGGCGAAGCGCGCCGACCTCGAGGGGAGAGCAGACGAAACCGGTCAGCCCGGCGTCGTGGCCCATCTGGGCCAAGCGGGAGACCTGGGTGGCCGGCGAGTCAGGGACACCGACACCCTGAAGCTCGAAGGCGTTGATAGACGTGAGCACGGTGACGCCGAGAAGTTGGAGATCGGGTTTCGATTCGCGCTGGGCGGCACACGCCGCCACGACCATGGAATGCCCCCCGGAAGTATGGATCGTGAGCATGTGGATAGGGAGGGTTGAGAGTGATTCGACCGTCTTGGCGACGGTGTTGGGAATGTCGTGCAGTTTGAGGTCGAGAAAGACCTGGTAGCCGTGGTCGGCGACTTCCCGCACCCAGTCGGTGCCGAAGGCGGTGAACATCTGGAGGCCAACTTTCATCCAAGGGACGGTGCCTTCCAGCTGCTTTAATAGCGGGCGAGCGGCTTCGCGAGTGGGAACGTCGAGAGGAAGGATGAGTTCGGTCGGCACCGTTTAGGGAAAGCTGAAAAACTGAAAACTGAAAAGCGGAAACGGCCCAATAGCCGCGACAACTCAATGTAGGGGGACTATTTTGGTTTCTCTTTTGGGGCGATGGTCTTGAAATGAAGTAACTTGAAACGCGTCGAAATATTTTGTCCGGCCAAATTAAATCTCTTCCTGGCGATCACCGGTCGACGAAAGGATGGATTTCATGAGCTCGTATCGGTGGCCGCACCAATCGATGACGGCGATCGTTTAGGGGCCCGATTGATCGAGGAGGATGAATTCCGACTGCAGTGTGACGATTCAAGCGTGCCGGTGGATGCCTCGAATTTGGTGCTGCGAGCGGCGAATTTGTTTCGAGACCGAGCGGGTTGGAGTCGTGGGGTTGCGTTCGATTTACAAAAAGTGACCCCGATGGGGGCGGGACTCGGGGGAGGGAGTAGCGACGCGGTGGGCGCGCTCAAGGCCCTTAATTCCCTGGCGGGTGAGCCGTTGCCGAACGGGACGCTGCAAGAGATGTCAGCGGAACTGGGCTCTGATTGTCCGTTATTCTTCGAAGGAGGCCCCGTGGTGATGCGAGGCCGTGGTGAACGGCTGCAGCGTTTGAATGAACCGGCGGCCTCGAGGATGCGGGAGCGTGAAGTATTGGTGGTGAAACCTCCGTTCGGAGTGAATACGGCTTGGGCTTACGGCCGCTTGGCCGCGAACGCCCCCGATTACTACCTGGCGGAGGACCGGGCGGAGCGCCGATTGTCTGACTGGGTCGGCGATGGAGAGCGCTCACCCGAGGATTTGGGCTTCAATTCCTTTACCCGACCAATTGGAGCGAAATTTGTAGCCCTGCCTACCTTGGCGAAGTTGATCGCTGCTAATTTTGATCGAAAATTGCATTTAAGTGGCAGTGGAAGTGCATGTTACGTATGGGTTCGGGATGCGCAGGAACGCGAATCCATCGCAAAATTGGTGCACGAATGCTGGGGGCCCGAAGCTTGGATCTGCCCGGCGAAAATCGTGGGCCAGCTGGCATAGATCCTGATTGACCCTCCCCTTAGCCTCACGGTTATCGTGGTGCACCGCCGCGCACCATGTGCCGCCCTCCTAATCCATATCCCCGCTATCGAGCTTTTCATGTCTTCCGAATCGACCCATTCCGAAAAGGTATTTGAGGGGATTCCTGCATCTCCCGGTATAGCTCACGGGGCCGGATTCGTTTATCGAAAGTCAGAGTTGGAGGTGCCGGAGTATCAGGTGCCAACCGGTTCGATTCCGACGGAGATCAGGCGATTGGGAGATGCGTTGGTGAAAACTCGCGGTCAAATCAGTGCAATCCGCGACCAGGTGAAGGCGAACCTCGGAGAAGATGAGGCGCAGATATTTGATGTCCATCTGATGGTGCTGGAGGATCGTGCGTTGATCACCGAAACCGAGCGAGAGATCCAGACTTCCGGCAAAAATGTCGAGGCGTGTTTCAATACGGTATCGCAGCGCTACATCACGGCCTTTTCGAAAATTGAGGATGAATACCTCAGCGAGCGCGCCAGTGATATCCGTGATGTGGCGTCACGGGTGCTGCACGCGTTGTTGGGTAAGACATCCGAGACTCTCAGCGAGCATTTGGGGCGACATGTCGTCATTGCCGATGATATCTCGCCATCGGATGCGGCGTCGTTGGACCGGTCGGCGGCGTTGGGCCTGGTCACCGCTTCCGGTAGTAAAACGAGCCATGCGGTGATTGTGGCCCGGTCGATGAAAATTCCGGCCGTGGTCGGCGTTCACGGGGTGCTCGATCAGGTTAAAAGTGACGAAGATGTCATTATCGACGGATACGAAGGGCTTTTGATTCTTCATCCGAGTGCCGAGACGTTGAAGCGCTACGGCACGCTGCGCGAAGAGAAGCAGGTATTTGAGCAGCGGATGATTGCGGCCGTGAACGAGCCGTCCGTAACGTCGGATGGAATTGCCGTGCCGCTGCGGGCGAACATTGAAAAAGAAGACGAGTGTCAGTTGGTCAAAGACCATGCCGGAGAGGGCGTCGGCCTGTTTCGCTCGGAATATTTGTATTTAGCGGTCCCGAAGGTTCCCGATGAGGAGTCCCAATACATGGCCTATCGGACGGTCGCGGAGGCCTTTGGTGACGCTCCCGTCGTGATTCGCACCTTGGACTTGGGCGGGGACAAACCGATGAGCGGTGCGCCTCATTTGTTTCCGCGGGAGGATAATCCATTTTTGGGATTCCGGGCGATTCGATTTTGCCTGAAGCACGTGGACATCTTCAAAACCCAGCTGCGGGCGATTCTTCGCGCCAGCGTTCACGGGAACGTGCAAATCATGTTTCCGATGATCAGTGGAACGAACGAGCTGCGTCAGGCCAAAGCGGTCTTGGCAGAATGTCAGGCGGAGCTGACCCGGGAAGGGGTGGCGTTCAAACCTGATCTGAAGGTCGGCAGCATGATTGAGATTCCCAGTGCAGCATTGACGGCTGATCAGTTGGCACAGGAGTGCGAGTTCTTCAGTATCGGGACCAATGATCTCATCCAATACTTACTGGCGATTGACCGGGTAAACGACCGGATCGCCCATCTTTATGAGCCCACTCATCCGGCGGTTCTGCGCGTGCTCAAGGAGGTGGTCGATAAAGGTCACGCCGGCGGCATCAAGGTCAGCGTATGTGGCGAGATGGCCGGCGATCCGGTTTATGTGCCACTGTTGCTCGGACTGGGAGTGGACGAATTGAGTATGACTCCTCCGTTGATTCCGGCCGCCAAGTTTTTGATTCGGGCCATGAAGATGACAGAGGCGAGAAAGTTGGCAACTACCGCGCTTACCCTGACTTCCGGTGCGGAGATTGAGAGCATGTGTCTGAAATTTTACCGCGACCACATGGCGGCGGCCACCGCGGAGACGTAAAAGAAGCGTTTGAAGGAAGATACGTCCCGTCATAGCCTTGCCAAGGACAGTGGAAATCGGAACAGTGCAGGCGTTAAAAGTGTCCGGTGGTTAACCCCCCTCCTTGCTTATGCCTCAAAGAATCTTTTCCGGCCGCAGCATGTGGCTTCTTTTCGCGTGTTTAGTTACCTGTCTGGTGACCGCTTCGGCCACATCGATCCGACCGCCGAGTTTTGAGCAACTGGTAGACGGCTCCGGCCGGATTGTGCGGGCGACCGTCAGTTCCGTGCGACCCTACGAAGACAGCTATGAAGGCAAACGGGTCGTGCGCACGGAGATTGTGTTGAACGTATTGGAAGCCATCCGCGGCGAAGTCACGACGGGCGAGTTGAAGATTCGCCATCTGGGGGGATCGGTCAACGGACTGAGGATGGAAGTGGGAGCGATGCCTAAATTTGAAGTCGGCAAAGAGATGGTGCTTTTTCTGCACGGGGAAGGACGATTCATCTGCCCGACGGTGGGTTGGGGCCACGGCCAATATCGGGTCGATCGCTCCGGTGCTGATGGTGTGGCGAGGATCCGGCGCTCAAATGGGAGTATGCTGGCCAACTTAAAACAAGTGGCAGAACCGATTCACGAAGAACGCATCACCCAGCAAAGTCTTTCGCCCGTGGTGGCGGGCATGTCGCTGCAGAATTTCAAACTTTCCGTTTTGGATCGGGTTGAGAACGGAAAGAACCAGCGGTGACGGGCCGTATAATTCGAAATCTGACCGGCGTGTTGATCACGACGTTGGCCGGTAGCCAGCTGACCGCATTTGTGGCCGATGACAACAAGTGGGCCACGGGTACCACCATCACATATCAAGTGCGACTGGGCGGTTCCGGCAGCGGGACCCTATTGGATGGCACGACGAGTTGGACCACGGTGGCCCAGAATTCGATGGCCGAATGGAATGTCCATATTCAAGATGTCCAATTTGCCGCGGTGGAAGCAGCGGTGGGAGGAGAAGGGGAGAGTAATCGGGTCAACGATCTGTTCTTCTCCAGCACAATTTATGGTGATGCCTTCGGCAGCCAGACCCTGGCGGTCACGTTGAATATCTTTGAAGGCTTTTCTCAACCCTTGCCTCGGGTTGAAGCGGATATCGTTTTTAACAACAAATCCGATTTGAATTGGAATTCATACCGCGGGGCGCGGCGCAACGACGTGGACGATCTGCAGCGGGTGTTGATTCACGAACTGGGGCATGCCCTCGGTCTGGATCACCCCGACGAAAACAGTCAGACCGTGAGTGCGATCATGAATGCCTTCGCCAGCGATATCGATTCCCCGACCACCGACGATGTGCAAGGCGGTCAGTCTCTATACGGCGTTCGCGACGGGTCTGACGGCGGCAGCGGCGGTGGAGGAGGCGGAGGCGGCGGTGATACCGGAGATTCCTTCGAATCTGATAACAACGCAGCCAGTGCGACGGCCATTGCCAACGGGGCTACTCAAACGCACTCCATTCATACGGTTGGAGACGTAGATTGGCTTTCATTTAGTCTGCCCAGTGGAGTCACCAATCTGCGGATTGAAACCAGCGGATCGAGTGGCGATACCGATATCTATTTGTTCGGTCCCAATACGTCGACGACCCAGCTCGCTCGAGACGACGATGGAGGGGCCGACAGATTTTCTTTAATTACTATTTCATCCCCTTCGGGCGGGAGCTACTTTTTGCGAGTGGAGGAGTTTAGTAACAACGCAACCATTGCGTCCTATAATGTGAGCGTTTCGTGGACGGAGCCTTCTACTGGCGTCAGTGCCGACAGTTTCGAGTCCGACAATTCGTCTTCATCCGCGCGAACGATCTCGAATGGTGAAACCCAGAATCGTAACATCCATGTCGCCGGTGACATTGACTGGGCGACCTTCACCGTGGGCGAGGGTGGGGCGAGCAGTTTTGTGATCGAGACGGCCGGAGAAAATCCCGGTGATACCGAACTTACCTTGTTTGGTCCCAACAGCTCCACGGCTCAAATCGCCTACAATGACGATATCGATACTGCCGGTCGAAATTGGTTCTCGAGAGTGAGCGGTTCTTCATTCGCGGAGGGCACGTATTTTATCAAGGTCAACGACCTCAATAACAACAGCGTGATCTCCGCCTATACGCTCAAAGCCACTTGGACGCAAAACACCGTCGCGAACGCCAAGCTTTCGAATCTTTCGGTGCGCGCGAGAACGGGTGGTCAATTTGGCACTTTGATTCTGGGTTTTGCCACCAGTGGGGGTTCCAAAGAGGTTCTGATACGCGCGATGGGTCCTACCATCGGTGACTTTGGCGTGCCGGATCCCATTCCCGATCCCCGGTTGGATATGATTAGAAACCGTGCGGCGATCGATGAGGTTGATGATTGGGTGGATGAATCAAATTCCGCGTTGATTTCCACTCGCGGAGCTCAATTGGGCGCGTTTGCGCCGACCAGTTTGTTGGAGGCGATTCTCCTCCGTTCGGTGACACCCAACCCCTACACGGTTCTGGCCACCGATGTTCAGAATAATACCGGCCAAGTATTGATTGAGGCTTATGATGCCGATGACCTTTCGGCCGCGGGACGCCTGACGAATCTGTCGACGCGAACCGAAGTCGGCGGCGCGGCCGGAATATTGACGGCGGGATTTGTGATCGCCGGCACGGGAGATTTGACCCTCTTGATCCGCGGAGTGGGACCCACCTTGGCAGGCTTCGGTGTGGCGGGGGCGGTAGCTGATCCTACGTTGGTGGTGATCTCTTCCACCTCTGGAGAGCGGGTAGGCAACAACGACGATTGGGGGTCGGACAATGCTAGCGACAAACGGACCACCGCGACCGCGGTGGGTGGATTCCCGCTGGATGAGGGCAGCCGCGACGCCGCTTTGCTCATTACTTTGCCGCCGGGTCCTTATACCGTCGAAATGAACAGCGGATCGGGTGGAGCTCAGGGTAACGGCCTGATCGAAATCTACGAAGTGCGATAAGACTCTAATTGGGAGAGCCGATCAGCTCTCCATCCGCGGGTGCCTCTTGGCTCGTAGGATGGAGCGGCGCTCTCGGCGAGATCGCCCTACCTTGGCCATCCTTTCCGGGACACCCTCCTTCGTCTCGTCGGGCGGGCTTTGGCGGGCCGGCCGACTCCGGCTCACGTCGGATGAATCGAATTTTTACGAACCGTGCTAAAAGTTTGCGGAGGTTTCCATCTGTGCGCCGGGGCTGATGTCGATCTCGCCCAGTGCGGAGCAGAGCTCTTCATCGTTTTTCCAAAGGGTCGCTTTGACGGGAGCCGTTGCGGCGTCGGTTTCCCAACGCCATTTTCCGATCGATACAAATTGTAGCGGGGTGCCTTCCTCGAGGCTCATTCCGGGGCCATCGCCCCGGATAAACAAACGGTTTCCGATTCCTATGTAAGCCGTGACCGTGAGACGGGTCATGCCGTCGCTGGAAAGTGCTGGTTCTTCCGGAGCAGGAGCGTCCAGGAGCTCTGCGGATTCATCGACGGAATTTTCCGCGACAACGTCGGGTAACGCCTCCACTGCGTCCTGCGCAGGTTCGACATCCGCCGTGGCAGGTTCCGGCTCGATGTCTGTGGACGGGACCGATTCAGCGACCACACCTACGGGAGTCTCATCCGGGGCCGCCGCTGACGACGTATCGTCGTTCTGCGGATCTTCCGCCGACTCATGGGGTGATACGTCGGCGGGTTCATCTTCGATCTGAGTGACCTTGTCGTCATCCAGTTTTGAGGTGATGACGGGGGCTTCGTCCGCAATAACTTCAGCAGAGGGCGGAGACTCTGCCCACGCGACCACTTTGGGTTCGTCGTTGAGTTGAGGGGAAGGGGGCTTCTGGGGGGGAGTATCGTTT
>CBFHXU010000108.1:0-10667 GCA_965659875.1 uncultured Opitutaceae bacterium
CGATCTCGGTTATGAAGAAGCGGTCGAGATGCTCGCCATGCGGGCGTATCGCGAAGGGACCATGGCCGATCTGATCACGATCCTTACTGAAACGCTGGCTTTCGACGATCCCTTTGGCGACATGGTGGAGCAAAGCGAAAGCGCCGCCGCGACGGAGAATCCCATTGTTGATAATTTGGTGAAATTGAAGATTCCCGGCGATTTTCCGATTCGCCTCACGAGTCTTTCCAAGGATGCTCAAGAGTTCTGTGAGCTCGAGGGCCTTACCACGGTGATCGAATTCGCCGTGTTCGCCCAAGGCATGTCGCAAAACGTCATCGTGGGTGGGGATTTTAAACTGCTCCTAAACGCACTTTCACACGTGGACGAATATTCCATCGCGAAGTTTCTACCTTTTCGTCCCGGTCATAAAGGACTTCATTTGGTCGAAGCGATCGGAGGAGTGGTGCGCACGATGCGTGATCTGGATCGGCAAAAACTGGACAACGGAGAACCTCCTTCTAATCAGGTGATCGGCCGAGTGGCGGAACTGACCAAGTATTTTTCCGATGATTTGGCAGCCATCATCGAAAGCGTCGCTTCCGGGGTTGAATTGAGTCGCGAAGTCATGGTGCTCCAGGATCCGAGGACAGAGCTGACGGTGATGACTTTGCTTCAACCTCATCTGCCCGTCGCAGAACAACCGAAGAAAACGGGATGGTTCGGACGGCTCTTTGGCGGCTGATTTCTAGGTATGGCCGATAAACTCCCACCTCCGCCCGGAATCAAGAAGGGGGTTAAATTTCCCGGACGTGGTTCGGCAGGCCCCCAATTGAGTCTGCGTCGTCGCCCGCGATCGCCGTTGGAGCATACCGAACAAGCTCAGGAAACCCGGGAAAAAATCAAAGAGATCGTCAATGTGACGCGGGCTCCTTGGGGCACGACGGAGACCCTCCTGCCGGCGGATAAGTCCGCGGAGTTGGAGAAATCGCTGCGAGAGTTGGAAGAACGACTGGAAGAGCGCGAGCGCGCCTGTGAAGAGTTCGAGGTTAAGTTTGCGGATAAAGAGCGGGAGATTGCCGAGATTGAAGCGCTTTTGACGGCTCGTGAAAATGTACTGGCCGCGGCCAAGAAGGCGGAGCCGGCGCGGGAAAGCCTCAGCGCCGAGGAAAAGGAAGCCCTCGAAAAGCTAAAAGCGGAGATCGAGCGTCAGGAAGAGTCCATCAAAGCTCAGCGCCAGGAGGTCAAAGATCGGGAAACATTCCTTGAAGAAAGTGAGATGAAGCTCTTTGAAAAAGTGCAGGAGCAGCAGGAGAAGGAGACTGAACTCGAGCAAAAGGAAGAAGATCTGCGCATTCGCGAAAGTAAATTGCGTGAAAAGGAGGCTCAACACGATCCGGCGGTGGCCGCGGAACTCGAAGAGGAGAAATCCAAAACATTCGACGAATTTAACGAATGAAGCGGGGAATTCGCCCTCAGAAAGTGCCTTGGCGTGGTTTTCTACCAGAAAGGGCTGGCCTTAGGCAGTTTCCCCGCAACTTTATCCGTTAGTTCGCGTCTGAAACGACTTCGTCCATGTTTACCAATTTCATTACCCGTATTCCTTTCCTTGCTTTGAGCGTCTTGCTGGCGGCCCCCTTGGCGGCGCAGCAGGTCGAGGTTCCCGAAGAGCCCGATCCCGAAGCCAAGGCAGCGGCCGAGGCTCAAGGGTTTCGTCTTCCGCCCCAATTGCGCCGAATAGACTACCGGGATGCGAATCCTTGGGTGCTGCACGCCAACGTTCGCTACAGCCAAACCGAATCAGCGGTGAAATTCGGGGGGCTGGGAGGCATTCCCAGCACCCGCAACATACCCGGTGCCGACCAAACCGATTTTGAGCTGAGGCAATATGACGATGGCGGGGTAGCGCTCGATTCTCCCCGCGAGAACGAGTCGGATGCCAGTGGCAACCAAACCTCGACCCCGGGTGGGCGTTATCAGGTAACCAATGACGATGGTGATGTGGTCGGTGACTTTCTGGCTTACACTCCCGGTCAAACTCGTGATTGGGCGTTCTTGGATGACAGTCAGATCGTCAACGGCCAACTCCACCTCAATGCGTTCTCCACCGAATCCACCGGGGCAAATTTCACCCGCGATGCGGATGGCAGTGGATTAGGCATGGAATTAGGCGTGTCCAAACGCATCCTTAAATTCGGCCGAAAGACCGACCTGTCATTTTCGGCCTCCATTGGAATCTCCGATTTTGAATCGCGCGCGGCAGACCGCATCACAGCCAATCTTATCACCCTGACGGATGTCTATAACGTCCTGGGGACTCCACCGGCTGCCAGTTATTTGGCCCCGGATTTCGATATATTGTTCGATGATATTGGTAATGAGGTGCCGGGAGATGGTCGCGAAATTACCGTTCCTCTCCAACAAATCACGGCCGATCGTCGCATTACCCACACGCCGAATGGAGCCAATGTTCAGGGGGTTTGGGAAATCAAAGGTGCCTACTACTCCATCCGTTTGGGTCCGGAAATTCGTTCTCATATCTCCGAAAAACTGGCGGTCACCGCGGGAGCTGGATTTTTAGGAGTATATGTCGGCAGCGACTTCTCTGTCACCGAAACGCTCGACCTAGATGGTTATCCCACTTTTTCGACGATTCAGGTGAACGCCACTGAAAACATGACCGACCTGATTGCCGGCTTTTACGCGGAGGCGACGATTGAATACTGGATCACGCAACGCACCGGATTCTTCTTTGGCGCCACCTTCGAATCAGTGGACGACTTCTTGCAAACCTTCGGTGGTCGCACGGCATCCGTGCTTCTCGGCGATGCAACCGTAGTTCGCTTCGGTATTATCCACCGATTCTGATTCAGACGGTGTAGTCGTCTTCAGGCTTCTATCGATTCCAGGTCCGCCAGGACCTCACTGATATCACGCAATTGATCTGGCGGAAGGAACTGATTCAGTCGCGTAATGATGGCTTGAATCAAGCCATCGGGACATGACGCTCCGCCGGTTAATAATACTCGTTTGGGGGTCTGATCGTCCGCCCAAAGGGGGCGTTCTTCCAGGATTCCGCCGCTGGCCGGACCTTGGGCGGGAAAGACGAAGTGCTGGCTGGACTCCCGACTCAGAATGTTTTTCTCACTTTGAACAAAGAATGCTTTGTCCTCCAGTTTTTCGGCGCAGAGCCGATAAAGCTGATACGTATTGGATGAGTTTTTTCCTCCGATGACAAAGGCCGTATCCAATGGCTCCGCAAGGGCACGACCCAAAGCATCCTGATTTACTTGCGTGGCGTAACACAGGGTGTCGCGGCGACCACCACCGCCAACCCGCTCGGCTCCTTCTGGGCCGTATCGTTCCCGAAAGGCCTCCCGCAAGCTTTCGGTGATAGCCAAGGTTTCATTCATCAAAAGGGTGGTCTGGTTGACGACCGCGACCCGTTGAAGGTCACGATCAACATCGAATCCTGCGGTGAACTTTCCCGCGAACTCCGTGTAGAACTGCTGCCGTTCGCTTTGATCGGAGCTGGCAACGATGGCCGCAAGTTTTTGACCTTCGTCCTGATTGCGCACTATCACGGCGGGAGCATAACGCTGCGTGTTTGAGTAGGTCGCTTTCGTCTCTTCGTGCTCGGCTTTACCGTGGATAATCACGGTGTAGCCTTCGCAGCCGTAGCTGCGCGCGGCCTTCCACACCTTTTCAACCAACATACACGTCGCATCGTGCGCATAAACTTCGAGCCCCTTGCGGACCAAACGGGCCTTGTCCTCGTTCGTGGCGCCGAATGCAGGAATGATGACAATGTCCTCTGGGGTCAGTGAATCCCAAATCAACTCGTCCGTTGAGTCGTCCGTCGAGGGGGTTCCCGCCAATGTATACGGGATTCCTTTGTCCGTTTGCAAGTAACGCAGACCACGCCGCCAGAGATCTTCATTTACAAAAGGATTGTGGATCAGCTCGGAGAGCATGAATACCCGTCGATCAGGATTTGCCGCGAGGGTTTCATAGGCACGTTCGATGGCGTTTTTCACTCCCAGGCAAAACCCAAAGTGACTGGGAATAATGTATTCGATCGCTCCGAAGTCCAGGGTGACCGGTGCCGTGGCTTTGCGTTCGTGCTGACGTGCTAACGCTTTGATGGCGGCGCAAAGCTTGGATTGATAGAGACCGCTCGAAACCTGATCATTGGCGTAGATCGCGGGATTACGTTCCTTTTCAGGTCGAAATTTGTAAATGAAATCGTTTTCCCCGAGATGGAGGTAGGGGATGCGGATGAGGTGAGGCTCAAGTGCTTGCAAAGCACGGTTTAGAATCGGGGAAAGGGCGCGCGGGCGTGCGGCGAGATCCGCCAAGGACTCAAAACGAATTTCTCGATTGTGGGTCGTCGGGGGCACATGGACGGCGAAAAGACTGAGTTCAACTTCATCGGATCCCGGTGCGATCAGTGCTTTGGGCGCGCTGGAACCCGGAAAGGATTCGCGCAGGCGTTCGGTAGCCAGGTCCAGGGAGTCGCCCACAAAGGCCAGACCCGATTGAGAGCCGAGCCTACGCACCGCCAGTTGATTGTTGGCGTTGAAAGCCAGCACAACATGTCGCGCAACACGCGGGGGGGGGGACGGCGAAACGGACATTTCAGAGTTATCCACGACCGCCGAATGAAACGTAATCATCCAATTCCAAGCGATCGAATGTCGTGGCGATGTCGTCCCGCTGCGGTGCCATCCGAGTGATTTCGCGGGCGAAGTTTTCGTGTCGGCCGGCATCGCCCGGCGAGACATGCTCCAGCCAATCGGACCAAGCTTTGATCTCGTGCGGTCGTCGTACCGGAGACATGTGTTCCCGCACCCAGGTGAGCATCTCCGAATCCGACTTGCCGAGGCGAACTGCTTCGGTGAACTCATCCGCCGATACGCCAATGAAATCAAAGAAACGGAGATCCATGGCACAGGGGTAAATGTAATCTCCGGTTTGTTCCGCAACGGAAGCCCGGGCCTTGTCCAACAGTCGCGGGAGATGAACGAAACCACCGAGCCGAACACGTGGGCTGCGGGGTGGATGAAGGGCTAAATTCGGAGCCTGATAATTAATCATGTCGGGGGCTAACATCGCGGAAATATCGACCAAAGGTCAACGGCGACCGTGCATCTCAACGCTTCAGGATGAAGCGGGTCGTCGCCAACGTGCGGCCGTTGATTTGGACGTCGATGCGATGCTCTCCCGAATAGTGACGCCGCGTGCTGAAATTTCGAATGAGTTGTTGTTTGGTTAATGTCAGGGACGATTTTGGTCCGAGGGTGACTTCCTTCCATTTAAAGACCTTGGGGGCGGTCGCCCCGGATGCTTTCACGTAATGCACCACATAGTCGATAAGTAGGGGCTGGCGACGCGATGATTGCGAAGTGATCTCGAGGCTCATGCTGAGTCGCTGGCCCAACCTTAACGTTTTCGCTCCCAGGGCCAAATTAATGGCGGAGAGTTTTGGCGTTCGCCCAAACCCCATGAATTTAAGTGCCGGTGGATAGGCCTTTTTGATCAGCGTGCGCAGGGCGTGTTTGGAAATCCAAGCCGTATGCAAATTCTGCTGATTCCATGAGCTCATCACGTCCAAGACATAGTCCGGATGGTCTTTGCTGATGTCGTTGAGGTGATTTGCGACCGACTTCCTTACATAGAGGGAATCATCTGCGCACAGATTATTCAGAATCGGACGGGTAGGACAGGGATCGCCCACCAGGAACCCGAGACGTTTCCCCCACGGTAACCGTGGTCGGGAACCTTCGCTCGCCAATCTCCGCACGTGCTCGTTGGAGTGTTTTGACCATTTGATCATTTCTTTGAGCGTGGTTTGGGGCGCACGTAAGATGAACGTCCGGATCGCAAACTCCGCTGACCCGAATTGCGTAAAATAGCGTAACGCAGCGAGGGACTTGCGGGGCTCCTTCAACCCGAATTGACCAACAAAATCAGAATACCAAATCCCGACAAAAGTATTGCCCTCAGGAGCGGCGATTTTTCGTAAAACCGCTAGTTTGTCGGCGAAAGATCCCGGCAAAGCGGCGTCTGCCGCAATGGAAGTCTGATTCAGTCGCGCCATGAGTTCGCGCTCAGCGATCCCGTCGAGGGTGATCTTCAGAAAGAGTTTCCGGTCAAACCGGGGCTCAGCCGCGGCCAACTGATCGGCGATGTCCGTATAACGAGCGGCGTTGAACCAATCCTTAAATGAAACGTCTTGGACCGCAGAATCATCAGGCATGGGAGCGATGAGCTAGTGCTCAATCCAACTTTAACACCGGATCGAGCTTGGCCGCATCGCGTCCGCCACCCATGGCAAAGTCCGGCTTGCCACCGCCTTTGCCTCCGAGGGCGATACTGCGTTCTGAAACCAATTTGCCGGCTTGGTGTCCCGCCTTGATCGCAGCCGGGGAGCAGAACGCCACCACGGAAACTTTTTCGCCAAACGCCGCCCCCAGAATCACAACACCGTCTTCGAGCTGTGAAATGATTTGTGAACCCAGTGCGCGCAACGCATTGGGATTGGGAGTTTCGACGCGTCGCGAAATCCACCGGAGGCCTTCTTTTTCCACCGCCGTCGCGATGAGGTCGTCGGTCAGGTTCGCCGAAGCCTTCTGTTCGAAGCCCTTCAGTTTCTGGTCGGCTGCGGCTTTCTGAGCGAGGAGGGAGGTGAGTTTTTCATCCACGTCCTGCGGGCCGGCGTGCAGTTTCGCGCTGACGGTGCGCAAGACTTTTTCGTGTTCTTGCACCAAGCGGTAGGCGGCGGCGCCCGCAACGGCCTCGATACGACGGGTGCCGGCGGCGATGGCGGATTCCGCTACGATCTTGATGAGCCCAATTTCCCCGGTGGTATCCACGTGGGTGCCACCGCAAAGTTCACGACTGTAGCCGCCCATATCCACCACTCTTACGATCTTTCCGTATTTTTCACCGAAGAAGGCGAGGGTGCCTTCCGGTTTCTGATCGAATTCGGTTTCGTAGGTTTCCACCCCAGCGTTGTCGATGACCTGTTGGTTGACGAGTAACTCGACCTCAGCGAGTTGCTCCGGAGTCATCGCTTCAAAGTGAGCAAAGTCGAACCGAAGCCGGTCGGGTGTTTTGTGGGTTCCGGCTTGGTGAACGTGCGTGCCCAGAACTTTTCGCAAAGCCCAGTGGATGAGGTGCGTGGCACTGTGGTGACGCGAAATCGCCCGGCGGCGATCTATATCGACCGAGAGCTCGGCTGACGCACCCGGAACCGCATCCAGGGCACCTTCGAGTTGGTGCAGGAATCGTCCCGCCTTGTCTTTGACCGTGTCGGTTATCCTCGTGGTCGCGCCGTTGATCGTGACGGATCCACGGTCTCCCGCTTGACCACCCATTTCCGCATAAAACGGCGTGCTTTGAGTGACGAGGTAAGTCGAGTCCTCGTCGGATATGATCTCCAGCACTTGAGCCGAGTAGGCGGTAAGGTTGGATTTATCATAACCCGCAAACTCGGTCGGAGTGAGATCGAGGGATTGATCGTCTTTGGTGGCGGCCACCACGACCTCTTTTTTCTGCGCCGCACGAGCCCGATCACGTTGGGCGGCCATGAGCTTTTCAAATCCGGCCTTATCGACTTGAAGCCCTCTTTCGGTCGCGAGCAACTCCGTCATGTCCAGAGGGAAGCCGAAGGTATCGTAAAGCTGGAAGGCGACTTCGCCCGACACGTCCACGTTGTCTTTGGTGGCCTCATTAAAAATGGCGAGCCCGCGATCCAGGGTTCGACCGAAGTTCTCTTCTTCGGCGTGGATGACCTTGGTGATAATGGTACGTTTTTCCTTCAGCTCCGCGAACACGCCGCCGAGGGACGATACCACGGGTGCGACCAGTTGCTCGAAAAATCCGGTCTGCAATCCCAACTTCTTTCCGTAAAGAATACCGCGGCGAAGAATGCGGCGGATCACATAGTTGCGTCCTTCATTGCCGGGGAGAATGTTGTCGGCGATCGCGCAAGCCACACACCGGGCATGATCCGCAATGACCCGAAAAGCGATGTCGGTCCGTTCCTGCTCGGTAAGCCCCTCGCGTTTGGTCGGGACGGTGCCCGCATACGATCGACCCGATAGTTCGGCGATCTTGGTAAACAGCGGCGCGAAAATATCCGCCGCGTAGTTTGAAGGTTCGGCGGTGAAGTCCTTGAAGCCATCCGTGCTGGCATAGATGCCGGCGACGCGTTCGAAGCCCATGCCGGTGTCAACATGCTTGGCCGCCAAGGGAGAGAACGTCCCATCGGCGTTGGCGTTAAATTGAATAAATACGTGATTCCAAATTTCTATGCAACGCGGGCTGTCCTGGTTGACCAACTTACGGCCCGCGTGCTCGTCGTCAGCGGCGAGTAGGTTGAAATGCACTTCGGAACACGGTCCGCAGGGCCCGGTGTCGCCCATCATCCAGAAGTTGTCTTTCTTGTTCCCGTTCACGATGTGGACATCGGGATCTAGGCCTTCGGCCTCAAAGATACTTTTCCAGATTGCGTAGGCTTCGTCATCAAACGAAGCGGGATCACCCGCGGAGGCCTCAGGAGAATAGACCGTCGCAAAAAGACGTTTGGCGGGCATGCCCCAGACCTTGGTCAGCAGTTCCCAACCCCAACGAATGGACTCTTCCTTAAAATAATCACCGAAGGACCAGTTGCCCAACATTTCGAAGAGGGTGTGGTGGTAGGTGTCGTAACCCACATCTTCCAGATCGTTGTGTTTACCGCCGGCCCGGATGCATTTCTGGGTGTCCGCCGCCCGTTGGTTGGAGGCGGCTTTAGCGCCGGCCCAAACATCTACATCGGGGGTTTTATCACCTAGAAAAAAGGGGACAAATTGGTTCATCCCGGCATTGGTGAACAGCAACCCCGGGGAATCCGGCATCAAGGATGCGGAAGGCACCACGGTGTGCTCTTGCGCGGCAAAAAAATCGAGGAAGGATTGGCGAATCTCGGAGGAGGTCATGTCTTACGATAAGGATTTATCACAGATAGCTCTATTCTGCATAGCAAGCGGGGAGTCATGCTCATCATTCCGGATGGCATCAAACATTCCCGTTTAGGTGCTCTCGGATGCAGGTAAGCACGACCCAAACTCTCACGCCGTCGCGGGAATTTGGAAAATGCGGTGGAACAGAGGAAACCGATCAGAGGTTACCAATGATCGCATCGGCCATCTTGCTCGTGCCAACGGGATCACGTCCAAACGCGATATCGCCCGTGCGCAGGCCGTCCTCGGTTACGGTCTTACGCACCGCCTGTTCAATCTTTTGAGCGAGCTCTAACTGGCCGAAACTGTAACGCAGCATCATGGCACCGGAGAGAATTTGAGCGCAGGGGTTGGCGACACCTTGGCCGGCGATGTCGGGTGCGGTTCCTCCCGCCGGTTCGAATAAACCGAAGGGGTGTCCGTGGGAATTTTTCTGAGTGCCCAGCGATGCACTGCTCATCATCCCCAGTGAACCACAAATCACGGCCATTTCGTCGGAAAGTATATCTCCGAACATATTCTCCGTAAACAATACGTCGAATTGGTTGGGGTCGCGCGCCAGTTGCATGGCCGCGTTGTCGACATACATATGGGACAGTTCGAGTTCCGGATGATTCTTCGCGAAATAGTCGATGACTGTTTTGCGCCACAATACGGAGGTTTCCAACACGTTGGCCTTGTCGATCGAGCAAACGCGACCACCGCGCGCTTTCGCCGTGACCGCGGCAACTTCGGCGATCCGCTCAATCTCGCTGGTCACATAGATCATGGTATCGATGGCCTGGGACTCGCCGTTGGCCAGGACGGTGGTCGACTTGGGTTGACCAAAGTAAATCCCACCGGTGAGTTCGCGAATACAGACGATATCGATCCCTTCGGGAATACGTTCTGACTTAAGCGGTGAAGCATCGGTGAGTTCCGGATAGAGGATGCCCGGTCGGATGTTCGCAAACAAGCTGAAGGCTTTTCGCAGTGGAAGCAGGGCGGCGCGTTCGGGCTGCTCCTTGGGGGGAAGTGATTCCCATTTCGGGCCACCGACCGATCCGAACAAAATCGCGTCGGCCGCCCGGCATACTTCCAGTGTGCTGTCAGGTAATGCCTTGCCGTGATTGTCGATGCCAGCTCCACCGACGTCAGCCGTCGTAGACTCAAGCGTCAGTCCGGCCGTTGCTGCAGCGGCATTTAACACGCGGAGCGCCTCGGTCATCACCTCGGGGCCAATGTAATCTCCTGGCAGAACGGCAAACTTGATATTCGACATGGTAGAGTGGAAACGTGAGCGGGTCCCGGCATCGGATGCAAGCCGCCAGTGGCTCGTCTAATTGATCATTGCAGAATTGACGGAATTCCCGATGTCTTCGCGCTTCATGAACGTGCACACGATTCCATCCGGACTCATTCAAACCAATGCTTACTTGCTGACGGATCCTGTCCGCCAAGAAGCTGTTTTAGTCGATGCCCCGGGCGAAATCTGGCCAAAAATCAAGCCCATC
This sequence comes from uncultured Opitutaceae bacterium, assembly GCA_965659875.1. Classification (GTDB taxonomy): domain Bacteria; phylum Verrucomicrobiota; class Verrucomicrobiia; order Opitutales; family Opitutaceae; genus Actomonas. The sequence continues at coordinate 10,481 of CBFHXU010000108.1, forward strand.
CTGGATGGCGAGAGCCTGACCCTCCGCGAATTGTGGATTACCCACGGGCACTGGGACCATACCCAGGGCGGGGCGGAAGTGGTGCGGGAAACCCGGGCTCGCGTAATCGCGCATGTGGCCGATCAGGTTCTTATTGAGACTCCAGAGGTAATGGAGGGATTCATGAGGGAGAAGTTGGGTTTGGAGG
>CBFHXU010000109.1:0-10651 GCA_965659875.1 uncultured Opitutaceae bacterium
GATGTGATCCTCCAACGCCTTGGCCTCGGGCAGATGAATCGTTCCCGGCTCATGAATGCGCCAGGGTCCGGAGAGTTTATCGGCATAGGCCAACCGGATGAACTTCCCTTTGTGGTGGGCAAAATAGAGGTAGTATTTCCCCAAAGGGTTCTGCACCCAATCGGGCACCCGAATAAGGCTCGGACCATTAATTTTATCTCCCAGCGTCGGCGACAAACTGGCATCAACAATCGGATTCTCCGCTAACCGGCGAACCTCTACTTTCGAATCCGCAACAGCCGACGCCCCAGCGAAGGACGCCAGCAAGCAGACGCAAAAAATTCGGGAGAACCCACTCATGAACCACCGAAAGCTAAGGACGGATACCCGGAATATCAACGTCTCGCACGAACTCCCCCTCACCGTTCCGTTGTAAACGTTACGGAAAGTAATGATTCCACTCAGAGTGCGATAACGACTCCGATCCCAACCGCCGGTCAAAACCCCGACGCGTAGCCTCATGCCATTCCTTGCTTTCCTTCCGTAACATAGAACCGTTTGCCTCACCGACTGCACCCACGACCTCTCTCCCACCTGTAATTTTCGTGCCTTTTCGCGGGCAATTTCATCTAGTCTCCTCCGTTCGACCTCCCCCTACCATGAAACGCCCTACCCTTCGCACTTTCGCGATACTCTTCCTTTCTTTTGGTGCCTTCAATTCGGCATCGGCCGCCACTCCGCCAAATGTTCTGCTCATCTGTGTGGATGACCTGCGTCCCGAGCTGAAGTCCTTCGGCGTCGACTACATCCACTCGCCCAATATCGACCGACTCGCCGCTTCGGGCCGCGCGTTTCACAACCACTACGTCAACGCCCCCACCTGCGGTGCCTCCCGCTACACCATGCTCACGGGTCTCTACGGAACCTACGGCAACGGTGCCCTGTTTGCCCGCGCCAAGCAGCTGGCCGAGCCTGATGCGTCCGTTCCGCCCAGTATGCCCGAATGGTTTCGTCAAAACGGTTACAAGACCGTCTCCGTCGGCAAGGTCTCGCACCATCCCGGAGGTTGGGGAGGCGAAGATTGGTATGACCAAAATGATCTCGAAATGCCCGGCGCATGGGATCGCCAACTCATGCCCACCGGCCAATGGAAACACCCGCGCGGCGCCATGCACGCCTTGGCTCACGGTGAGATCAAACCCATCGGCTCCTTCTCGGAAAACAAGATAGATGCCTTCCAGAGCGAAGGTGAAAAAGACACCGACCAACACGACGGCCTGATCGTCGACGCCGGCCTCGATCAACTCGAGAATCTCGCCAGTTCGCACACGCCTTTCTTCCTCGCGATCGGCATGATCAAACCCCACCTCCCGTTCGGCTCACCCGAACGTTACATGGATCCCTACCAGGACGTCGAACTGCCTCCCATCCCTCATCCCAACAAACCCGAGGGTCAAACCACGTGGCACGCCTCAGGTGAGTTCACCAATCAATACCACCACTACGGCCGGGATCCCCGGGAAGATCCCGCCTACGCCGATGAAGTGCGCCGCCACTACGCCGCCTGCGTGAGTTACGTCGATCATCACGTGGGTGAAATCCTCGCCAAGCTCAAGGAAACCGGCGCCGATCAAAACACCATCGTCGTGCTCTGGGGCGATCACGGATGGCACCTTGGCGAACACGCCATCTACGGTAAACACTGCCTCTTTGAAGAAGCCCTGCGTTCGCCCCTGATCATTTCCGCTCCCGGCATGAAGCACCCCGGTGAAAAATCACAGGCCATCATCGAAACCGTCGACCTTTTCCCCACCCTTTGTGATCTCACCGGACTCGCCCAACCCGACTTTGTCGACGGCACTTCCTTGTTGCCGCAAATGAACCGGCCTGACGTCCGGGGTCACACCGCCTACGCCTACACTAACAAGGCGGAAACCCTGCGCTCCGACCGCTTTCGCTTCACGCTCCATGAGGACGGCGGCACCGAACTCTACGACCACACGTCACCGGAAAAAGAAGCGCTCAACGTCGCCGCTAAATTCCCCGATAAAGTCGCCGAGCTGAAACGGTTACTCTCGACACAACGAACCCGCTAGTCAGACCTCCGCCTGCCAACGACAATCGATGCCTTTGCCCGCGAGGCTCCATCATTAGGATCGTAACCCGAATCCCGATCCGCTAATTCTGGTTAATGCCCCTAGCGTCCATCGTAGAGATCCTTGTATTGATCACTCCCACCTTGCTCACCGCTGTGGGTTGCGGGGTATTTCTCGCGGCCATGCATTGGCTCTTCATCGCGCGCCAACCGGAAATGGAAAAAGAGCGACTGTTGCCCCGACAGTTGCTGATGCTCGGGTTCACCTTGGTCGCCGTGATTGTGGTCATCCTGACGCTCCCCGTCTCCGACGGGAATCGAAAACAAGTGCTGACTTTGCTGGGATTGCTGATCTCCGCCTTGGTCGCGTTTTCCTCCGCCACCATTGTCGCCAACCTCATGGCGGGACTGATGCTTCGCGTCACCAAACCGTTCCGCGCGGGCGACTTCATCCAAATCAACGACCACTTCGGCCGGGTATCCGAGCGCGGGCTCCTGGACACCGAAATCCAAACCGAACACCGGGACCTCATTGCGCTGCCCCACACCTACTTGATCACCAACCCGGTCAAAACCATCCGGGCATCCGGCACCATCGTATCCAGCTCGCTCTCTCTGGGGTATGATGAACACCACCACAAGGTCGAAGGTCTGCTGCAAACAGCCGCCGGATCCATCGGACTTGAAGACCCGTTCGTGATCATCAGCGAGCTCGGAGACTCCGCGATCACCTACCGGGTTGCCGGCCTGCTGACCGAGGTGAAAAGCCTCATTACCACACGATCCAACCTCAACCGCGCTATTCTCGATACCCTGCATGAAGCCGATGTGGAAATCGCCTCGCCACCGATCGTCAATCAACGGCGCATCGCGGAGGGACACGTCTTCCTGCCCTCGACCGCCACACCACCCGCGGAGTCCTCGGTTACCCCCACCGCCGAGAACATTGCCTTCGACAAGGCCGACGAAGCTGAAGCGATCGAGCGCACTCAAACCAGCCTCGCCGTCGAAATTGCCGAACTCGAAGCCGCCCTCGCCGCCGCCCAGGACGACAAAGCCAAAGCCCAACTGGCGGCCAAGCTGGAGGAACACAAACAACGCGCCGCCGCGCTCGCCAAAGTAACACCCGGCGCGGAAGCGTGAAACCGTTCTCGGGCCTTCTCACAATTCACCCCCTTTCGCTGCTTCCAACTACCCATGAAACCTGTTCGCGCAATCTGCCCCATCGCCTGCATTGCCATCCTGTGGTGCGCCTGCGCTTCCTTCACTGCCGCCAATCCCGAGATTCGCAACGTCCTGCTCCTGGTCGCTGACGACCTCAAGGCCACGACTCTCGGGGCCTATGGCGACGACATCGTGCAAACGCCCAACATCGATCGCCTTGCCCGGGAGGGCATGGTCTTCCAACGCGGCTACTGCCAAGGCACCTACTGTCGGCCGTCGCGCCTCTCGTTCATGCGTAGTCGCTACGCGGACGAAGTAGGCCCCACGATGGGCGAGCACTTCATCGCTCACGATTACTATAGCGCCCGCGTCGGCAAAATCTTCCATATGCGCGTGCCCGGAGATATCGTCGCCGGCACCGATGGAGAGGACGTGACTTCCACCTGGACCGAGCGCTTTAATTCCGCCGGTCTCGAGGCGCATACGGCCGGACTGTATTCACTTTATAATCACGACATTACCACCACACGCATGAAGGACCGCGCGAGCACGGCGGAAAAGGATCGCTGGTTCGTTTCCGTTGAGTCCCGCGGCGACGGCTCCGATCAGCCCGATTTCAAAACCGCCTCCCAGACGATCGAGCTGCTGCGGAAGCACGGCCAGAGTGATCAACCCTTCTTCATCGCAGCCGGCTTCGTGCGCCCTCACTACCCCAACGTCGCTCCCGCCGCATATTTTGACCTCTACCCACCGGAATCCATCACCTTGCCCGAGACCCGGGAAGGTGATCTCGATGACGTGCCGGAGTTGGGTCAGGCTTCGGTGACCAGTCTCAACGACCCCATCGGCCAATACCCGAACAATCAGAAGAAATTCTGGGGCTCCTACTATGCGACCGTGACGTTCCTGGACGATCAAGTCGGTCGCGTCATGGCCGAGCTCGACCGCCAGGGTCTGCGCGAGTCCACCGTTGTCATCTTCTTCAGCGACCACGGCTACCACCTCGGTGAACATTACTTTTGGCAAAAACACACCCTGCATGAAGACGTGACCCGCGTGCCCTTCATCATTTCCGCCCCGGGTTTTGCCCCGGGTGAATCCATGTCCATGGTGGAGCTCATGGACATCTATCCCACCGTGGCCGAACTCGTCGGATTGCCTACCCCGGAGACCGTGCAAGGCGAGAGTCTCGTAAACACCTTGGCGGACCCGGATACCACCGTGCGTGACGCCGCCTTCACGGTCGGCAACCGCGACGACTACGCGATCCGCGGAACCGACTGGGCCTACCTGCGCTACCGTGATGGATCCGAAGAGCTCTACGACATGCAGGCCGACCCCAAACAGTTTACCAATTTGGCGACCCATCCCGCCTACGCGGAGGTCCTGCAAACCCAACGCAAAAAACTCAAAGCCCGCATCGAGGCCGCCGACTTAAATAAGGACTGAACGACCGGCCAGAATTTGGTCACAATTCATAGCCACCCCGTGTGTGGCTCCACCCCCTATCACCACCCGACCACCAATGTTCGTATTACGAACATTGGTTTCGCGCTTTGCACGCTCGACGGTGATTACGCCGCGAATGTTGCCAGCTGCCTTGGGTTGAATCTCCACTCACCCCACGCTCTGCAGAAACGCGATGATTGCTTCAACCAGAGCATCACTTTGCGGCGTTTTGAAAATGTGTTGTGCATGCGCGCTTCTCGGTAGCACCAACATCTCCTTGGGTTGAGTAGCCTGCTCATATTGTCTCGTAATCGCGCGGAGATTGTCGCCCTTCGTGGTCACGAAAAGTTTCGCTCCCTTGGCTTTCGCGATGGTTTCGATCGGCGTCGCCGCCAGCACTATTACTCCTGAAAGTTCACCGTCCTGGGCCATGGTCGCGGCAGTCGCCGTCGCTCCACCGCCGATACTCCCACCGACCACGGATATTCGATCGCACCCCTGTTCCCGCAAGAACTCCACCGCCGCGAGCACATCGCGGTAAAGCGGTGAAAAGCGCACCGGGTAGAGCCCGCCCCGTTGAGCCGGTGATGGATCGCCCGGAGCGAGCGTGGATTGTCCTCGCCCTCGAAAGTTGAGGGCCAAGGTCCGGAATCCCGCGGCGTTGAGCGGCGGCACCTGCTCATGCCAACTTTCCTTGGTAAACATCCCGCCATGAGCGAGCACGACCCCGTGCGCTCCTTCGCCCGACAAACTGGCTTCAATCCGCGCACCGTCCTCGGTGGTAAAAAAGACGGTTTCAGCGGCCACCACTCCGGGAAGCGCCAATACGGCCAGAGTCCCCAACAATTTCAGAACGCACTTCATCCTCACAACCAATCGAAACTTGGACCGATACACCACCTCGAATCGACGTCCCCACCGAACCGAGGCAGAAGGTGTTTGCGCCGAATATGTAATTCCAGGGAAGTTCCAGACTGGGTGTTCTAAGCCGGAGCCAAGGCCAGAGTCGCCCCAACAGGATCTTGGATGATGGCATACCGGAAGCTGCCATCGGGGCTGGTGGAATTCTTAACGACTCCCCCCCCTTCCTCACTGACGCGGCGGAGACTTTCATCGAGGTCACCGACGGGAAGATAGATCAGCCAATTAGGCGGCAGGTCAGCGTTCGCACCACGTGCATGACAGATACCCGCTGCCGGTTGTCCGTCGCCCCCCCACCATATTGTAATCCGCATAGGATTTATCGGCATCCTGCATGGGCACATCCTCCGCCGACCAACCCACGACCTCGCGGTAGAAGTCACATATCGCCTCGGCGTTGGGGACGGTCAGGTCGAGCCATGCGATATGGCCCACTGACGGCGCACCCTCGGAGGTCACGTTTTCGTCACTTGGCGGAAGCTGTTCGGCCGCTACCACCGGGATAAGACCGAAAGCCGCGCCATTGGGATCACCTATTACTGCCCACTGGCTTTCCCCCTTCTCGTCCTTGCCGTGCATCAGTTCACTCCCGCCGAGTTCGATCGCTCGCGCGACACTGGCGGAGATATCGGCGACCTGAATATGCGGCATCCATTGGAGAGGAAGGTCGGCATAATCCGCCGTGCGCTCGCCCAAACCGATGATCGGCACGCCTTGGGCATTCATCAAATCCTCGCGCCATAATGGGCTTTCGCCGGTGGAGAGAACACGGGAGTAAAAACGCAGCTCACGGTCATGTTCGGGCACAGCAATGTCGGCGCTCAGGACTCCGCCGACGCGAGAAAAAAGGGGGCACTCATGTTGGCATCGAGAGTGAGGATATACTCTTCGATGAGGCAATCGGGTTGTTCCGGGCCTGCCGTTTTTCGTCTTACTCATTCTCGTTCTCTTAATCCTATTCCAACATCAACGGCGGCTCACACCGTCCGAGAAAGAGAACGATAAAGAGGGAGGAGAAAGAAGCGCCGAAGGCGTGGTTGGGACCGCGATCCATTTGAATCGTTTTTCTTTATTTGGACCATCAAGCTGCGCGCATGAAATCACCCCCGTTTCGTCTTCTTTCACTGTTGGTGCTGCCTTGCGTCGCTTATGGGCAAACCGATCCGGTCATGATACGGTTGGTGGATCCGCTGGATGAACCAGAGTTCTACTGCATCGATATCCCGGGCTTTGGTAACGATGTGCGGTTGGACGCGCCCTTGATGGCGCACACCCTCAAGCGCTTTGGGGCCGCCGATGAAATGTGGGTGATGAACTACCCCGCCGAAGGTCAGATCTATTCCCCCGAGTATGACCTTTGCATCGAAGTGGCCCGCGCGGCAGCGGGAGCACAAATCCTGTTAAAAAAGCCGAGTGACTCACCGCTGCAGCGATTTGAACTTACGGCCAAAGGAACCCTCATCTTAAAGTCCCATCCGGAATTCGGCTTTGCCGTCGCGGCGGGAGAAGGCACCAAGGCCGGCGGCCGCAGCCATCTGCGGCGGAATATGGACCTCCAAAAACTCAGCAAAACCGATTCGGCACTCACCGCGTGGAAACTGGTCACCAGTGCCGCCTCTTGGCCGGGCAACTAACGGCACTCCGATCGAGGACCGGTTGTTATATTTATTCCGGAACGCATGTCTCCTTTACCCGTCCTGCCGAGGAAAAAATTTCACCTACCCGCTATGTTGGCAGGTTTCGCAGCAATAGTGGGAGATGACTCCGTCGATATTATCGATTTGTTGGCCGCAGGGTTCCACCTCCGAGTAGTCCCAATCCATTTGGGATAGATCGTAGAGTTGGGCGGTACTGAAGGCATCACCACTCCGGTAGAGGTAGGCCCACGACGTCGCTTGGCCACAACTTGACGGAATGGAGTTTGGCAAAGGAGTAGCGGAATTCATGGCTTCAAGCTTGGGTTAATTGGCCAACGAGACCAATTCGAATTTATGGCGGGCCTGAGGCCTGAGGATGAAATTTTATCAAAAAATTGCGTCCGGCGTAACCAAACCGGGCCGCTCGGAGTCTTTAATATTACAACCGATAAATCTCGTCATGCAAAAATCCAATTTCATCCGTCTAGCCCTGCTCGTTGCGGCGGGCGTCGCCACTCCCTCCATCGGGTGGAGTATTGATTTTTTCAAAAAAACCGCCCGCGTCGTGGTCGACTCCGAAGCTTCCGCCTCCTACCTGGAAGCTCAGGCAAACCGTTCGCCCGATGACATCGAAACGGTCCACTTCATGGAAGGCCAATACTTCGGCGGACTCAGCAAAGACAAGAGTCTGGAACGCGTGACCTTTCAGGAAATCGTCGAAGGGCTTGCACCCAACCTCGCCAAACAAAATTACCTCCCCGGTGATGACGTGAGAACCGGCGACCTGTTGCTGGTTGTCCACTACGGGGTCGCGGCGGTGGACACCCCATGGGACGAGCTCATGGGCATCACTTCCGAAGAAGAAGAAGCAATGCTCTACGGCAGCTCCACGAGTAGCGCGAGTTACGAAACCGGTGCGGTCGAACTCAGCGTCGACGTCAACTACGATGCCCGGCCCTCCAGCAAAATGCCCGGGGCAGGATCCAATGCCCGTTTGCTCGGATTTGAGCGGCAACTGCAGAAACGAAACCTCACGCGGGTCGAAGAGTTCGATCTGCGGGCCGACTTGGAGGATGATCGCTACTTCATCATCGTGATGGCTTACGATTGCCAAAAACTCCTCAACGAAAACGAATTCGCCCTCCAATGGTCCACGCGTTTCAGCGTGCGATCACCTGGCACAAATTTTGAGGACGCCCACCTCGCGCTCAGTCGCGCGGCCGCGCCGTTCTTCGGAAAACATCTCGATGATCTTGAACGCACCAGCGTGCCATTCGGTAAGGATGTTGAAGTCGACATCGGTGACTTGGAAGTCGTTGAAGAGGACGTCTCGACCGGGAAGAGATAAGAAAAGCCTCACCCTGCCCGGGGCAACCCAAAGACAACTGCAACGGTCTTTCGGTTGCCCCTTTATTGTAGCCATGCGAAATGGGGCGTGAAGCATAGGGCAGTGAAACCTTGGCTAATACCCCTCAGTCTCGGGCTGACGATTGTTTTAAGTGCATCCGCATTAGCGGACACCAGTCGCCCCAATATCGTTTTCCTTTTTGCGGATGACCAACGAGCCGATACGATCGGCGCCCATGGCAACCGGCATATTGAAACGCCCCATCTGGATACCCTGGCCGAGAATGGCTTCAGCTTTCTGAGAAATTATTGCGCCGGTTCCTTCAGTGGGGCGGTTTGTGTGGCCAGTCGCTCCATGTTGATGACCGGTCGGCATTGGATGAATTTACCGGATGGGAATAAGACCCGGAGCTGGGTAGACCTTCCGCTGTTGCCCTCCGTGCTGGAAAAAGAGGGAGGCTACGAAACATTTATCGTGGGCAAGTGGCACAACGGGGACGAGACGTTGAAAGCCGCTTTTTCGAACGGCAGGTCCATCTACATGGGCGGCATGGCTGATCATACCGATTTTTCCGTCCAGGACTACATCGAGGGAGACCTCACGCCCAAACGCCCGGCCGGCGGTTTCTCCAGTGAAGTTTTTGCAGACTCAGCCATCGAGTATCTCGAAGCAGCCGATACGGAAAAACCTTTCTTTCTTTATGTCGCCCTCATGGCACCTCACGACCCGCGGAATCCGCCGGAGGCTTATCGAGAGAAATACTACCAAAACCGTCCACCGCTGCCGGTTAATTTCCTACCTTACCACCCCTTTGTAAATGCCCCCCAGGTGACGGGTGGGCGCGATGAAGGTCTGGGGGCTTGGCCGCGAACACCGGAAATGATCAGTGACCAATTATCCGAATACTACGGATTGATCACCCATTTGGATGAACAGATTGGCCGCGTTTTGGAGAGCATCAAAAATGGTCCCCATGCCGAAAATACCATCATCGTATATACGGCAGATCATGGACTGGCGATGGGCAGTCATGGGTTACTGGGCAAGCAGAATGTCTACGAACAGAGTATGCGCGCTCCGTTAATCATTCAGGGGCCTGGTATTCCCGCAGACAAAGCGAGCAAGGCGTTCAACTATGTCCACGACTTGTATGCCACGATTTGCGATTGGGCTGGGGTGGAAACCCCATCCAGCGTGGATTCCTTGTCCTTAAATCCGATCATAGCCGGCGGTAAAAAAACTCTGCGCAAAGAGCTCTTTCTGCCCTTCCAAGACAACCAGCGGGCGGTCAGTGACGGGCGCTGGAAATTGCATGTGTATCCGAAAATAAACCACACGTTACTTTTCGATCTCAAAGCGGATCCTCACGAAACCAACAATCTGGCACCAGATCCGCACTATGCCAAGCAGCTCAAACGCATGATGAAACTGATGGTGCGAACCCGCGAAACCTACGGCGACACCGATCCCTTGCAGGTCGAAAACCCGGAGTCCAAAGAGCCCGCTTATGACAACGACAAACGGACCTTGGATGGGTGGCAGCCCGAATGGATTCGCGACAAGTATTTTGACGGCCGCAGCAACCCAAACCACGGATCAAATTGATGAGGGGCAATCCAGGCGCACCTCCCCATGTTGATTTTAAGTATTCGACGCCTTTCCGCAGGCCTTGCCTAAACCACCCGTTCACCGAACTCAATTAAGGTGGGCCATGATGGCTGCAACCGTGCTTTTCAGATCCACGGTGCCATCGAAACGGAGCGTGGCCGCTGCGGCAGAGGGACGGATGTAGCGCTCCACCGCCGGCTGCACGGTCGTGCGAAATTGCGCGACGACCGATTCCATCGTGCGCCCTCGCTTCTGCACGTCGCGCCGGATGCGGCGTGCCAGCGCAGTGTCATCATCGATGTCGATGAAGACGCCGACATCGATCATGGGGAGCAAGGCCGGGTAACCCAGCGCAAACAGGCCTTCCAATATGATAAACGGGGTGGTCGGGTTACCCAAACTGGTCCACCTAAACAGTTAGTCTGGATGGGTTGATGTATTGGTTGAGGG
>CBFHXU010000110.1:0-10398 GCA_965659875.1 uncultured Opitutaceae bacterium
GTTGTTACCGGGATACAGTGCCTTCAGGCACAGTTTTCCCGGCTCCTCCTTGCCCTCACACTCCTGCGTTCCCAGCGTTGACCCCGTTTATTTCCAAGACACACCCTAATTTCCATAACCCCGAACCTTACCTCAAAATCATGCTCCAATCTCGTCGATCTTTTGTCCGCGCTGCCGCCACCTCAGTGGCCGCGGCCAGTGTAGTCTTACCTCACCTCAAAGCCGCCCATCACGGGGGTGGTAAAAAAGTAAAACTCGCCGTCGTCGGCACGGGAGGCCGTTCCCGGCGCGACATTCCCAACTTCATCAAAGGCTGCGAACTCATCGGGCTTGAGGTCGAGATCGTCATGCTCGCCGACGCGTTCGAAGATCAGGTCATGATAGCCGCTGAAGCCTATAGCGTGCCCAAAGATCGCTGCGTGTGGGGCTGGAAGGCTTACCAAAAAGTCGCCGAGTCGGATGCCGAATTCGTGATGCTGATTACGCCGCCATTGTTCCGTCCGCAGCATTTCGATATGATGGTCGAGGCCGGTAAGCACGTCATGCTGGAGAAGCCGGTCGCCGTCGATGCGCCGGGCTGTCGCCGCGTGATCGCCGCGGGAGAGAAGGCCAAACAGAACGGCCTCGCCGTTTTGGCCGGAACCCAACGCCGCCATCAATTTACTTATCTCCGCAACGCGGCCAAGGTTCAGGCCGGCGCGATTGGTGATATCGTGGGCGGACAGATTTTGTGGAATACGACCGTGCCGTGGATCAAGGACCGGAAGCCCGAATGGAGCGATGCGGATTACCTCGCCCGCAACTGGCTTAACTGGGCGGAGATGAGCGCTGATCACCTCGGCGAACAACACGTGCACAACATCGATGTGGCCAACTGGTTCATTGGACGCCTCCCGGTTTCCGCCATCGGTTACGGGGGGCGGGCTCGTCGCGAATCGGGCAACAATTACGACTTCTTTAGTCTGGATCTCGACTACGGCAAAGGGCTGCACATTCACAGTCAGTGTCGTCAAATCGCCGGAACCTATTCGCGCGTCGGCGAGGCCTTTCAAGGCACCAAGGGCGAGGTCCTCGGTGGCGGCAAAATTACCGGTGATGACGTCTCGATTCCCGACATCTCGGTGCTCGACCAGGATGGCTCCGTGCAGGAGATGATCGATTGGGTGCAAAGCGCCCGCAGCGGGAATCCCCTCAATGAAGCGCAGCAGATTGCCGAAGCGACCGCGGTCGCGGTGATGGGGCGTTATGCCGCCTATACCGGAGAGTTCATCCGCCTGCGCGACCTGATGGATAATGCGAAATCGCCGCACTACTCCTATCAGGTGAAGGTGCAGCCCGAGCATTTCGAAACCGGTTCGGTGGTCATGCCACCGGAGAATGTCGTGGCGGTGCCAGGCAACGGTGATCCGATCAAACGTCGTTAGTCTGGTGGCACGCTTCAGGCTATCAATTGCCCTCACGACACTGGTCGCACTCAGTGCCAGCTTTGCGGCCGGCGCGGAGTGGCGTGATCTTTTCGATGGGAAGTCCCTCCAGGGCTGGTTTTTCGATGTGAAGGACTACACCCATCCGCACAAGATCTACTCTGTGCGGGAAGGGGTGCTGCATGTTGCCGGTAAAGATCGCACGGTTGCAGTGGCCCGAACCGTCGAAGAGTTCGGCGACACCTACGATTTGGAAGTCGAATGGCGTTGGCCGGATGAGCCCGGTAACAGCGGTTGCCTGCTCCATTGTTCGGTTCCTCGGTTCATGAACGTGTGGCCCCAGTCTCTCGAAGTGCAGCTGGCGAGCGGCAATGCCGGTGACTTTATTCATATCGGTGAATCCATCACGACGACCGCCGCGCAGATCCCGACCGATTTCTCGGGACGCAACAGCTGGAAAACGCGATTGCGGCACAATTTGACCGATGATTCCGAAAAGCCTCCCGGCGAGTGGAACCACCTGTTGGTTAAAGTCCGTCAGGGCGAGGTGACCGTTTGGGTCAATGGCGACAAAGTGAATCACGGCACGGAATTCACCGCTCGCGGCGGCGCCATCTGTCTGCAGGCCGAAGGCGCCAACGTGGAATACCGCAAAGTGCGGATCCGCGAGCTCTAGGGGGAGGGAATATCGCTTGTCTTCGAGGGCAGGGACGGACCCTCCAGAGGCAGTCCAGCCCTACCTTACCGTCCTGGCGCATTCGATCGGCCGGAAAGAATGACGTTTCGCTTTCGAATCGACAAAATTGTCGGTTTTTGATCCAAAATTGTCGGTATATTGGTCGGGCGAACACCGGCGATCACTTCCTAACCCAAATCCGTCATGTCGCTGGTCAAATCTCGAGAGCTGTTCGCGGAAGGTTCATTTCCGATCACGGTAGATACAGTGGTGGATCGCACCCTCGTGCGCAAAGAGCTGCACCGGCATGAGTATTTCGAGATGCTCTACGTCGAAAAAGGAACGCTCGTGAATCGTTTCAAAAGCGGAGACGTGAAAATGGAGGCAGGCAACGTGATCATCATGAAGCCGTTTGTGCGACATGTCCTGCTCGACACCCCCGCGAGCTCTTCCGTCAGGGCTTACTGTTGTAGTTTCCTGACCCAGGCCGTGGATCTGGGGGTGCGTTCATTGGAAGAAGTGGAGTTATCGCATTCACCCAACCGCTATTTCTTCGAAGCATTACTGCCCCTCAGCCGCGAGGACGTATCGGCGATTCATTTGAAAGTTGAGACATCTCAGTATGCGAAATTTGGAGCCCTGTTTCGCGATTTACTGAAGAGTACTCACGACGATACACCGCGCGGCAAGGCGATGGCCCGATGCCATTTTTTGGAATTACTCGTTATGCTGGCCGAACAGCAGCAGAAAGATGGGGCGGTGCGGAAGACCGTGGGCATAGCCATGACCACGCCGGTTTCTCGCTACAAGGATGGACTGCACAAAGCGCTGGGCCATATCCATAACAACTTCCGCCGGCCCCTTTCGCTCACGGAAATGGCGGCCATGAGTGGCGCTTCGGAGACCTATTTCTGCCGGCTCTTTAAGCACGAGACCGGCATGACATTTTTGGATTATTTGAACAGTCTCCGGATCGAAAATGCGTGTGTGCTCATGCGCGACACAACGAACAACGCGCTCGATATTTGCTATGAAGTGGGCTTCAACGACTACACCCATTTCGGTCGGCAATTTAAGAAAAACACCGGCATGTCGCCGGCGGAATTTCGGAAGCAGCGCCAGCGGGTGAGACAAATCCGGGAGGTAACCTGAAATAGTAATATGGCCCGTGATGGCAGACTCAACGGTCGACTAAATTGCCGAGAGTTGGGGTTTTACGGTGTGCAATTGCTGCATAGTAAATTAGAAAATCACCTATGTTGCTCCATGCGGGTTTGTGAGAATGTATCTCTTGCTTCCGTCGTAGAGGCGCGGCCGGACCTTACCTCAGTTTACCCTATCCATGATTCGTGCGATCAAAACCTACCGCCTGCAACAACGGCTCGATGAGCCTTTTGGCTTTTCGCAATGGTCCTATGATACGCGCAACGCTCTGCTCATTGAGATCGTGGACAGCGAGGGCCTCAGCGGTTGGGGCGAGTGCTACGGACCGGCGACGGTGACCCAGTCGGCGGTTGATTCGTTCTATGCGCCGCTCCTGCTGGGTTGGGATCCCTTGAAGAATGAAGCGGCGTGGCAACATCTCTGGCGTGCTTCGTTGGACTTCGCGATGAAGGGGCCGATGATGGGAGCGATATCCGGCTTGGATATGGCGCTGCTTGATTTGAAAGGGAAGTTACTCAAGGTGTCGGCTTCCGAACTCATTGGGGGGCGCGTGCGGGACGAAATTCGCGGTTACGCGACCAGCATGTATTTTAAACAACAGCCGGAGGATCAGCTTCTCGGGACGCTGTTGGAGGAGGCCCGTGAATGTCGGACCCGGGGGTTTTCCGCCCTGAAAATCAAGGTGGGGAAGAATGTGAATTTTGACCGCCGGTTGATCGCGGCGATGCGGGAAGCCTTTCCCGAGGCTCGGTTGATGGCGGATTCCAATCACGCCTACGATTTGTCGGAGGCAATCGAAATCGGCCGAGTCTTGGAGACGCATAAATTTGCTTGGTTCGAAGAACCGTTGTCGCCGGTTCACGCTGCCCAAATGCGCCAATTGGCGGATAAAATTGATGTGCCGATTGCGGCGGGCGAATCCGAACAAACCCGATTCGGGTTCCGTGATCTTCTGGCTTCCGGGGGAGTGCAGATTGCGCAACCCGATTTGGCCTATTGTGGTGGGCCTACCGAGGCGCTGAAGATTCGTGCGCTGGCTTCAGCTCAGGGCATCAATACGATACCTCACTGCTGGGGCACGCAGCTCAACTTAGCCAGTGCCGTGCATTTTCTGGCCACCACCTACGTGGAGCCGGGTCGAACCGAGCCGGCGGAGCCCATGATCGAGACGGACCTCACGCCTAATCCGATGCGTGATGAAATGTTTGAGACCGGAGTGGCCTTCTCCCAAGGCCGCCTAGTCGTGCCGACGACTCCGGGATTGGGGGTGGTGCCCGACCGCGCCATGCTCGAAGCCTTTTGTATCCAGCAAACCGAAAAATTTGATGATGAAGACGCACTACCCGATGTTGATCGACGGGAAAGAACATCGGACGAAAAAGTCCATTGATGTGATCAATCCCGCGACCGGGGAGTCGGTGGGGCAGGTTTACGAAACTGACTCGAAAACCATCCAGTCGGTTCTGGATTCTGCCGAACGCGGTTATGCGATGTGGTCGGCGATCACACCGGCGAAGCGCAAGGACGCGATCTTGGGTTACGCCGACATTTTGGAAGCAAACCGCGACCGCATCATTGCCTTGTTGATCGCAGAGACCGGCAAACCGCAGGACAACGCGGAGTATGACTTCGGCATGCTGACGACGTGTTTACGATTCTTCGTGGAAGAGTTCGAGCGTCTCGATCAGCCGGTATTGCATGACCCTGACGGCCGTTTCCTGCACTATGTGCAACGACAGCCGCTGGGCGTGGCCGTGGGCATGTTGGCGTGGAATTTTCCTCTCTTGAATGTCGGTTACAAACTCGGCCCCGCGCTGGCTTCGGGGTGCAGCGCAATCATCAAGCCGTCGATTAAGACCCCTTTGGCCTCTTTGGAGGCGGCTTACCTGGCCAAGGAGGCCGGCATTCCGGATGGCGTGGTCAATGTTATCACTGGCAGTGATCACGATGCGATAAAACCACTGTTGCAAAGCGAGATCCCGGCATTGGTCACCATGATCGGTTCTACCCGGGGTGGGTTGGAGGTCATGAGCGCCGCTTGCTCCAGCGTGAAACACTTCTCCGTTGAATTGGGTGGAAATGCCCCGGCACTCGTTTATCCGGACGCAGACATTGAGGATGCCGCCCAAAAGATCGTAGATCTGAAATTTGCCAATTGCGGCCAGGTTTGTGTCTCACCGAACCGTTGTTTTGTGCACGAGACCGTCTACGAGGAATTTGTGACCGCTGCGAAAAAACGGACTTCCGAAATCACGATGGGACCGCTCACCGATGATCGGGCCCGGCAATACGTTTTGGCCTTGGTGGAATCTGCGGTAGCAGACGGAGCCGAAATCGTGTGTGGCGGCGAGGCGGTGACAGGACCGGGCTTCTTCATGGAACCCACCGTGCTGCGAAATGTGATTCCGCAAATGAAGATTGCGAGTGATGAGATTTTTGGACCGGTGCTGCCGATTCTGAAGTTCACGGATCAGGACGACGAAATCGCTTTGGCCAACGATACTCCCTATGGACTGGCCGCCTATGTCTTTACCACCAATTTGACCAAGGGACTCCGGGCCGCGCGCGACATCAAGGCGGGTAGTGTATGTGTCAACGAACCCCACTATTCAGTTCAGCTTCCGCATGGCGGATTGAAACAAAGTGGCGCCGGCAAAGATTGCTCCCGCTACAGCCTTGAAGAATATTTAACCCTCAAACGAATCTCGGTGCTCATCGATAATTGATCCTCCGAATTTTCAGAAACCTAGCATTATGATTCCCGAAACGCTCATGAACCGCATCAACGACGCTCAAGTCGTCGCGGGATTTTCGATTGAAGACGTGGAGCACGCCGTGCCGCTGTGCCGCGCCCTTTTGGCGGGTGGAATTTCGGTCATCGAACTGACGTTGCGCACGGACGCGGGATTAGCCGCCGTGAAAGAAATCGCCTCGCAGGTGCCGGAGATTCTGCTCGGGGTGGGAACGATCCTGACGCCCGGACAGGCGCGGGCGGTGCAGGCAGCAGGGGCTCATTTCGGGGTAGCTCCGGGACTCAATGTGGATGTGATCCGCGCAGCTGAGAAGATCGGGCTTCCGTTTGCTCCGGGCATTGCCACACCCTCGGAATTGGAGACAGCGCTATCGCTGGGCTGTCGCTGGGTGAAATTTTTTCCTGCGGAATCGTTGGGCGGATTGGGTTACCTCAAAGCGATGGCGGCTCCGTATGCGCACCTCGGGGTGAAGTATTTCCCACTGGGCGGTATTAATGCAGACAACATGCGGGACTATCTCGCCCGTGCCGACGTGCCGGCCGTCGGAGGTTCCTGGATTGTGAAACCTGATTTAGTGCGCGAAGGAAAGTGGTCTGAAATTTCGGCGAGAGCGGCCGACGTGGTGCAACGACTCTCAATTTAGAACCTAGAAAGAATTATATGAAACCAGTCGTTTGTTTTGGAGAAATCATGGGCCGCATGGCGGCGCCGGATAACTTACGTTTGCGGCAAACCCGCAACATCGAAGTCACCTACGCGGGAGCCGAAGCCAGTGTGGCCGCATCGGTCTGCAATTTTGGCGGAACGGCACGTTACGTTACGGCCCTGCCCAAGCATGCGCTGGCCGAAGCGACCATGGATTCCCTGCGAGCGGTCGGCATCGATACGTCACATGTGCTGCGCACGGACAGCGGACGACTGGGGCTCTACTTTCTCGAGACGGGCGCCAACCAGCGTCCGAGTAATGTCATCTACGACCGGGAGGATTCCGCCATCGCGATCACTCCGGCGGCAGACTATGATTGGGCTGCCGTATTCGAGGGAGCCCAGTGGTTGCACTTGAGTGGGATTACACCTGCGTTGTCCCGCACGGCGGCCGAGGCCACGCGCGTTGCGGCCGAGGCTGCGAAGGCGGCCGGTTGTCAGGTCTCGATTGATTTGAATTTCCGCAAGAAATTGTGGAATTGGGATGAGAGTCTGAATGCCCGCGAACTCGCCGAGAAAACCATGCGCGGCATTCTGCCGTTCGTGGATCTGGTGATCGCCAATGAGGAGGACTGTCATGATGTCCTGGGAATTCAAGCCGGTGATACTGACGTGGAATCAGGCGCGTTGGATACCAGTCGTTATCCCGATGTGGCCCGTAAAGTCGCCGCTCAATTTCCCAACGTGAGCCGCGTCGCCATCACACTGCGGGAAAGCCATTCGGCCAGTCATAATAACTGGGGAGCGATGCTCTTTGATGTGGCATCCGATTCCGCCCATTTCGCGCCGCTCGATGGAGAGGGGAACTACCAGTCCTACCAGATTAAGAATATCGTGGATCGGGTAGGAGGTGGCGACTCGTTTGCGGGTGGTCTCATCTTCGCGTTGACCACTCCGGAGCTTTCTGAGCCCTCCGTCGCGCTGAAATACGCGGTGGCCGCGTCGTGTCTGAAGCACTCGATCAAAGGGGATTTCAATTTTTCGACGAGAGCAGAGGTCGAAGCCCTGATGGGCGGGGCAGTCTCCGGCCGGGTGGTGCGGTGATGATGGAGGAGAGATGAGCGGACCCGATCGTGTCTTTCCGCGCTTGAATTCAAGTCTCAAACCAGACTGATCGAATCAGTCAAATATGAGGCATTCCGGCTCGAGTGCAATATTGTCTATTTTTAGAGTAAGATCGTCTCTGAGAAAGAGGTGCCGGTTGTGGTATTAGTATAGTCTGTTTCCTCTGCGTTTGTCACTTTTCCCGTGTCCCGAAGCCTCGAACTTATCCTTATTTAATGCGCGCCTCGTTCGTCCTCAAACTCGCCCTTAGTTCCGGCCTGCTGGCCGTCATCAGTTTTCCGGTCCATGCCGTCGACGAGATCGATTTCATCGAGGATATCTACCCGCTGTTGGAGGCCAATTGTCTTGAATGTCATGGTCCTGATGAGGCGGAAGCGGATTTTCGGGTGGATAGTCGTCAGGCTCTGCTGAGCGGAGGCGGCTCGGGCATTCCCGCCGTGGTCGCGGGTGATACGTTTGAGAGTTACCTCGTCGAAGTTCTGCGGGAAGAGGACGAGGAGTATCGCATGCCACAGAAGGCTGACCCGTTGCCGGAGCATGACATTGCCCTGATTGAGAAGTGGATCGAGGCCGGGGCCGAAATTCCGGAAGACTTTGGCAGTGTCGATCCGTTTGGTGGCACTGATCTGTGGTCGATGCAACCGGTCGAACGGCCCGCGTTCCCTGATGTTGAAAATGCCAACACGGCTATTGATGCCTTCCTGCTCACCGAGCTCACGGAGAATGGGCTCGGCTTCAATCCGCGCGCAAATCCCCACGACCTGCTCAAGCGGACATCGGTATTGCTGACCGGACTCAATCCGACCCCGGAACAATTCGACGCATTCGAACACGCTTTCCGTGAGGACCCGGACGGGGCATTCGAAGCGAAGCTGGATGAGTTACTGGCCTCGCCACATTTTGGGGAGCGTTGGGCTCAGCATTGGTTGGATGTGATTCGGTGGGCGGAGACCAACGGTTCGGAAGCGAATCTCTATCGTAAGAATGCCTGGATGTATCGGGATTACGTCGTTGATGCCTTCAATCACGACAAGCCGTATGATCAATTTATCCGCGAGCAGATTGCCGGAGATCAGTTGGGGGCCGGGGTCGCTACGGGTTTTCTGGTAGCCGGACCGCATGTGCCGGCGGCGACCGTCGGATTTGAAGAGTCTGCCATTCGTCAGGCCAGGGCGGACCGTTTGGACGAAGTCGCCCAGACCATCAGTGCCTCCATGTTGGGGGTCACGGTGAGCTGTGCTCGCTGTCACAATCACAAGTTTGATCCCATTTCGATCAAGGACTACTACTCGATGACAGCGGTTTTCGAGGGGCTGGAATTCGGCAGTCGCTACCCCGAACTCCCGATCGATGATCCGCGGCAGATTAAGACGAAAGAACTCGAAGCCGAGTTGGCGGCCGCGCGGGAGATTCTGCGCCAGGCGGAACCCGCCTGGCAGGAAGACTGGACCGGTTGGAACGAGGTGCATTTCCCTTCGTTGGAAGCCGATGAAGTCCGCGTTACTTTTAATACCCGACAAGTGGCCGTGGATGAACTGGAGATGTTCGGGGCGGACGATGAGGATCTGAATCTGGCCGC
This sequence comes from uncultured Opitutaceae bacterium, assembly GCA_965659875.1. Lineage (GTDB taxonomy): Bacteria > Verrucomicrobiota > Verrucomicrobiia > Opitutales > Opitutaceae > Actomonas. The sequence goes on from CBFHXU010000110.1 coordinate 9,367, forward strand.
CGCCAAACTGGGCACGGTTGCCTCGGTGCCGGAGGGCATCAGTCATCCCCGGGGACCGGTTCGTAACATCAACGATGGGCGTGCGGGGACGATGAATTGGCGCACGGATGGGAAACTGCCGGAGGGGCAGGATCCGGTGGTGACGTTCACGTTTGCCGAAACCCAATCAGTTAACCGGCTACGGTTGAGCAGTAATCGGCAGTACTTTCTCGAGACGGATTACCTGTCCACCTATCAGCCGCGTAGTCCCACGGATTACACCGTGGAAGTGCGACTCGCGGGCGGTCCGTGGCAAGAGGTCGTCGCCACGCCCAAACTCAAAAAACGCTTCGAGGCCGACCCACAGTTCGAATCGTTTGCCCGCGAATTACAGCAGCGGATCGATGCGTTGATGGAAGACGGGGCGCAACCGAGTTTTGTCGGTCAGTTCCGCGAACCGTCACCGGCCTTTGTCTTCCACCGCGGCAGCCCGGAAAGCCCCCGGGGCGAGGTCGCACCGGGCGGGCTCAAAATCCTCGAAGGTGATTTGGGCTTGAGCTCGGAGACGCCCGACCCGGACCGGCGGCTGGAGTTCGCCAATTGGATCGCGAGCGAGGAGAACCCGCTCACTGCGCGGGTCATGGCCAATCGTATCTGGCACCACATCTTTGGCACCGGCATCGTGCCGACGCCGGGAGACTTTGGATTCGCCGGTGCTTTGCCCTCGCATCCCGAACTACTCGATTGGCTGGCAGATGAGTTTGTGCATCCGACCACCCTCGACGGCGACCCGTGGTCGGTGAAGCGGATGATCAAAGGCATCATGCTGACGGATGCCTACCGTCAATCCAGTGCGCCCCATGTGGCCGGCATGGCCCAGGATGCCGGAGCGATGTGGCTCTGGCGTTTCCCCCCGCGACGGGTCGAAGCTGAGGTAATTCGGGATTCCGTGTTGCTCGCTTCGGGCAAGCTCGATCCGACCATTGGCGGGCAGAGTTACCGCATCCACAACGAGAAGAAGACCTATGCCCAATGGCAGGTCGTGGACAACGC
>CBFHXU010000111.1:0-10366 GCA_965659875.1 uncultured Opitutaceae bacterium
GGTCACCCGCATATATTGAGGTCCCAGCACATCGCCAAATTCGACTTCCGGCATGGAAACGCGCAGCGAAAAATAGACTTCGATACTCAAGATCAGACCCAACGCCGCCCATACTACCGCGAGGGCAATCCACCGGGTATAACGCACGTCCTTGAGTCGATTCACGTCCCGGATTTGGCGCCGGCCACGATGAATGGAAAATAAAATGCGACCAATCGCCGCTCAGTTGCGGCGAATTGCGTGACGGTGCGGCCAGCGCACTGACCCCGTTACCCCAAAAATCGGCCCACCCGCACTTCCGCATCCAGCTTGGCCCCCACCAATCCATCGGCCACCCATTGCTGAGCCAGCGCCGGAGCCCATAAAGCGCCCTTGGCCGCGAGTCCGGCAAACACGCCTTGCGATCCCTCATCATCGACCCATCCCATCACCGGTCGCCGATCCGGCAAGGCTACGCGTAAACCCGCATCACCCACTGCGCCTTCAAGGAGCCGACCCGCCAAGCGTTCGGCTGCCTCCCTCAACTCGGTCTGCCCTTTGACTGTAGGCCGCGGAACCAGATCATCCCGATCAAACGTCGAGCCCACCCGCACGCTGCCATCCCCCATCGGCAACAACCATTTGCCATCATTGAGCACGACGTCCTGCTCAAGCCCCGCCAGCTGACCCGTGATCAACTCACCGCGGGACGGTTCCCAAGGGATTCCTCGAATCGGCATGGGCTCGGCTCCGACGCACCAGATCTTCGGACCTTCGACATCCGTCGGCACGGTACCCTCAACCATCCGCCCACTCTGTAGCCAACGCTCCCGCAATGCCGCGATCAGCGCCCCCGTCTCCACCTGCAATGCTCCGTTCAACCACAATCCGTCGTCGTCCAAACGATCCACCCACGCGGCGATTTCCGGTTTATCGATCCGACGCTCAAAAAACGCACGTTGATCAGCATCGCGATAAAAACGCCGAATCTTCATTTCCCGCACCAATGGCAGACCCAACTCGGATTCCAGTTTACGGTACATCGCCAAAACCTCATCTCTCCATTCCGCAAATCGCCACGTCGGCGCCAGACGCTTCCCCGTGAGCGGACTCACCAAGCCGGCCCCCACCCGCGATGCCGCCAACGCATGACCGCGGTCAATCAGCTCAAAATCAATTCCCGCCCGCTCGCAGTGCCAGGCCAACATCGACCCCGCCATCCCCTGCCCCACAATTCGAACCGGCCGTTTCATACTACAGAGTTCATAACCGCAGATTTCTCAGATTTACTCAGATTGAGATAAAGGGCGCCGACTCACCCGTTTCATCTGCAAACTCGCGTGTTTGAAATTTAATAACAACCCGAGCTCCAGTTCAGTAATATTTAAGTAGCTCAACATCTGCGCGAGATGGGCGTCATTGAACAAAACTACGACTTTGGTATCTACGATTAATTGATCCTCTACAATCAGATCAGGAATAAGGCGGCCACTCACTTGCCGATCATAACGCACTTCAAACGATTTCTGCTAATCAATTCTGAGTCCCAGTTTGGTCAACTCAATCACGAGCGCGTTCTCGTAAAGCTTCTCATCCAATCCCGGCTTCAGCGTGCGATGCACCTTCATGGCAGCACCAATCACCTGACCGCTGAGACCACTGGAGGCTCCAGCACTATTCGAGTCCGAGTTCATTTCTTAGCTTTGGGAATTTAACCGCAGATTAGATATAAAACAAATAAACTGTTTTTCGGTATGGCAGGAATATGCGTCTAAAATGGAATCTGAGAAAATCTGAGAAATCTGCGGTCAAAGATCAGTCCGTCACGGGGAGCGGTTTGCCTTGCGCCAACTCGTCCGCGGTCGCGGGGCGTTCTTGCAGGACTTCCACCTCAAACGTAAGATCCAAACCCGCCATCGGGTGATTCGCATCGAGGATCACGTTATCCGCTTCGATTCCCACCACCGTCACTACCGGGGCTCCCGCATCCGCTCCGGTCTGGAATTGATCGCCGATTTTCAGATCTCCCGCCACCGGGATCCGATCACGCGGCACCGGCTGCACCTGACTCGGATCGTGGGCGCCGTAGCCTTTGGCCGCCGGCACTTCGATCGTGGATTGGGTTCCGGCCGACAACTGCTGCAGGGCCTCATCAAGACCATCGATGATCATACCCGCACGCTCTAAGAAAACGATCGGATCGCCTCCCCGGGACGTATCGAGAATACGCCCCTCCGGATTGCGGAGAGTGTAGTGAAAAGAAACGATGCGACGGTTTTCGCTCATAATAGAACGTAAATCGTCACCGGCAGTTAGAGCGGGAGCAACTCCGCAAAATTCTGTCTAAGTGGATTCGGTTTCCTCCGCCCAGAGACGACTCAGCACCCCTTCATGAAACTCGAAAAAAACGGTGCGGTTAACTTCCTTGCGCGAACTCGTATCGAGCACAAAAAGGAGCTCCGAATTGATTTTGGTGAGTTGGCGCGAAGTATATTTGAGCAACCGCCCGCCCTCAATGTCGCTCTCTGATGCCGGATGCACCAATGTCGCGACCACCCAATCTTCTGTCGTTCGTCCTACTTCGACTTGGTCGAGGGTGACTTGTGAAACGTGAGTGCCGTAGGTTTTGGTCTCGGAGTGAGAATTGATGACGGCACAGCCGGACAAAAGTGCGCTCGTGAACGCTAAACCGAAAACAAAGTAGGAAGGAGATTTCATGGGAGAATAGGATTGATGGTGAATGTTTGGACAAGATGCATCACCCCCCTGGGACGGGCATTGTTTCAGAATTATTCAAAAATCTTGGTTACCGCCCGTTTCGCGCACTTTATTCCAGCCCTACACCCGCCCCCACCCGTCTTTCCCATGACCCGTTACCTGCTTCGGCCTCTGGCCGCTTCCCTTACCGTAGCTTTTGCTTCAGTAACTCTCGCCGACACCTTTCCCGACGACCTAGAGGCCGTTCGATTCTCCGGCCCCGATCTCACCCCGAGCCCCGCAACTCTCGCCGTGTCCGCCCAAAGCGAAGTCTACGTGGGCGTGGATCTTCACGGCTCACTCGGCAAAGGTCCCGGCAAGGGCAGTATCGTTAAACTCATCGATACCGACGGCGACGGCGCGTCGGACGAACACACGGTCTTCGCCAAAATCGACAATCCCCGCGGCATCATTCCGATCGGGACCAAGGTCTATGTCCTCCACACCACTTACGGACCCGACGATTTGTCCACCGGTATGAGTCTCGTCGTACTGGAAGACGCCGATCGCGATGGCATCGCGGACGGCCCGGCCAAAACGCTGGTCTCCGGCATCTGTTCACCCACCAACATCAACGGCCGCGGCACCGACCACTCCACCAACGGCATCCGGATGGGCATCGATGGTTGGATCTATATCGCCGTCGGCGATTTCGGTTTCCACGACGCCACGGGAGTCGACGGCACCCAGCTCACCCTGCTCGGTGGCGGCATCGCTCGCGTGCGTCCCGACGGCACCGAACTCGAACTCTACACCACCGGCACGCGTAACATCTACGACGTCGCCATCGATCCGTTCCTCAACGCTTTCACGCGGGGCAATACCAACGACGGCGGCAGTTGGAACGTGCGCATTCTCGATCACTTGCAGTCCGGCGAATACGGCTACCCGCGCCTTTTCCTTAACTTCGCCAACGAAATCATCCCCGCCCTCGAAGACGTTGGCGGCGGATCCGGAGTGGGGGCACTCTTCCTTTCCGAACCCACCTGGCCCGACCACTACAACAATCAGCCACTCCTCGCCGACTGGGGACGTCAGGCTGTCTACCTTCATCGCCTGACTCCGGACGGCGCCAGCTTCACCCAGACGCCGGAAGAGTTCATGCAAGTCTCCCAAGTCACCGACCTCGACATCGCGCCCGATGGTCAAATGTTCGTCGCGGCGTGGGACGGTGCGGGCTTCCGCGGCAATGATCAAAAAGGCTACGTCGTGCGCGTCACGCCCAAGAATTGGAAACCTTGGAACGTTCCGGAATTCGCCAACCTCAGCGAGACACCGCTGATTTATCTGCTAAAATCCCCCAGCTCCACGATTCGCTTCTATGCCCAGCAAGAGCTACTCGAACGCAAGATCGCCAACCGTGAGTTCCGCACCCTCAAATCGCTGATAACCGACGAGTCGCTCACCCTCGAGTCCCGCGTCGCCGCGCTCTTCACCTACGCGCAGGTCGAGGACGATCCGGCTGAAATCCTCACGTTTGCCGAAGACGATGCGCTGAACGAATTCGCCCTCCGCGCCGCCGCCGATCGTCTGCCCAAACTCGCGAACGTCGATCTACCTATAGCCCCCTTTGTCAAAGCCCTGCGCCACGGTACCCTACGTCAACAAGCGGCCGCCGCCGTCGCTTTGGGTCGCATCGGAAACCCCGCCGCCGCCCGGGCACTGGTGCAGACCCCTTACTCCACACCCGTGGACGAGCGTACCCGCATCACGGAAAAATATACCATCAAGGGAAACCGCAAAGCGCCCATCGCACTGGTGGTCACTCCCGGAGAAGAACTTCGTCTTCACACCCAACTCACCGATGCCGTGGAAGGTCGGCCGACGGTGATGGTCCACAGCGCCGCTTTTGTCCTTCGCGATGGTTCGAGGCTCAACCTCTCCGACCTCACACCCAAGTCGGGCAACTTGGCCTTCACCGATCAATACCCCGGCGGATACAACAAAAAGTCCGCCGACGAGAAAGCCGTGATCGGCCAACCCCTGGTCGTGACGGGACCGGGGCCAGTTATATTTGATGTGCCGACCAATGCCGTGTCGTTCGAAGCCCAAGGTGCCCCGACCGGAGAGAAGAACGCATCCCTGTCCGCCGAAATCTGGGCGACCACCAGTGCCGTGGGCGTGCCCGTGGATGAATCCGCCGGTCCCCGCCATGCGACGCCCAATTCAGGAATCTTGGTGCCTCACCTCGCGGCCAAAGCACTGATCAGACTCAACGCCGTGGAGACGTCGCTCGACGCCATAGGCACCGCCAACGAGGACCTCGCCTTGTGGACCCTTTCCTATCTTCACGACCCGACGGCCGTCGAAGGTCTCCTGGTCAAACTCTCCGCGTCCACCTCTCCCACCCAACGCGAAAAATTACTCACCACCCTCGCGCGGCTCTATCATCAGGAGGCGCCTTACGACGGCACCTGGTGGTGGACCACTCGCCCCGACACCCGTGGTCCCTATTATAAACCGGTTACCTGGCTGGCCTCCGAAAAAATCGCCCAAGCACTCGAACTCGAAGTCGTCGATACATCCCCCGAACGACTCGAGTTCATGGCTCACTTGAACGACTCCCATCGCCTCGGACTCGAGAAGCTCGGCACCCGCATCGTCGAAGAAAATCTCGAAGCCCTGCCCACCGTCGACTTGGCCAAAATCGCTTCCCAAAAGGGTGCCGTCGCGACCACTCCGATTGAGGACATCGTGCTCGCCATGGATAAGCTGAAGCCCAATCACGAACTCGGCGAAAAACTCTTCACCCAACAAGGCTGCATCGCTTGCCACGCCCTCGAAACGGGTGGTCCGGTGCTCGGTCCCTTCATGGGGCAAATCGGTTCAATCATGAACGCCGACCAGCTCGTCACCGCGATTCTTCGACCCAACGATACCATTTCGCAAGGCTTCCAATCCGTCGTGCTCACGCTGAACGACGGCAGCACGAAGATGGGATTCGTTTCCGAAAGCACCGCCGACAAAATGGTCCTCCGTGACCCTGCCGGCGGCGTCACCACCATCGCGACCAAAGACGTGAAGGACGAAAAACACCTCCCCATGTCGATGATGCCCGAAGGACTGGCCAACGCCCTCTCCCTCGACGAGTTCGCCGCCCTCGTCCACTTCCTCGCCGCCAAAAAGTAAACCCACCACAGACTCTCATTCCATTGTCACTTACTAAGTGACAATGGAGCTTATCCCTCTATTTATTATTTAGTTACAAATGCTATTTTGAAGGGTATTTCTTATCCTTCGGCGCGGAGGACTTCGAGTGGGGGATGGTTGGCGACGCCGCGACTGGCGAGTAGACCAGTCGCGATCGTCACGGTAATCACTCCTCCCAGCGCACTCGCCACCACCACCGGTGGGAAGGCTGCCGCAGTTTCGAAAACGAAGAAAGCGAGAGCCCAATTCCCCACCAAGGCCAATCCGCAACCGGTGAGCGCCGCAAGTCCTCCCAGCACCGCGTATTCGATCAATTGAATCAGCCAGAGTTGGCGGCTATTGGCCCCTAAGGTGCGCAACAACACCGCTTCTTTCAGACGTTGATGACGCCCACTCATGATTGCTCCCGCCAATACTATCACGCCAGTGGCGACGGTGAAGAGCGCCATAAATTGAATTACAAACTGCACTTTCTCAAAGATACCATCCAACGTCTCCATCACCAATTGCAGGTCGATAGCGGATACATTCGGTAACGCGGCCACCACCGCCCGTTGAATGCGCGCCGAGTCTTCCGGTGAAGCCGCGTTGGCCGCTGCCACCCAGAACTTCGGTGCGGGTTCCAATACACCGGCCGGCCATACCACAAAGAAATTTGGTTCCAATCGACGCCACTCAACTTCGCGCAAGCTCGCGACGCGCGTCTTCATCGGAAGTCCCTGCACGTCCCATTCGATTTCATCGCCAAGTTCGAGGCCAATATCCTCCGCCAATCCCTCTTCTACGGACACGGGAATGACATCAACATCCGGTCCCACGCGGGCCACGAATTCGCCGGCGGTAACTTTTTCCGTCCGATCAACGATGGCGTCGCGAAAAGTGGAGCGATACTCTCGCCGGAGGGTCCAGCTGGGAATATCCCGCGATCGGTCCTGGAGGATGGCCGCAACCTTTTCCCCGTTCACTGCGGCGATGCGCATCGTGACGATGGGGGCATCCGCGATTAACGGCGCGCCTTGTTCCGCCATGATATCACGCAACCCGTCGATCTGATCATCCTGCACATCAAAAAACAATAGATTAGGTCGGTCACCGCCGCCGGTCCCTTCGATTTGGGCCAACAGGGTGGATCGGGTGAGCACCAAGGTCACCATCAGGAACGTGCCGAGGCCCAACGCGAGTAGCAGCAACAGGGTGCGGTTATTTGGGCGGTGTAGATTCGCGATTCCTTGCCGCCAAACGTAGGGTGCCCGCTTGGGGGTGAAGCGCCGCGCGGCCCAGGCCACGCCTTTGCCCAACGCCGCCAATATCAGAAAACTTCCGGCCAACATGCCCACAAACCCGGCGCCGATTTGCCAACGCGGGGCCTGCTGAAACGAGAATAACACCACGACCAAAATGATGGCGGCATAAACCGCTCCCACCCACGGATCGAACCGTCCGCCGGTCGGTGCAACATCCGCTCGAATCGCCGCCAACGGCGAGACCCGCCGCACCGCGAGTAAAGGAAGGAGCGTAAAGAGCCCGCAAATCACCAATCCAGCCAAGGCGCCTTTAGCTACCACTCGCCACACGATCTCAAAACTCACATCGACAGGCAGACTACCCGCCACCAATGCCGGCAATGATACCTGCACCGCGACCCCCAAGGCCGCACCGGCTATCGCGCCCACGACACCCAGCGCCAAACCCTGCATCAAATAAACCCCGAAGGCAGTTTGTGAACTCGCGCCCAAGCAGCGTAGCACCGCCACCGTTGGTATCTTCTGTCGGATATGCACATGCACCGCACTGGCTACGCCGATCGCGCCCAGAAACAATGCCACAAACCCCACCAAACTTAGAAACCGATATACATTGCGTAGAGCTCCCCCCAGTTCGCGTTTACGCTCTTCAACGGTGTCGATGGAAAGTCGTGCTTCCGCATATTCGCGGCGCAACCGCCGTTCCACCTGCAGGGGATCGGAATCATCATCGAACACGATATAGCGACGATGACGCACGAGACTGCCGGGCCCGAGCAGGTCCGTTTCCGCCAGCGTTTCGATCGGAACGAATACCCGCGGCGACAACATCGCCACCGCCATCGAGTCACCGGGCACCTGTTGGAGCGCGCCAATTACGGTGAACATCTGCGTGCCCAACTTCACCTCTTCACCAACCCGCACCCCATACTGGGCCATCATGGTTTCCTCCATGATCGCCACGCGCCCACCCTGGGCGAGGCGAGTCGGTGCGTCGGCCGGAACCGTGATCAATTCACCGTAGAACGGGTAACCCTCCTCGAGCGCCCGCAATGTCGCCAAACGCGTCGCATTTTCCGCCTGCGGAAATACTACCATGGTTGAAAGCACAATCTCGTTGGCTTGCTGCCCGCCGAGTTGAGTGAGTTCTTCGGCCAGGGGCTCGGAAAACTCGGACCGAGCCTGCACCATCAGATCGGCGCCGAGCAACGTCTTGGCCTGCCCGTCGATCGATGTGATCAGGTTGTCATTAAACGACGCGATGGCAACGAGCGCGGCGATCCCGAGCACAATCGAAGAGGAGGCCAACAGCAAGCGCCGCCGCGAAGCCCGCGAATCCCGCCAAGCCATTTTAAGTATAAAATTCATCGGTCGGTCTTGGTTGAGCCCACGAAACACACGAAATGACACGAAAGAAAATTCACTTAACGATACGCTCCCACTCCAAATGAGGAGAATGCCCGAAATTTACGAGCAACCCCAACTTCGCTCCTGTCGCATTAAGATAATTCAGAACTTGGGATCGGTTTATATCTGCCAAGTTATCGGCTGCTTTAATTTCCACAATCACTTGGTCAAAACACCAAAAATCTGATCGATAAGTTTTGGATAGCTGACGCCCCTTATACGTCAATGAATGTAGCTTCTGCGCCTCAAAAGGAATTCCCTGATCGGCTAATTCCAACTCCAAGCACTCCTGATATACATCCTCCAAAAATCCACATCCCTTTTCTTTATAATCCTCAAAGCATGCACCGATAATGGCATAGAATTCTTCTTTTAGAACTATTTCAGTCATACCGGTATTTTCGTGTTTTTTAGTGTGATTTAGTGGGCCAAAGACTCCCTGCCACTCAGTCTTCGGTGACGACTTCGCCGCGGCGGAGTTTTAGGACTCGGCTGCATTTTTGAGCCAGCTCCAGGTCATGTGTCACCACCACGAGGGTTGTTTGGTTCTCACGATTCAGTCCAAAGATCAGCTCTTCGACTTTCTGCGCAGTCGCTCCGTCGAGATTTCCCGTCGGCTCATCACAAAACAAAAACTTAGGCGCGTTGATAAACGCTCGGGCCAACGCGACTCGTTGCTGCTCTCCCCCTGAAAGTTGCACCGGGTAATGATCGAAACGGTCGCCTAATCCTACCCGGCCCAACAAATCCCGGGCGCGTTTTTCGGCACCTTCACCGCCTTCTCCCCGCAACTCCAGCGGAACGAGCACGTTCTCCAGCGCCGTCAACGTCGGTACCAATTGGAAATTCTGAAAAACGAATCCCACGTGCTCATTCCGGACACGTGCCCGCTCGTCTTCATTCATGTTTTGGATCCCTTCGCCCGCGAGCACGACGGTGCCGGAACTCGGCTGATCCAGACCGGCACACAGGCCCAGTAAAGTGGTCTTGCCACTGCCGGAGGGTCCCAGAATCGCGAGTGACTCCCCCAACTCCAGATCGAAGTCGACGGACTTCAGGACGGTAAGCTTCCCGGCGGCGGTCGGGTAACTTTTTGTGAGGTGCTGGACTTTCAACATCGATTGGACACTCATGAGCGGAACCCCGAAGGAAACCCCGCGTCTCTCTTAGTGCAAATGGTGAAATCACTTCTTAGATATCTTATGGCAGCTGGTCTGATTGGCTTCGCAGCAGTCGCGTCCGCCGCAGATGAGACCCCCCGCACGATTCTGTTCTACGGAGACAGCCTCACCGCAGGCTACGGCATGGACGATCCTACGATCACCGCGTTCCCGGCCCTGATCCAAAAAAAGATCGACGAAACCGGACTCGACTACCGGGTCGTCAACGCCGGACTGAGCGGCGAAACCTCCTCCGGCGGCCTGCGGCGGATCAATTGGGTCATGCGCCAACCGGTCGATATTTTCGTCCTGGAACTCGGCGGCAACGACGGCCTAAGGGGCCTGCCACTCGAGCTGCTGCGCGACAACCTCCAAGCCATTCTGGACCAAGTCCGCGCCAAAAATCCCGAGGTGAAACTTGTGATTGCCGGCATGCGGATGCCCACAAGCATGGGAGAATACGCCGGCGACTTCGACGCACTCTTTGCGCCATTGGCCGAGGAAAATGGTGCGGCGCTTATCCCTTTTCTCCTAGAAGGGGTCGGCGGCGACCCTGCTTTCAACCTACCCGATGGCATTCATCCGAACCCCGCCGGCCACCAGTTGGTGGCAAAAAATGTCTGGGAAGTCCTCCAGCCTTTGCTGATTAACTAGATCCTGTGTTCCCCG
>CBFHXU010000112.1:0-10343 GCA_965659875.1 uncultured Opitutaceae bacterium
AGCCCGTGCGTTTGTCGGCTCCGCACTCCGGGCAAGATCGTGCTCCCGATGGGATATCTGCGCCACAGTTGGCGCACTCTGGGGGAGCTGATTCCATTTACTCGGCCACAAAATATTTCTGACGAGCCAAGCGCCAGGCCGTTACGAAAAACGCCGTTAACGGAATCGCCAAAATCATGCCGAGGATTCCATCGAAGGCCGCGCCCCAGAAAAACACCGCGAAGATAATGGCCACCGGATGTAGACCCGTGCGATCGCCCATGATCTTGGGGGTCAAAAGCCATCCTTCGATATTCTGCACCAGGATGAAAACGACCAAGGTGAGGGCGAGCAGGGCCCAGCCGCCATCCGTTTGAAAGAATGCAAGAGGAAGGGTGAAGCTCAGCCCCACAATGGTGCCGAGATACGGGATGATGTTGAGGATCCCCAAGGTCAGGCCCAACACCAGCGCGAATTTTAAGCCGACTAGCCAGAACCCGAGCGTGAGCAGGAGCCCCATGATCAAACCGATGAGTAATTGCCCGCGGAAGAAAGAGACCACGATATCGATGAAGTTGCGCACCAAAAACACGACATCGTTGCGCATGTCCTCGTCGAGAAACGTGAGGTGTTGATGCATGTTTCCCGTCGGATCGCTGCGCGAAAGGAGGAAGAAAAACAGGTAGATCGGCACGATCGCGAGCGCCGCGACGAAACCGAAGACGCCCAGAGCGCCACTGCCGGCGGCTTTGAGTGAAGGCACCGCATTGCCCAAGAGCCCCTGAATTTCGCCGGTGAACGACGTGAGGATGGACTTGATGGTCTCGTTGTCGGCGTGGCGTTGGGCGATCTCAACCCAGGCGGGGTATTGCGCCTGCACAAAGTCACTCGCCCGTTGCCAGGCGATCGGCAGGAACGCAATGAAGTCTAATAGCTGCTCGACGATCGCGGGGATGATAAGGAGGAGGAATCCGCCAAACGCCAAAGCCACGAGGGCATAAAGGATGACCACCGAAGCCACCCGGCTGAGTTTGAATCGATTTTCCAGCAGGTTAACCGCGGGCTTCAGCACCAAAGCTGCCACGGCCGCGGTGGTAATGGGCCACAACACGCCCGAAAAATATCCGATGAACTGGGCGAAGAGACTGAACGATTTTCCCAGGAGCCAGATGATCACCGCGAGGGAAACGAAACCGATCGCGAAGCCAGCCAGTTTACGTTGGCGCTCCGAGAGCAGGCGGGACGTGGGTTCAGCCGATTCGGACATGCCTGTCATAGAAGGGGAAAGCGTGAATCCGGCCAGCGCAAAGCGTGTTTGAGTCAGCAAGTTGGGGGAAAGTTTGCAGAATTCTGGAAATATGCGCTTGCGCTCAGCGTTCTAAGAACTCTTTTTCTGCGTTCCTCCATGCACCCGTAGCTCAACTGGATAGAGTGCTTGACTACGAATCAAGAGGTTAGGGGTTCGACTCCCTTCGGGTGTACCATTTTAAGGCCCGCGATTGTGATGATCGCGGGTCTTTTGCGTTGGAGGCCGCGCTAAAACAGAAAACCCGGCTCGATGGGGGAGACGGGTTTGGCCGGGGGGAATACCACCGAATGAATCAGACGATTAAGGCGCGAAGTCCTTGGACGTCTGCTTTCATGCCCGTGCGGTGGCGCTTCACTTTGAAGAAGCGCGAGCGACGGCGGAGCATCCGGTCGAGTTTATCGGTGAGTAGGGCGACGGCTTTATGGGCCTCGTTCGTCGTGACCGTGGCATTCATATCGGGACCATGAATTTCGATATGGCCCTTGGCAGTGAAGCGATGTTCCGGATCCTGCTTGGAATCGCATTCAATTTCTACGCGAATCCGCACAATCTGTTCTTCGTGGCGAAAGAGTCTTTCGGCTTTGTCGTGGACGAATGTTTTAAGGGAAGGCGTGAGATCCAGGTGGATGCCGGAGACTATCAATTCGTGAGCACGATCATCATTCATCTTATTTTATTTCCTTTAGTTGAGTTGACCGAAACAGTCGCGGATCATCTTGGCTGAAAACCCGCATGAGTGCTGACGAAACTGACTCTTTTCCTTTTACCTCGATTGTCCTCACGGGAGGATCTTCCGGGATTGGAAACTCGTTTCTCAAGCACATCGAAAGGCTCACTCCAAATGTGCGAATTTGCAACCTTTCACGGCGTTCGCCCGGGGAGTTTTCAGCTCAGCTTAAGCTGCGTCATATTTCTATCGATCTAAGTGATGCTAATGCGCTGCCGGTCGCCATTCGCGAGGTATTAGAGTTTCTTGGTGAAGATGCGGTGGCAGGTGGAGTTTTGCTCATAAACAATGCGGGATTTGGCAACTATGGGGAATTTCACCATTCGGATAGCGACGCGCAGCGGGAAATCGTCGAAGTGAACATCAATGCCGTCATCGATCTCACGTCGCAGCTACTCCCTTTGCTGTGTGAACGCGGCGGCGTCGTGATGAATGTCGCGTCGGTCACGGCTTTCCAGCCCACACCCTTCATCGCCACCTATGGAGCGACGAAGGCGTTCTTGCTGCACTGGGGATACTCTTTGGACTACGAGCTGCGAGATAGTCAGGTGCGGGTCATGACCGTTTGTCCCGGGTCAACTGACACGGCATTCCATGCCCGGGCCGGGATGGGCATTCAAGGACCGTCGGCCAAATTTGCCCAGACCCCCGATGAGGTCGTGGCGGAAGCCATGCAGGCCCTGGCTCGCCAGAAACCGCATGTGGTCACCGGGTGGAGCAATAAACTCATGACCACATTCGCCTCCTGGTTGCCGTGGCGGTGGGCCACGCCGCTCAGCGGGCGCGTCCTGTCGCATCTGAAAGCACACTCTCGTGAGTAGTTCGCCGCCGCCAAACTTGGGCCGAGGCTCTGCGGTAATGTATGGCCCGTGGCCACCGCGCCCATTCCGCGCCGATCGGGTGAAGTTAACGAGTCCGGAAGAGCTGGCGACCTGGGTGATTCACGAGGATGAGGATCTGCTGGTGGTCAACAAATCAGGGGAAGTGGTCTGCCATCCGTCAAAATTTGGTCCCACCTCGAGTTTGGTCGGAGCGGCCCGGGAGTATCTGGGCATCGATACGGTGCATCTGGTATTTCGGTTGGACCGAGAAACGAGTGGCGTGGTGGTCATGGCTAAAAACGCCGCCATGGCCAGCCGGCTGCAAAAGGCGATGCAGACGCGAAAAGTGGGGAAGCGTTACCTGACTTTGTTGCACGGTGAGTTAAATGATCCGGTCTGGGTGGATCAGCCCCTTGGGCCGGAAGTGGATAGCCCCGTTCACGTGAAGGATCACGTCAGAAGCGATGGGAAGGAGGCTCAGACCCAGTTCGTTCCCTTGGCCAGTCACGGGGGATTCACTGCCGTTGAAGTTCGACCTCGAACGGGTCGCAAACACCAGATCCGAGCTCATGCGCAGTGGCTGGGGCACCCCGTGGTGGGGGACAAAATATATGGCCCTGATGCAAATCTCTTTCTGCAATTTATCGAGGAAGGCTGGGGGACCGAATTGGAGCGTCAGTTGCTGATCCGGCGCCAAGCGCTGCACTGCGCGGAAATCGATCTTCGTCCCACGGGGATGGATAGGGTGTTTCGGGCAGAATGGCCGGATGATTTAGCCCGCCTGAGTGGGGAACGCCTCGATCTTCCCAGCGTCGTGTTGACCAGACAGGATTAGATCGCCCGGGCAACGATTGATACGCGGGCTTGCGGGGAATGAATTCCGTTGCCTAGTTCCTTGCATGCTAAACTCCCCCTTACGACCTCTGGCAGCCCGCTGGCTGTTGGGAGCCACTCTTTCAATATGCGCCCTTCAGCACACCGCGGCGGAAACCGCTGCAGTTGATGTCGAAGCGCTGCGCAGCGCACTGATTCCCAAACGGGAAGTCGGCGCGGATACGTTTATCGCCGAAAATCCTACCTATGACGGTCGGGGCGTGATTGTCGCGGTATTTGATACGGGCGTGGATCCGGCGGCGGCCGGGCTGGCGGTCACCACGACGGGGGAGCGCAAGGTGCTGGATATGATTGATGCATCGGGTAGTGGTGATGTGGATACGTCGGCCATCGTGAAGCCGGATGAGGATGGTCTGCTGGCGGGGCTCTCCGGTTTGAAATTGAAGCTTCCGACCGCGATCACCAATCCATCCGGCGAGTTCAGGGTGGGGATGAAGCCGGCCGACGAATTGTTTCCCGGCTCGGCTTTGAACCGGCTCCGCCAACACGTGAAGTCCGAATGGGCGGCGGAGTTGAGTGTGATGCGCCGCGCCGCGGACCGCGACAAGGATGAGGCATTAAAATCCGCGGAAGCCAAAGCCCCCGGCGATCGCACCCGCGAAGAACAGGATTTGGTTGCTCTGCATGAGGCGAAAACCGCCCTCGAAGATAAGTATGCCGATTCGGGTCCCGGATTGGTTTATGACTGTGTGGTCTGGCACGACGGCACGAATTGGCGGGTGATCGTGGATACCAATCGGAACGGCGATCTGAGCGATGACCTCGAATTGCGACCTTACGGGATTGCGGGCGAATACGGCACCTTCGACGAACATACCAATGCAACCTATGCCGTGCAGGTTTACGAAGAAGGTGCGTTGCTTTCAATCGTCACCATGAGCGGGGCCCACGGCACGCATGTCGCCAGTATCACGGCCTCGAATTTCCCTGATGATCCCGACCGTAATGGCGTGGCTCCGGGGGCCCAGATTCTCTCAATCAAGATCGGCGACATTCGCGTGGGGGGCGGCTCCTACGGTCCCAGTGAACGCCGCGCTATCGCTACCGCTGCTCGCTATGGGGTGGACATCATGAATGCCAGTTGGGGGGGATCGAGCACCTATCAGGATGGACGCGACCACAACGCCATGAATTACCAACTCTTGGCCGACCGCTTCGATATTCTGGCGGTTATGTCGGCGGGCAATGAAGGTCCGGCCTTGAGCACCGCGGGGTCAGCGGGCGGTGAATCGAGCCGGGTGCTCGGCGTCGGAGCTTTCGCTTCGGAGGAAATGGGCAAGGCCCTCTACAATACGATCAAGGACAGCCCGGACGCGGCGCTCCAGTTTACCAGTCGGGGGCCGACGAAAGATGGCGACATCGGGGTGGATGTCATGGCACCGGGTGCGGCCTGGGCTTCGACCTCAGCGGAGACTCTCGGCAGCGCCGGAATGTACAACGGAACGTCGATGTCGGCCCCTTCCACCAGTGGAGTGGCGGCATTGGTGCTAAGTGCGGCCAAACAAAATGGCATGAGCCCACGACCCGCCTTGATGCGCAAGGCGATGATGCTGGGCGCGACCCCGATAACGGCGGAAGCGGAGTTCACGCGTGGCGCCGGAATGGCCAACGCAGGCGGAGCTTGGGCCAAATTACAGGAACTGGGCGACGAGCCCGCTTTCGATGTATTTTATGATGTGGGGGTAAACGGCGGTACGTTTGTCGATCGTGGCCGCGGACTCTATTTGCGGGAATCACTCGACGAACCTCGCCGCAACGTGATCGCGGATATTGCACCGCATTGGCCTGAGTCGAGCAGCAGCGATGATCGTTTTAAATTTGATGAAGACTTCGTGCTCAAGCCACTCGACTCCTGGATTGAAGCACCGGAGTTCATGCACATGGCCAATGGTTCGGAGCGCATGAACCTGCACCTCAATATTCCGGAGCGTTCGGAAAAAGCCCGGATGAACGGAGAAGTAATCATGAGTCGGGTCGATGCTTTCGTGGCGGGTAAAGAGGAGCTCGGGGCCGCCTTTACGGTGCCGCTGACAATCGTGCGGCCGGCGGACGCCGACGTATTCGAGGACCATCAACTGAAAACCTCCATCGCGCTCTCGCCCGCGGTTACCGCACGGCGGTTTTATGAGGTGCCGGACCACGCCGAAAAGTTATTGATCAAGATAAAGCATACAGCGGACGATCCGATTACCCGACGGTTTTTCCTGCAGGTTGTCACGCTGGCCGCCGAACAAGGTCAGCACCACTATAAGTCCGAGCACGTCGCTTGGATTGAAGAAGGGGACGAGCACACGATGTCGGTTAAGGTCCACGGCGGCGGGGTGACCGAGTTGGCCTTTAACCAGTATTTTTACTCACCTGAAGCGACGCAGCTTGACTTGGAACTGGAGTGGCAAGGGGTAGGGCTAAAGCCCAACACCCTCGTCATGGAGCCCAATCAGGCCTTCCTGCCCATCGAGCTGGCGCCGTTGGCGGATGCTCAAGTGAAGGTCGAAGCCAACCTCGGTTCGGCCGTTCACGTCAGCCTGCCCGTCACTACCGAGGACTATTATGACGATGAGCGCAGTGAGCGTCCGGGGTCACCGCTGAATCCCGGTCCGCAACAGGATCGATTGGTGCGGATGAAATACGAAGTTGAGTTCGAGGAGCCGACCACTGCCAGCTTGGGCGGCCAACAGTCCTACGATTTTTCGGAAGGCTTTACCGGGGGTCGACTGAAGGTGGTTCACGAATCAGGAGAAGTCCTGTATAACGCGTTCCCCGATCCTAAAAAGACGTTCGAATTCCCCAAAGGAAAAACCACCATTGTAGGAGAGCAGGGGTCCTATTTGACGAAAATTTTGGATGACGTAAAGACGCTGCCTCTCCGTATCAATGTCCCGCTCAAACCGGCGGCAGCACTCGGTGTTTTGGCCAATCAACGCGCCCGTTTCATGGGCGGTTCAAGTTCAGAATTCGATTTCACAGGCGGTCGCCAACATATTCTTTTCCTGCAGGATACGATCATCGAAAAGGCCGCGGAGCTGAAGCCAGCTCCGGATTTCCTCAAAGGCGAACTTACCTTCAAGGATGAAGATGATCGTGAGATCACCAAGTCCGGTTTGGTCTACATGGTCGGGGATGCGCCGAGCAAGGTTACGGACCAGGATCCGAAGGCCAAGCCCGGCGACGATCAGAAATCCGAAACCGAAACCCTGTCGGACGCCGTTTATGACCTTCAGCTTGAGTTTGTGCGGAAGCATCGCTTAGACGACGAACTTGCGGTCGCGAGTCGCCGTTTGGAGCTGCTCGATCAATTGACCGTCGCCAAGCCGGAGAATCCGGCTCCGCAAATCGAGCGGGCCATTGAAGGTGCGGTCTTGGCCGGTTTGGTCAGTGATGTCTGGGGTAAACTTCCCGAGGAAGATGAAACGGAAACCGCTGACGCCGATTCTGAAGAGGCTTCCGCGGATGAAGAAGCGCCGGAAACCGAGCCGGAAACGGAGAAACTCGAAAAGACGATTCCCACCGAAGCTCAGATCTTGGCTTGGTTGGATGAGGCCGAAGTGTTGGCCGATGCCGATGGCGTCAGTCGATTTTTTGGCGCGAAACCCGTGGCGCTTCCGGGCGACTTGGAAGCTCGCGACGAGATTGCGGCGGAAGAGAAACAATGGGCGGAGAAGCGGGAGTTCCTGGCGGCGATCAATCGTCTTAAAGTCGATATGCATCAAAGCGCCGGCCGGATGGATGAAGCTTGGGCGAGTTTGGCCGAATTGCAGCGGTGGGAACCCGAGGCGGCCAAAGATACCACGAAGTTGGTATCGAAAATACAGGATGCGGCCGACTACGCCGGGTTGGCTCTCAAGTCACTCAATGATCGAATTAAGGACGATCCCTATAACGCGGAGCTCCTCAACGAGCGGATTGCGCTTTACCGTGAGCTCGGTTGGGAGAGGTTCGCCGTTGCCGACGAACGTTTGCTGGCCGTTCGCGCGGCGAACTTGGCGCGAATTAATTCGTTGTAACCAGCCAGCAGCACCCCTGTTCCGACTGCCTCACTCCCGCGGGAGGAGCAGGCGGACGGGGGCGGGCACATTGATGATACTGCGGGCGTAGGTCAGTTTGCCCGAAGTCTGATCAATGGAGAAACTCGCGATGGTGCCGGAAATTTGGGAGGCAGCGATCAACCAGGCACCGTCGGCAGTGATGGTGAAGTTCCTGGGCCAAACGCCGCGGGCCGGTTCGTTTTCTTCGAGTGTCAGTTTACCGGTGGTTTGGTCGCGGGCAAATACGGCCACGGTGTCATTTCCCCGATTGGCGGTGTAAACGAATTTGCCGCTGGGATGGACGAGGATTTCGGAAACGTTGTTGGTCAATTCCTCCAGGTCGGCCGGAGCTGCATCAATGTGTTGAAGACTGGAAAACGTGCCGGCGGCCGCATCGTATTCGAATACGGATACATGGTGCGAAAGCTCATCGCTCACATAGGCAAATTTTTGGTCGGCCGTGAAAGCCATATGTCGAGGCCCTGATCCGGCGGGAAGTCCGGTTTTATGCAGTAACTTCAGCTGCGATTTGTCGTGGTCGACCGCGAAGGTCCAAATTTCGTCCGATCCGAGGTCCGTGACATGCAATCGGGTGCCATCCGGAGTGAACCCCGCCCAATGCGGGCGCGATTGGGTTTGCACGCGATGGGGGCCGCTCCCCCGGTGCTCATACGAGTCTTTGAAATCATCAAACACACCATCATCACCGAGCGATATTAAGGTAGTGGCTTTGCTGCCGTAATGGGCGGTGGAAAGATAGTCACCGGCGGGGGACACGGCGATATGAGCAGGAGAAGAAAAAGGAAGTGGAACGGAAGCCAACTCGGTGACGTCACCCGAGGCGCTCACCTGCAGGGCTTTGACGCCGCCGGTATTCTTGTCCCGCCAAGAGCTGTAAACGACGGACAGTGTGGGATGCCATACCAACCAACTTCCTGAATCGAACTCATGGACCAATGCGGGAGCGCCCAATTTGCCGGATTCAAGATCGAGCGTGGTGCGGTGGAGACCGCCTTGGCCGGCTATGAGGATCGGAGTTTCGGTTTGAGCGGACAGGAACGATGCGGTGGAGAGGGTCAAAGCGAGAAGGGAGCGTGGAATTGTCATTTGAGGGGAGGTTGAAGTTGGGCATTGATAGCCGTGGTTACCGCGGCATGGAAAGCCGAGATGCGATCGGGCAGGGCAAATCCGGAGGGGGTTTCGAACGTGTAAGATAAATCGACGTGATGTTTGAACAGATAGATGGCCTCGGGCCAGGTTTCACGCAATAGCGGGTCGCTGGCGGGTCGAATGATAGCCGTTTCGTCGATGGGGCGACCATCGATTTCCCGGGCTGGCTCGGCCGGAATGTGGTGCGCGGCGGCGTCGCGAATGCTTCGGGCAAGCGAAGCGGGTTGCGGCCGGGAAAGCTCGTAGAGGTAGAATCCCGTGGCTTCCCAGTCTTCGTGGAGACATAAACTCAGATCGAATCGTGGCTGTTTTTCCAACCAGGCGATGTGCGCTCCTATTTCCGCCGACTTTGGCCCCAAATAGTCGCGATTGAGATCGACGCCTTCAGCGTTTTCACGTCGCCCGGCTGAAAATCCGGAGGGATTGAGCATCGGAATCAGAAACCAATGGGCCCGATCGTCAAAAATTCCGGACTGCAGCATTTGCAAGAGGGCCTCGGGCGGCGCGGGTTCGTCGCCATGCACGCCACTGGAGACGTAAATGCGGGGGCGTTGGCCGACCGCGCGCCGAGTGAATGCGATCAGCGGGAAATCATCCCGCAACCCCATCAGTTCTTCCCGGAAGCCATGTTGTTCTGCCTCGATTCGGAATCGAGCGAGTAACGCCGCGGGATCGAGCGGGCAGGCTTTGACAGGGGGCATCCTCACGTTCTTGCTGGCCGATCCCGCCGTTCACAAGTCGGGAATTTAATTTAATCGTCATGTCACAAGTTCGCGTTCGTTTCGCTCCCAGTCCCACCGGGTTTTTCCATATCGGCAGTGCCCGCACGGCATTATTCAACTGGCTCTATGCCCGGCACACCGGCGGGAAGTTCGTGCTGCGCATCGAAGACACCGACAAAGAACGCAACAGTGACGAGTATCTCGAGGTAATCTATTCGAGCCTACGTTGGTTGGGAATGGACTGGGATGAAGGACCGGGCGCGGGTGGAGATTTTGGTCCCTATCGCCAAAGTGAGCGCGACGGCATCTACCAGGAATATATCGAAAAGCTAAAGGCGGCCGACCGCCTTTACGAAAAGGAAGGTGCCTGGTGGTTCCGGATTTCGGGCGAGCCCCAAATTATTGAAGATCAAATTCGGGGCCGCGTGGAGCGCACCGAAGAGAAGGACTTCGTGGTGGTGCGATCAAATGGCTCCCCGGTATTCCATCTCGTGAATGTGGTCGATGATATCACCATGGGAATCACGCACGTCATTCGGGGGGAGGATCATCTCTCCAACACGAGCAAGCACACCGAACTCTTCAAGGCCCTCGGCGCTCCGCTGCCCACCTTTGCTCACATCCCCCTTATTCTCCGTCAGGATGGCCCGGGTAAAATGTCAAAACGCGACCAAGGGGCCTTGGTCGAAGAGTATC
>CBFHXU010000113.1:0-10015 GCA_965659875.1 uncultured Opitutaceae bacterium
ACGTCGAAGGTTATCCGGCATTTGCGGATGTCGTCGGCGCATCATCCGGTTACCTAGTTGCTCTCGTGCTGGGGTATTTGACGCTGCTGGTTGGACACCTCGCATTTTTCGTCAACGTGGTGATGGCCATTTATCAGGCCGTTTTCTCCAAGCCGACGGAATCGGCTGACACCGTATTTAGCACTCCCGCTGCTCTGGAGGTGAACTCATGAATCGTGGACCGTATCTTTTTCTCGGCGCTTTTGTCATCCTCGCCTTCTCTTGGACGGCAGCGATCCTGGCCAACCAACTTGGTTATGGTGCGGTGACGCCGCATTATGATGATCTCGCTGGTCAGTCCTTTCCGGCCAAACAACCCGGAGTGGTTGCTCGCGGTGCTAAAGTTTACACCGATCTGGGTTGTGTCACCTGCCACACGCAGCAAGTTCGCCGCGCCGATTTGGCCAGCGATCTGGAGCGAGGCTGGGGGCTACGCGCCAGTGTAGGCCGCGATTATATTCAAGAGACTATCGTGCAACTGGGTTCCAACCACATTGGTCCTGATCTGCGTAATGTAGGCGCCCGTTACGAGAATTCCGATGCATTCTACGAAATGTTGTATTCGCCGGCTGAGAATTCCGCGATGCCGGCCTATCGTTTCTTGTTCGAAGAAACCGAAATCGACGGACAAGCTTCGGATGATGCGATTCGGGTGGATGTAGCGGCGGGTTCCCAAGTGGTCCCCACCGAACGCGCCCGTTCTTTGGTCGCTTACCTCGCGTATCGCAACGACACCTACGCTTACCCGGAAACCAATTATATTCCACCGGAACCGGAGGCTGAAGACGCGGCCGACGTAGAGGAGGAAGGGCACTAAGATGAGCCAAAACGAAAATTCTGACGCTCGCATGGAGGCTTCCGCCGCTTCCGACCAAGATATTCAAGCGGTGCACGCTGCCCTGCTGCATGATCAGCAGGAGCCCGATCAAGGCTACTCGCTCATGCCGTTGTTCATGTTGGGATTTGTTTCCACCATGATTTTCATCGTGGCCATCTACTTTATCCACAATCGGGCGGGACTGTCGGATGGGTTAGGGGTTGCGACCACCATCCATCACAAAGGCTACGACCCTCAGGTTCACGGTGGTGGTGATGTTGACGTTGAAGTTGATGCGTTTGCGGTGGGTAAGACGCTCTATACGCAAGTCTGCGTGGCCTGTCACCAAATCAACGGTCAAGGTCTTCCCGGTGCGTTTCCTCCCTTGGTGGGTTCAGATTGGGTGACCGGGGATGAAGAACGATTGATCAAGGTCGTCCTCCATGGTCTCCAAGGTCCCATTGAAGTGAATGGAGCTCCTTACAACGGTATCATGCCCGCATTCGGTCCTTCCGGAACCTATAAGTGGGGCGACGATAAAATCGCCTACGCGCTGACCTATATTCGCCAGGAATGGGGTAACGCCGCGGGTGAGATCACCCCGGAGCAAGTAACTGCCGTCAAGGAGGCAACCGCTTCGCAGACCGCCGCCTACACGGCAGGTGACCTCTAAACGGGTTCAGTTCTTTCAATTCCGAAACCGTCACCGCCCAGTGGCGGTTTCTTTTTGCCCGGACGAAGTGAGGAGGCGTTCCCGGGGAAGGGTGCCTAGAACTACCCGCCGTTGGCCAACTCAGCCGAGCGGGCTTTGGCCGCCGCGACCACGTCCTTCATGGTATCGCGAAAATGAGCCGCTTTTAAAACCTGGAGACCGGCGTAGGTCGTGCCGTTGGGCGACGTGACCTCATCGCGTAATTCTTCGGGAGAGCGATCGGAGCGAGCCAAATAGCGGGCGGAACCCAAAACCGTTGCCACCGCCAGCTCTTCGGCTTCCGCGACTGAAAGTCCTCCGGCTACCCCGGCATCCCGCAGTGCACCGGTAAATTCAAAGAGAAACGCCGGACCGCATCCGCTGACTCCCATCAAGGCGTCGATTTTTCCTTCCGGAACTTCCATTTCCCGGCCGACCGATTTGAGTACCGCCACCACCATTTTACGATCCGCCGGGGTTAAATCCTCCCGGGCGCACCAACCGGTAATACCTGCGCCAATGGCACTCGGCGTATTGGGCATGGTCCGGATAATGTTTCGGGCGTGAGGGAAGACCGCGTGAAGATGATCCACGGTTTTGGCCGCCAGTACCGACAGCACAATCTTATCCGCAGTCAGAGAAGCCAGTCGTGAGTCGGCGGTGGCGAGATGATGCGGTTTGAACGCGACGACCACCAAGTCTGCGCCGTTTAGTAACTCGGATAAATCACTCGCCCGCTTGATGCCGGTTGCCTCTGCCAATGCGGTTGCGCTGGTGCCACTGGCGCTGAAGCAGGTGATCGCATCCGCCATGGCGTCGTCGTTCGCCAGAATTCCTTTCACCATGGCCGAGGCCATGCGCCCGGCCCCGATAAATGCAATCTTAGTCATGGGACTTAACGGCGTTGATGGGATGTTTGGCGATGGCAACGGTGCCGCCGCCGGGACGATCCTCGAGGATCGGATCTCCACCCAATGATCGCAGGGCATGACGGGCGATGGTGAGTCCCATACCGACTCCGACCGTGCGTTTTGAACTGATGAAAGGCTCGAACATGTGATCGCGGATTTCCGGATCAATGCCGGACCCTTGGTCTTCCACTCGCATTTCGATCATCGGAGTTTTACTGTCTTCGAGGATAGTGATCGAAAGCCCAATGGAACGCTGATCGGTACAATCATCGCCGTAGGAGTCCCACGCATTCATCAGCAGGGCCGACAGGGCGCTCTCGAACAACTCGACATGACTTGAGATAATTAAATTTCCGGTGGTATCGTCCAAGAATACGCCAATCTCTGCTTCGCTTTCGAATCGTTCGATGCCGCCTGCAATGAGATCCGCCAGAGCAAAACTCTTGGTCGGTAATCGGGTTTTGGATACGACGGTGTTGAGTTGTTTGATGATATGAACGATACGATCGATGGCGGACTCGACTTTTCCCGTATTGGTGCGCACCGCATCGGGGTTCTCCGCCACGGTTTTTATCAAGTCCAGATAACCAATGACCACGCCGAGGAGATTATTCAGATTGTGGGCGATGCCCTGGGCGACGGCACCAATGGTGGCGGTGCGGCGGGCTTCCACCAGCCGTCGCTGCAAGTCGAGCATTTCCCGGTTGATGCTGACGAACCGAAGTTGGGTCTGCACCCGGGCCAAGGTTTCGTCCAAATCGATGGGCTTGGTGATGTAATCCACCGCGCCCACGGCCAGGCCTTCGATTTTTCCTTCCTTGGTATTGCGGGCCGTAATGAAAATGACCGGAATGGACTTGGTTTCGACGTTGGCCTGGAGTCGCCGGCAGACCTCCATCCCGTCCATCTCCGGCATCATGACATCGAGCAGAATGAGATCCGGTTTATTATCCCGGATCGAATCGAGAGCCTCTTGTCCGGAATAGGCTGGGGTAACCGCGAGACTGTGCCTCTCCAACTTCCGTTTAAGTAACTGGACGTTGATGAGTTGATCGTCGACGACGAGAATGCGCGGGACGGACATAGCTTGGAGGCGGGTAAGTTGCGTGAGTTGGCGGACTAAGGGTAGTTCAAAGAAGCTTAGGTCGAAAGGCGATGTGCTTTAATGGTGTTTTTCATCAACATCGCCACGGTCATGGGACCTACGCCACCGGGCACCGGGGTAATCTGGGAACAGAGCGGGGCAACGGCATCGAAGTCGACATCGCCCACCAAACGATACCCGGACTTTCTCGTCGCATCCGGAATGCGATTGATGCCCACATCGATGACCACGGCCCCGGGTTTGACCATGTCCTTGGTGACGAAATGAGCCCGACCGATGGCGGCAATCAATACGTCGGCCTGGCGGGTGATCGCTGGTAAATCGTTGGTGGCGGAGTGGCAGATGGTGACGGTGCCGTTGGCGCCGGCTTTCTTCTGCAATGCCAGTAAGGCCACGGGTTTTCCGACGATCAGGGACCGGCCGACCACGACGACATGTTTGCCGCGTAAATCCACATCGCTGCGGGCCAGCATTTCCATGATTCCAGCCGGCGTGCAGGAGGCGAATCCGGTATCATCCTCTTGGGCGATTTTGCCGAGATTGAGGGTGTGAAAACCATCCACGTCTTTGGCGGGAGACACGCGTCGGAAGATTGCCAACTCGTTCAAATCACCGGGGAGGGGAGATTGCACGAGAATGCCGTCCACGCCGTCATCCTGGTTAAGGTCATCGATCAGGGCTTCGAGTTCTGTCTGCGTTATGGTTTCCGGAGGCAGGATGATGCGACTCGTTACCCCGATTTCCGCCGCCGTCTTTTCCTTCTTCTTCACGTAGGAAACGGATGCAGGATCGTCGCCCACGCGGACGAGGGCGAGACAAGGAGCCCGACCTTCGAGGGTCGCAACTTCCGATTTAAGTTCGGCGATGATGTTCGCCGCGATTTCGTTTCCGCTGATGAGCTCCATGAGAAAGGGAAAGCCAGAATGCGCTTAGCGCAGTTGCATCGATTTTACGGTGATGACGATGTCCTTCGTGTCCGGAATCGGACGAGCCGTGCCGTAAACGACGACTTGGTGGCGCATGTAATTTTCCACCGGCGTGTTGAGGAGAATTTTTTTCAGATCGACGTAGGCGAAGCGCGTGCCGGAGTCGGTCTGCAGAGCGAAGTCATAAGGTCGGCGCGGCCGGAGCGGGGAGCGCGTGGAGGTCAATACCCCTTCGAACAGTCGTGGCAGGGCGGCCAGACTTTCGCGTTCGGCGGCGGTGCGTTCGATCGCCTTGCCGATGGTGGGTTTGGAGCTCGTGGGCGTGGACGGTCCCACCGATGAGGCGTCGTCCTGCAGGGTTGCGGTGGGAATCTCCGGTTCGGTGCGCAGTACGCCGGCGGGTTCTGCGCCGAAAATATAGCCCGTAACGGGCTGATCAAGCTCGAGTTGCGTCCAGCGTCCGCGTAGCCCGGTAATGGTGACGACATCATCGACGGTCGACTGAGTCAGTACTGGGGTGGAGGTTTTGGCGCCGAGATGTAGGGGCGCACCCGGTTCTACGTCCAGGTCCTTTCCGATATAGCGATTTTCAACGAAGACGTCGTGGGGGCCGGGCAGGGCGACGGTGGTCCAGCCGGACGCCGCGCTGTGGCCGGAGACGACTTCGGGCAGGGTTTCGCCGGGTTTGATCAAGCGGAGGACCGGTGAGCCGGAATCGGGGCGCAAGTGGACGGGCGTGGCCCGGGTGGCGACCTCGGCAGTGAGGGCGGTGGCAAGGACGAGGAAGGCGATGAGGGACTTAGCGAGCATGTGACGAACGAGTTGGCTTAATAACAATGGCGTCGTGATTTGGCATGGGAGCCGTGGGAGATTGGAACAGTCGGGCGATGTCTTTGCGAGAAAGTTGCTTCACTGCCCGAGGAGGAATGCCGCGCAGGGGAAATCCTCCGATTTGGTAGCGGCGCAGACGTTTTACCGGGAATCCGAGGGCCAGAAAGAGTTGGCGAATTTCCCGCTTCTTTCCGTGGTGCATCCAGACATCGAGTTCCGTGGAACTGTCGTTACGGGGATTCATCAAGGCGGCCCGCTCCACCCGAAACCATTCGTCCTCCATCTTTACGCCCTTGATCAGGCGCGTTAGCCGGGCCCGCGGAAACGGTATATCCAAACGGACCTGATAACGCTTCACGACGACGTTGCGCGGATGCATGAGCTTGTTCGCCAGATCGCCATCCGTCGTCAGGATGACCAATCCCTCCGAATCCTTGTCGAGGCGTCCGGCGCAAAAGAAGCGGCGGTTGAGCAGTTGCGGGGGGAGGAGGTCAAAGACCGTGCCCGGATTGTGGGGATCGTCATTCGAACACACCAATCCGCGCGGCTTATGCACGGCGACGGTCATCGGTTCGTGGCGCGGTGGCCGGATGCGTTGATCCTCCACCGTGACGTCGTCGACCCCCGGGGTGACTTTTTGACCGATTTCGGCCGTTTTGCCATTTACGCGCACGTCTCCGGCCTCGATCAACGCCTCCGCGGCGCGCCGGGAGCAGATGCCAGCATCGGCAATATATTTTTGGAGACGGATTTCGGCGGTTTTCAAGCCTCGGGAGTTGGTTGCAAATGAGCGTCGGAAGCAAGGATTGAGACAAATTCGACGAGGTAAAGTTCTCTCGTCAAAGTAAGGCTTGCGCGAAAGTGGACGGAGTTGATCAAATTATGGACAATGTCATCCGACAACGCCGACTCTCCTTTTTCCAAAACTAACCCGTTTTCGGCCAAGATTACCGAAAACCGTCTCCTCAACGCTCCGGGCTCCATCAAGGAGACCCGCCACTTCATCGTTGATATCAACGGCAGTGGGCTGAGCTACACGGTGGGTGACTCGTTGGGAGTCTTTGCCACCAACCAGACGCACGAAGTTGAGGAGCTCCTCGCGACCGTCGGCGCCACGGGAGACGAGATGGTTTCGCCCAAGATGCTCAAACTCGAAGAGCCCATCACGCTGCGGGAGGCCTGGACGAGTCGACTGGCCCTCGCCGGTCCCTCCCCGATGTTGCTCAAGACTCTGGTGACCAAGGCGACCGATGAGGCTCAAAAAGCCAAATTGGAGCGCCTGCTGGATCCGGAGAACAAGGATGACC
Organism: uncultured Opitutaceae bacterium; assembly: GCA_965659875.1. Lineage (GTDB taxonomy): Bacteria > Verrucomicrobiota > Verrucomicrobiia > Opitutales > Opitutaceae > Actomonas. Next base: position 6,628 of record CBFHXU010000113.1, read on the forward strand.
TGAAGCCTTGGCTCGAACAGCGTCACTACATCGATATTCTGCAGGAGTTTTCCAGCGCCGTCCTCACGGTTCAAGAGTTGGTTGATTTGCAGCGAAAGCTGATGCCGAGACTGTATTCCATCGCCTCGTCCCCCAAGGTGTCGCCGCAGGGGGTGCACCTCACGGTGGCGATTGTGCGATATGAGACGTTGGGCAAGAAACGCGTGGGCGTGTGCTCCACCTTCATGGCTGACCGGGTCGATGTGGATACGACGCCGGTGCCGGTGTTTGTTTCCAATTCCCACTTCGGTTTGCCAGAGGATCATGCCGATCGCGATATCATCATGGTCGGGCCGGGCACCGGTATCGCCCCGTTCCGCGCCTTTGTGCAGGAGCGGGCCGGCAATGGTGGATCAGGTCGCAATTGGGTCTTTTTCGGTGATCAGCATGAAGCGACCGATTTCCTCTACGCCGACGAATGGAAAGATTATGTCGCTAGCGGTGACGTGGCCAAACTCGATCTCGCCTGGTCGCGCGACCAGGCCGAGAAGGTTTACGTGCAGGACAAGATGCGCGAAGGCGGAGCCGAGCTGTGGAAGTGGCTCGAAGGCGGCGCGATCTTCTACGTTTGCGGTGATGCCAAGCGCATGGCCAAGGATGTTGACCGTGCGTTGCACGACATTGCGGCCGAGCACGGCGGGATGAGTGAAGAGGACGCCGTCGCTTTCGTGAAGCAGCTCAAGAAGGACAAACGCTACCAACGCGACGTTTACTGAGCGGCTGGCAATCTCGCTTAACGTTGTCGGGTGTAAAGGGCCAGACACCAAGTGATGCCGAACAGTCTTAAACAAACTGAATGGCGCGCTCGGCGAGCACGCCCTACCGTAACATTCCCTGCTAGTGGGTAGGGCTGTTTCGTTGACGGAGTCCCGATCTTAGGGTCGGGGATGGCGTAGCAAACGGCCGTTTCATTTAGGCCCGACAGCTGCAGTATGAAGACCCGGCCTCCCGCTTAACCGGAGGCCTTGAGGAAGGCTCCACCCATGATGAACAGGATCGCGGCCAATGCCAGATAGGCAAAGGCGTTGGCTCCGCCGTAGATTAACAGGAAGACGAGCGGCACGAACGCCAAGCCCACGGCACTCCAGCCGATGATTTGACTGGGGCGTGCTTCGTTGAGGTCTTCGCCCACCTCGGCGGCCACATCGACCGGGCGCGCGATGCGCCGGTAGAAATCCTCGGTGCGTTCGGGTAGGGCGGTGATATCCCGACCGTAAACCGGTGTGAAAACGAAACTCAGAATCGCGACCCCCATTGAAGTGAGCCCGAGCCAAAGGGCGGTGGCTTCGCCGCCGATGATGCGCGGCACCCAATTGCCGGTCATGTCATGGGTGGAGACCAAACCGAGGCCGAGGAAGAGCACCCCACCCAATGCCGCGCAACCGAGGGCGGCGTGAATCCGACTGCGATTGTGCAGCTGGCCCAACCAACGCGAAACCATCAACACGATGAAGGTCGTGAGCACGACGGCGATGTATTGCGGGCCCAGTTCCCAATTGAAATCGAAACGGGTGAGCGAGGCCACGGTGATGCCGCTGATGATGGACGGGATGGCCGCCCAGGTGGAAGGAATCTTGGTGATGACACCCACCATCAAAGGCACGCTCACCGGGATGCCCACGAGACCGAGCACGATGTTGGCGAAGGTGAACAGACCCCAGGAACTGTTCACGATAATGATCGCCATGGTGATGGCGGCGAGAGCGAGAAAGACCACGACGATGCGGCCGACCCAAAGCAGTTCTTTTTGGGTGGCGTCCTTGCGGAAGTGACCCTTGTAGAGATCGATCGAAACGATGGAAGAGAGCGTGTTCCAGACACTGTCGAGCGCTGACATGGAAGCAGCGATCATGGCGGCAATGAACAACCCCACGATGCCCGCTGGGAGGTAGTGCACCACCACGGCGATGAAGATGGATTCCTCGGGTTTGGAACTGCCCGCGAACGCCACGAGTTGACTGACTTCCGGCCACAGAAATTTTCCCACCAAGGGCGGCAACCCAAAAAGGAACGGCGAAAGGGCGTAGAGCGCGATGGTCATCCATCCCGTGCGTTTCGCCGCTTTTTCGTCCTTCACGAGGAAGAAACGCTGGGCCTTGTCCCCGACTGCGTTGCCGAAGATGGCGTGAGCCACGAGCCCGATCATGTAGAGTGGCGTATAGTATGCTCCGTTGGGCAAGGTGTGTTCCCAGGCAAAGGCCGGCACGCCCGCGATCAACTCGGCCGGTGAAATGGGGTTGGCCCCGAAGAATACAATGATGAGCAACACCACGCAGACCGAAAGCAGCACAATGAACTGCAGCACATCGGTCATGCTGACCGCCCAGATGCCCCCGGCCACGGAGTAGAGCAGCACAAAGAAACCGAAGAAAATAATCAGCCCGTTGGTGGCCCATGGCACGTCAGGAAAGAGCGCCGGGGCGGAGATGCGGGCCACCGCGGCGAGATGTTGTCCGGGCCAATACAGCATGCTCACGCAGAGCACGAGACCGATGACCAGACGCGTGGTGTGGTTGTAGCGTTCCTCCACGTATTCCACCGGGGAGGACAAACGCGCCCGGCGCCATTTTACGGCGGAGAGCAGGAAGCCGATCAAGAACCCCAAGGGGTGGGCGATGAAGAAGAGGATCCCGAACCAACTCGTGTTGTAGACGAAGCTCGCGGCCCCCGTGAACATCCAGGCCGAGAACGTCGACATGTAGAGCGATACGCCCGCCGCCCACCAGGGAATGCGATTACCGCCGACGAAGAAATCTTTACCCGACTTATTCTGTTTGGTGAAAAGGAATCCGGCGCCGAAAACGGCGATCAGATACAGGACTACGACAAAATAGTCGGATTGACTGAGACCGGAAAAACTAGGTTCGGGGGTATTCAGAAGTCGGGTAGGTTCGAGGGTGGATGGTGGGGGAATAGTTTTGAACTCGCGATGAAGCTGGGCCGGGACCTAAATCGGCACGAAGAAGGCTTAGACGCTTCCGGCTAAAAAATCTGCATGAATATTTCTGAAAATTACCCAGATTGGTCCTTCGTGCATGTTTCGGACATCCATGTGGGGTCTCCGCGTTCCTACCGGTTTCAGCCCGCGTGGAATGCCAATTGGGAGACGGCTCGCCGCCAAATTCGGGAGATGGCGCCCGAGCTGGTTTTAGTCGGCGGGGATCTGACCCGCGATGGGGCGACGCACACGGAGGAGTTGGTTTCGATCAAAGAGGATTTGGCGGATCTCGGACCGGAATGCCTGATCATTCCCGGTAATCACGAAGTGGGCAACAAGTGGTCGCCTGATTCGTCCGTGGCGATCAACTCAGCCTACCTGCGTCATTACAAAGGCGTATTTGGTCCGAGC
>CBFHXU010000114.1:0-9914 GCA_965659875.1 uncultured Opitutaceae bacterium
CACTGTTCGTGCTGTCCACAAAACAGGGGTAATCGCAACCTTGATCTTTTCCCATGCCTCGTCGCCATGGGTCTCACAAACCATCTGCTCAATCGCCTGATTTACCATTCCATACATGATCTAATTCATGGTCTGGAGAGACCTTTGACGCAAATATGTAAATTTGGCCTTGCGCAGGGAGAATGGTTTTCTACGTTCCGCGGTCCCTAGCTAAACGTCCCTATCGTCTAGCCCGGTCCAGGACACATGGTTTTCATCCATGCAACCGGGGTTCGAATCCCCGTGGGGACGCCATTTTAAAACCCGCCTTCCGAGGCGGGTTTTTTGGCGCTTGGGCCCGCTGGGACCAAGTTCGAGCCCTGCCTGGGGTTCGACGGAAGGAGCGAAGTGACTGGAGAAGGGACGAACTGCGGAGCAGTTCGGTCGCAGAGCGATCCCGCGCTAGCGGGACCAATCCCCGTGGGGACGCCATTTTAAAACCCGCCTTCCGAGGCGGGTTTTTTGGCGCTTGGGCCCGTAAGTGCTGGTTTGGTGCTCTTGCTGGGGGTAAAACTACCCAGAAAGCTGCGACGATCCCTTCAAAACGAGCGACTGCGGGGGATGATGCGTTCCCAGCGGGTAAGTTTGTCCTGGTGGAAGTAGAGGTGAAACTCGACGTTGCCCAACACCTCCACCTGCTCAACGACCGGCACGCTGGCACCGTCTTCGCTGCGAAAAACTTCGTCGATTTCGGTGCGGTGACCGATGACTTCCGGTCGTGAGTAGATCCATTGGGTGTGACCGGGGAAATTTTCTTCGGCGGGGTTCTTTTCCCGGGGCGAACCAAACCGGGACTCCACGGTTGCCGTGGTGAGCCCGGCTTCGAGGGCGGCCCAATGGATGTCAAATTCCCGATTGGTGATCCCTTCGCCAAAGGTTTTGCAGCCGACGATTCCGATTGCGGTCAAAGCGAGCAGGCTACTCCAGAGAACGTTTCTCTTCATGGTGCGTTTGACCGGGAGAGCGGGGAATCAGTTCCGTGGGGATCTCATTCGATTACGGGAGCCAACCAACCGCTGTCTTGCATCCACTCGATCATGCGATCGGGGAAATTGCGGATACTCACGAGGTCCGATCGGTTGCCCATGTTAAATCCGTGGCCGCCGGCGGCGTAGAGGTGGGTCTCAACGGGAATACCCAAGGCCATGAACTTGGGCAGCACAGCCAAAATGGGAGCGACGTGAAATTCGTCGTCCATGGCACACAGAAAGAAGGTCGGGGGAGTGGCGGGCGAGAGTTTGCCCGCGGGAAACCCGATGGGCCCCGGGTAAATGCTGAGATGAAAATCGGGACGGCAACTTTCGCGGTCGATCGGATCCGTCGCAGCGCTGTCTCCGGCGTGCTCACCGAATGCGACTAGGGCGGAGAGCTCTCCACCGGCCGACCAGCCCATGATGCCAATGCGGTCGGGGTCGATCGAAAATTTTGCCGCATGGTGCCGCACCCAACGCATGGCTCGGCGGGCGTCAGCCGCCGCGTGTTCTTCGAGCGTGTAGATCGAGCCGGGTTCACGGGCCAAGCGGTATTTTAAGGCAAACGCGGTTACTCCCCGATCGGCAAACCACTGCGCGGGCTCCAGTCCCTCGGGGGGAAAAACGAGTTGGCGGTGACCACCGCCGGCGAAAACCACCACCGCTGCGCCGGTAGCCTTAGCGGGGTCGGCCGGAACGACTGTTACGGACGGGTGATGGATATTCTTCACCCACCAGTCCTGGGCCTGTTCGGGTTCGTGGCGACGGGCCTCGGAACCCGGAGCACCGTTTATCCACAGCGGAAATTCTTCGGAGTCCGCCCAAACGCAGGTGAACGTGATCAGGAACAGGAGAAGGCGAATCATACGTGCCCAGCATAGGCAGGTTTTGATCCGCGTCACGTCTCCGTGCCACCAACGTTGACCGGCTGATATGGTCGACCCCTAGCGAAAGAAATCGCGGAGGTTGATTTGCGCCACACTGTCGATGGCGGTGCCATTTTCGATCGCAGGGAAGAACATGAGTTCGCCCACAATTTGAGAAATCTGGTCGGGCACGATGGTCGATTCGTCAACGCGAGTGACGCGTCCTTTAGCATCGACGTGTACGGTGAGAGGGAAATCAAAATCCCTGGGACGTTCAGAAGCGAGGAGTTCCGAGGGGGCCAACGACCAGGCGGGTTCGGCCGGCAGGGTTTTGCCGCGGTTACTGGAAATGCGGGCCAAGGTCAGGTAATCGAGTGCCTCTTCGCGGGTCAGCGCGAATTGCTTCTCTGACATCCCACTGGCGATTTCCTGGCCTTCCCGGTAAATGTGGAGAGTAAGGTTCTTCAATTCGAACCCCTCGGGCATATTGTCCTTCCGGATGCGGAGCTGTTTAGGCGTGGGCCCGATAAATCCCAGTTCGCGAAAGAAAACCACATCTCGGATGCCATCGGTCAGGGTATTGATTCGGGCGAGGCCCACTAAATACGCATCTGCGATGGGTTGCGGAGACGTGATGGTGGTTTTGATAATCAACGAATTGTGCCTTCCCTCTGCATCTCGGGCGAGATTGCTCGTGTGGAAAGCCGGATTGCTCATGGAACTATAATTGGCGGTAAAGTTGTTGAGACTCGTGACCGCTTCACCACTCGGGTCGCCAAAATCCACCACGGTTCCGTCCGGTTGCACCTGTTCGCCCGAGGGTTTGCCAAAAGAGTCCGCCACCTCTTGATTCAGAATATCGATTTGATCGTCGGCGTAGCTTTGCAGGGCCGATTGACGCTTCATCTGTTCCCGGATTTCGGCATCGGTTCCCGATGTCAATTCGGTTTCGATTTCGCCGAATTCAATGGGGAATCGGCTAAGTTTGGTTTTATGCTCAAAGCCGATTCTTTCGAGCCGCTCGAGCGGCAAGGCAGGCTCGTCCGTAGAATCCAGCCTGGCACGGTTGTTGACGAAGTCAGTGACGGTGGCGAAATCATCACCCCAGAAGGCTTTGATATCGATACCCACGAAGAGCCGGAAGTCCTTGGTGGGAGCGGAACGGGAAGAAACGGAGTGCGGTTCTTTGTTGGGCTGGTCGGCCCATGCCTCCCTAGTAAATCCCGGCCCGAACAGGATAATACCTGCCAAAGTCCAGCATCTGCGCGTTTGGGATTGGGGTGTAGTCATGGGAAAAGGTCTCCCTTCAAGGACACCGTTGCGCCAAACTGTTCCCAAGAGGCTGGTGATTTAAAGGGCGGTATTTGGTAACGTTCACTCGGATCCCCTCAAATTACCGGAAAAACGACGCCAGGTTCACCTGCGTGGTCGCGGAGACGGCGATGCCGTTTTCGAGACCGGGAAAGAACGGCAAATCCGTGACGAGGGCGGCGACATTTGCAGGCACGACGATGGTGGGGTCGATCTTAGTGACGTGGCCGGTTTCATCGACTTCGACGGTTATCGGAAAATCGTAAGCGTCGGGTTTGGCCGAAGCGAAGAGCTCGGGTGGGGCCAGCGACCACGCCGGTTCGGGCGCGAGAGATTTGCCGCGATTTTTGGAGGTGCGTTCCAGTGTCAGGTATTCGAAGACTTCGTCGCGGGTGAGGGCGAATTGCCTTTCCGATCTGTCAGTTACCAATTCCTCGCCGTTACGATAGATGTGGATTTTTACATCAAGAACCTCGAACTCACCGGGAAGCCCTTGCTTCACGACTTTGATTTGGCGGGGTTTCTGGTCGAGGCGAGCGATGCGTTCGAAGAAAATTACGTCTTGGCCCACGCTTTCCTCGGTGCTGATGCGGGCGACCCCCACGAGATAAGCGTCGGTGACGAGGGTCGGCGATGTTATCTCTGCCGTGATCAATAAAGCAGTCGGGGGACTGTCGCTTTTACCCCTGATGATCCCGTCCGCGTAGTCCGTATCATTGATCATCCCGCTGGTCAGATCATCAAACTCACTGAGAGCGCTTTGGGCATCGAGCGCCTCTTGATTGACTTCGTCCCCCTGAGCGGCGACGGGTGCACCATCGGCGCCCATCTCCGGGGATAACGCATTCCGTAATTGTCCCTGCAAAGCACTGACTTCCCGGTCCCGGTAATCGCTGAGCGCCTGCTGATTGCGCATGGCTTTGAGGGCGGCCTTGGCGGTGCTGGCGATTTTCTTGGTTCTCACGTTGGCAATTTCCAACGGATTGCGACTCAGTTTGGGGGCATGGGTGAAGCGCATATCGTCGACGTTACGTAGGGCGATAAGCCCGGGGAAAGCATCGGTGCGGACGCGATTTCTCACGTAGCCTTCGATCAGCGAGTATTGATCGTCTTTGCTGACTTCGACGTTCAGGCCCACGAAAAGGCGGTAGTCTCGTTCCGGGGCGGTCTGGGAATCGACCGACTTGGATGCGGCGCTCGCGTTTATGCTGAGGCTCAACAGCGTCGCAACGACCAGAATGGAGGAGGGGGATGATCGGCGAATGGGCATGATGTGATGGGGGCTGGCCCCGGCGCGTTACAGGGCGCTGCGGGCGAGTGATTGGAGGCGGGCGATTTGGGATCGTACGGCGGACGAGGACTCGAGTCGATCGGCTCGGTTTAGATACTCGATGGCGCGATCAAACCGGCGGTCGGCGAGGGCTAGATTGGCGAGTTCCAAACAGGCGCGCCGTTCGGATTCAGAAACTTGGAGGGCGGATTCAAAAACGAAGACCGCGCGGTCAGGTTCGCCCATTTCACGCAGGGATTGGCCGAGACCGAGGAGGGCAAAGGCATTGAGGGGCTCGGTTTCCAGCACGGCCTCATAGGCTTGGCGGGCGGTGGCCCATTCGCCCTCGGCCGTCGCGAGTTCGGCCTCGGCGAAGTGACGCGCCCGGACATGATTCCAGATGCTCGCCACGGGGAGTTTCTCGAGGATAACCTTGGCTTCGCCGAGTTTGCCTTCGGAGATAAGTGAGCGGGTGTAGCCGATGAGACGGGCCTGTCCCAATTCCTCGACGTCTTCGCCGATCGCTTCGTAGGCGGTGATGGCTTCGGGCACGAGGCCGAGATTGACGTAGAGGTCGCCTAGCAGGGTAAGGGAAGCGCGATCAGCGACGCCGAGTTGGCGGGCGATTTCGAGTTGAGTGGCGGCTTCAAGGGGTCGTTCCAACGTGACCAACAGGCTCGCATACAACATCCAGTGGCTGGCGTTCTGAGGCTCGATTCTCACCATCTCGCGCACGAGTGATTCGGATTGGGCATGGCGGCCGTTGGAGAAGTAAAGTTCGAGCAGACCACCAATCCAGTTGGGGTCTTCGGGATTGGCGGTCATGGCCTGCATGAAGGCCATTTCGGCGGCGAGGGTATTGCCGGATTGGCGCATGCTGAATGCAAGCAGACCGAAGGTTTGGGCGTCGCGATCGCCCAGATTAACGGCCTTGGCGAAGGCCGAAGCGGCTTCGGTCCATTCTTCGCGTTGGTAGTGAATCATGCCGATGTTGCTCCAACCGCGGAGAAACTCGGGATACTTTTCTACGGCGCTATGGTAGCGTTCGAGGGCTTCGTCGATGCGCTGCTCGGCGTAGTAGAGATTGCCCAGGGCGAGATCGAACGCGGCACTGTCTTCTTCGGCGTCTCCGAGCATGGTTTCCAACAACTGCAGCGCGAACGCGGCGTTGGTTTCGACCATGGTGGACATGCGTTCGTAGAGCGCGAATTCCGCTGCCGTCATGTCGGGCTCCCGCTCTTTGCGGAAATTCATCGACTCATTGATGATCTGGAACGGATCCACGTCGGGATCGCCGGCGTCGGCGTCGAGAAATGCGGCCAAGTCGATCTCGGGATCGGGCGCTTGGGGACCGGAAAGAGCGGGTTCGGATTGTCCCCACAGGCAGACTGCGCTGGCGGAGAAACCGAAAAAAGAGATCAGGAAACGAAACGACATGAGAAAATGTTAGATGCCAAAAGGTGAATTACTGCGGGAGGGCTTGATCCGCACGGATTGGATAACGAGGCAATTGACGGGGACTCCGTTGCGCAGGGCGGGACGGAACTTCCATTTGATGAGAGCTTCCAAAACTTTGTCATCGAGCGTCTGTCGGCCGGAGGACTCGACCAAAGAGATATTGCGGGCGACACCGGCGCGCGTAACCACCATGCTCACGACCACGCGTTTGTCGCGGCCTCCGTCCATATCCCGGGAGTTGATGTTAGGTTTGACCCGGGAAGTGACGACGGGATGTTGGTCAACGTCGCGATATTGGAAGATGTGATCGGGATTCCTTTCCGCGTTGAGTGAGTCCGGGCGAATCGCATCCAACGAAATTTCCAAAATCGGTTCCGCTTCCGGCAGAGGGACTTCGTAGGTCAGCGGGGCAACCGCAATTTTAATGATGTTGTCGGAAGGCAACGGTTCGAGATCGAGCACGGTGGGCGGGGGCGGTTCGCGCATGGCAATCTCCGGCGGAGGCGGGGGAGGCGGCTCGAGCACGATATTCTGTAAGTTGGCGATGGGCGGAGCCGGCTCGATGAAGTCCGTCTTTTGTACATAGGCCAAGGTGAGCAGAATCAATCCACTCATCCCCGCCCCAGCGGACCACTTCAATGCCTGACGACCCCATCCCGAAGCGGGATCGAGATCAAGTTCAAGCAGGTCAGGTGAAGCGGACATCGGAGAGGGTGGGGGAAAGGGATCCTCCTTCGTCCCGCTTTGCGGGACTTCGGCGGACAGGGAACGAGTAAGAGTAAGAGTGAGAGGGGGAGAGACTGAGGGGCAGGATTGGGAGAAAGATCCACCGTCGCTGAAGCTTTGGCGGACAAGTAAAGATAAAGAGGAAAGAGAAAGAAATCTATGCGAGGGGGGCTTATTGAGGACCGCCGGAGCCGAGGCGGGTGGTGGCGAATTGGACGTGGGCGAGACCGGCGCGTTTGGCTTCGCTGTAGACGCCGGCGAAGATACCGTGGCTGGAGCGACGATCGGCGCGGATGATGACGGTCGCATCGTCACTGAAGGATGCTTGGCGCAGGGCGGGGGCAACCTGGTCCATGCGGATGCGTTGACCATCGAAATAGATCCCATCGTCAGCGGCGATCGCGATGAGCAGGGCGTTACGATCGGTGATGGCTTCGCCCCGCGTGTCGGGGCGTTCCACTTCGATGCCGGGGTCTTCCACGAACACACTGGTGACGATGAAAAAGATCAACAGGATGAACACGCAGTCGATCATGGGTGCGAGATCGATGGTCACGGTGCTGTAGCGACCATCTGAGCGGGTGGATTTCATCATACGGCAGCCTCGATGAGTGTGCTCTCAACGCGCACGAGATTTTGTTCGCCGTGTTGCACATGCCGTTGGGCGAAGTGCAGGAGAATCACGGCAGGAATGGCGACCGCGAGTCCGGTCTCGGTCGTAATGAGTGCAACCGAGATACCATCGGCCAGCCCTTCAAATGATTTTTGACCGGCGCGGTCGACCAAGCTCTGGAATGTGCTGATCATACCCGTGACGGTGCCGAGCAGCCCCATGAGCGGGGCGGCCGCGATCAAAGTGGTGATAACGAATCGTTGTTGATCGTAGGTTTCCTTCAGTTCGGCGCGTAGCGCGCGGATGCGCACCAAAGAACCCAGCGATTCAGCGGAGGCCTGAGCGATTTGGCGATGAGCGGATCGCACCGTAAAATAAAGTCCGAAGCAGCGCGCGTAGAGCACGATGGACAGGAGAATAAGCGGCACCATGACCGGGCCACCTTGATCAAGAAGTTGCCAGAGAACGTTCACGATTCGGTTCGGGCGACACGGTTATCTTCGGAGGCGGTAACGAACTCGACCGCATAGCGTTCGAGCAGCGAAAGATTCTTTTGGGTGCGGTAGGATAAGAACCCATGGAGCACGAGGGCCGGGATCGCGACGGAAAGGCCGAGCTCGGTGGTCACGAGGGCCTCGGAAATACCGCTGGATAGTTTACCGGCGTTGCCGGTGCCAAATACGGTGATGAGGGTGAAGGTTTTCACCATGCCCACCACGGTTCCGAGGAGTCCCAGCAGCGGTGACGCCGCGGCGATCACGGCGAGCATGGGCAGCCATCGTTCGTGGTGCAGACGCTCACGCAGGATGAACGCGTGCAGATGTTCTTCGATAACCTCCTTTGGTTTGCTCATGTGGCGAATGCCGGTCGCGAAAAGTTCGCGACTGGTGGTATTCAATGGCTTGAGCAACGCCTCCGTCGCTTCGCTGCCGGTGGTCGCCACATGCTCCAGCAACGCGAGCGTCTTGGACGGTGCGTCGACGGAGAGTTTGCGCAGGTCGAGGAGTTTGATGAACGCGGTGAGGAGCGCGAATGCGCCCAAGCCCAAAATCACGTAACCGACTACGCCGCCTTTGTTGATATGGTCGAGCCAATCGCCTTGGCTTTCGCGCAACTGGAGGGCTTTGCCGCCGGTCACATCGGTGGGCAGGTTGGAGACTTGACCGGCCGCGAAGGCGGCGGCCTGTTCGTTGGTCCACCCGGGAATTTCGTAGACCAGCGGAGTGGCTTCGTTGTCGCGGGTGCGGACCGTGCCGTTGACCGTTCCGTCGTTGCTGACGAAGAACGTTTCCGGACCCATCATGATGAACTTGCCTTGCGAGAGCTCCCGCAGCGTGGCGGAGACGGCGGTGCCGGCGGTGGCTTGTCCCCCGAGGGCGGACTTGACGCGATGGAGGATCATCTCGGCCGTTTCGGCGGCGGCGGTCACATCAGGGTTGGCGTTGGCGGGGTCGAGTTTGGTGCGCAGATCGTCAATGGTCGCGCTCCAGTCGCCCAAGCCCAGCGAGCCGGACGTGTTGCGCCAGGTGGTGAGTCCTTCGGCGGCGGAAGTGGCGAGGTAACTGATGTTGAGACGTTGGGCTTCGGCCTCGTTTTGGCGGCGCGCGCGATCGGCTTCGAAATTTCCGGTGATGATCCGTTGCTGATCCATATCGGCGCGGGCCTGCAGGATGCGATCTTCCGTGGCGCGTAGTTGGTTGAGCATCGGCACTTTCTCTTCGGCGATGCGAGTGCGTGCGTCGGTGAGTTCCTCGGTCGCAGTCTCAATTTTCGCGGCGTATTCGATGGCGACCTCGACCAGTTTGGCATCGAAGTCGGCGGTGTCTTGCGCCGTGAGTGCGAAGGGGGTTGCAACGCAGAGGGTGGCTAAGAAGCGGCGGATCATTTTTCACCTCCCGTGACTTGAAAGGGGAGGGTGACGAAGTCCGGCGGAACTTCATCCTGGCGCACGGCGATGAGTTTGGCCGCGGCCTCGGCGAGTCCCGGGGCGGGCACCCAACTCCAGACGCCATTTATCGGTCGGCCAATGAACGTCTCGTTGGCGGAGCGATCGAGCGCGCAGGCCTGCGAGAGTCCCCAATAAACAATTTCCAGCAAGCGATCTTCGCCGCCTGCTTCCACCGGCAGCACTTCTTCGGTCATCACGAATGTTTGGTCGAATTGCTGGCACCGGTTGAGAATGGCCATGGTGTGGCGCATGCGATCGGCGGGCTTCAGATCGTCTTCCGCGATGCTGCGGTAAGGCAGGTCGAGCGCGTTGGAAAGTCGGGGCGGAAGCGCGGGGCGCAACGCAATGAGCTCGCCGGAGAGGGAGGCGAGGCGTTCAACGGTCTGCGCGATCGCCGCGTCGTTGGCCTGATTGCGGGCGGTGAGGCGATCGATCTCCTCGGCGTGCTTTTGGGCTTCAGAGGCCAGCGCCTTTTGTTCGAGCTCCAGTTGATTCGCCTCGATATTGAGGCCCGAAATGGAGGCGTTGAGCACGGAGCGTTCCGCTACCCAATCTGACTCGAGGCGCGAAGTCTCGGAACGAATTTGCGACCATTTGGCGGCAGACTCTTGGACATCCGTGAGGGGATTGGCGTGGGCGGTGAGGCAGAGCGATATCGAACCGAGTCCGATGGCGAAAAGGCGACCGGAGGCGGTGCGGGGCAGCGGAGAAG
>CBFHXU010000115.1:0-9855 GCA_965659875.1 uncultured Opitutaceae bacterium
ACAAATTTGCCAGAACAGCGATTCGGCCGCGGCACGATTCTCCATATCCAAGTAACCCAGATTAAAAAGCGAGAAGGCCTCTTCTTTGCGCTGGAGCGCGTCGTGGTAACGTTCGAGTCGGCCCAAGGCTTTCTTACTTTTGGCCAGTGCTTCGAGATCGGCGACGACCTTGTGCTTTTTCTTGGGGCGCTGAACGATACTCAGAGATTCCTTTTTGCTGATCCGCTCAAAAACTTCGACCACCAGTAGGGAGTGGGGCGCGACCACTGCCCGGCCTGATTCGGAAGTGATGTCAGGCACCGCCACATTTTCGGTCACACAAATGTCGCGGATGTTGGCGACGATATCGCTGGCGTATTCGACCATCGTGTAGTTCATCGAACTCTCGAAGTTGGTGCGGGAGCCGTCGTAATCGATGCCCAGTCCGCCGCCTACATCGAGGATGCCCATCGGGAATCCCATTTTGACCAACTGGCAATAAAAGCGGCTGGCTTCGACCACGGCGTTTTTGATCGTGAGGATATTCGGGACTTGAGAGCCGATGTGGAAATGGAGCAACCGCACGCATTCGGTGAGCTCGGCTTTGCGTAGTTTTTTGGCGGCGAGCAGGATTTCGGCGGTATTGAGACCGAATTTCGCACTGTCGCCGGTCGAAGTGGCCCACTTGCCCTCGCCGCGGGTTTGCAGCTTGGCCCGGAACCCGATCAGCGGCTCCACGCCGGTTTCCTTGGCCAGCCGGACGATGTGGTCCACCTCACTGAGCTGTTCGACCACGATGATGATCTGTTTACCGAGTTTGCGGCCCAGCAGCGCCAGGCGGATATAGTCGGGGTCCTTGTAGCCATTACAGACGATGAGGCGGTCTTTGCCCTCGTGCATGGCGAGGGCGATCATCAGCTCCGGTTTGGAGCCGGCTTCGAGGCCGTATTCAAACTTGGCCCCGGCATCGACGATCTCTTCGACCACTTCGCGCAACTGGTTGACCTTGATGGGGAAGACTCCGCGGTAACGTCCACCGTAGTCCTCCTCCGTGATGGCCTGATGGAAGGCGAGGTTAAGTTGTTCGACGCGATGGCGCAGCAAATCCTGAAATCGGATAACAAATGGAGCCTGCATGCCGGTGCCCACCGCCTCTTCAATGACGTCTTGGATCGCGATCCGCCGACCGTCGGCGCAGGGCTCGACGGTGACCTGTCCGGCTTCATTGGCGTGGAAATGGCCGACGCCCCAGCGCGGGAAGCCGTAAAGCTCCTCGGATTGGGCGGCGGACCAGCTGGTTTTGGGATTGGTCTTCAAGAGAGGGAAGAGAAGGGTTTACTGGCTTGCTTTTTGAACTTCTGGAACGGTTAGATGCTCGTTTCTTTTTTTACGACCAGCAACACGCAACGCCAATATGACCTCAATTCTCACTGTTTTCGCCCAAGCTCAGCCCGGAACCGGCGGCGCAAATCCGGCTTCCCAGCTCATTTTCTTCGGCCTGCTATTCGCCGCGATGTGGTTCTTGATGATCGCGCCCCAGCGCAAGAAACAGAAGCAGCACGACGAAATGCTCAAAGCTTTGGGCAATGGAGACGAAATCGTTACCGCCGGAGGGATCATTGGCACCATCACCGCGGTCAAGGATGATCGCTTCATCGTGCGAGTCGCCGATACGACCAAAGTCGAGGTCGGCAAAACCTTCGTTTCCTCCGTGCTCAAAAAAGCCGATTCGTAAGCTGCCGCTATCGTATAAAACCCTTCCTGCACCGGCCATGTCCGGGATTGCGGCCTCAAATCGACCCCCGGGTCGTCTGAGGCCAGTTGATTTAACCTAAGACCGAAATGTTCAAACGTAACCTCTTCAAGATCACCATAATCGCGTTTATTGGCGCGTGGGCCATATCCTCGTTGCTTCCCCTCAACGACACGCCCTTCAACGATTACATCGCGACGCAAGTCACGGCCGATACCACCGAATTCGAATCGGTCATGGCGCAAGCCAGCGAGATGGTGGCCAACAATGAAGCCCAGACGGTGTTTCTTGCCCTCAAGAAGATCGGCAAGGCGCAGCGCATCGATCTTTCCAAATTCTTCCCTGAGATCCGTCTCGAGGAATCGCTCCGGAATATTGAGAAGCGCAACGCCATCTTGCTCGATCACCTGTTGCAGCAGTCCAAAGGCCGCCTCCAACTCGGACTCGATCTCAAGGGCGGTGTCGCCTTCATGCTCGAAGTCCAAGACGACGGCGTCGGTGAAGATGTCGCCGAATACGAGCGGGAAGAGAATCTCGCCAAGGCCATTGAAATCATCAGTGACCGCGTGAATGAGTTCGGCGTCGCCGAGCCCATCATTCGTCCCGTCGGCACGAACCGCATTGAAGTTCAGCTGCCCGGCGTGAGCACCAAGGATAATCCTGAGGTCGTGGACGCCGTCAAAAAGCCGGCCCGTCTCGATTTCCGGCTCGTTCACCCCCTGATGTCGCCCGCGACCACGCCACCGAATCAAGTGCCTCCCGGCTATGAGGTGATGACGCAGGAAGGGGACAATCCCGATGGATCACCATTCATCGTCGATTATTTCGTGAAACGCGTTCCGGAGATGACCGGTGAATCGGTCGCCACTGCGTTCCCGACGATGGACGAATTTGGTCGCTACAAGGTGAACCTGCAATTTAACGACGAAGGCGCCGCGCGCTTCGCCGAAGTTACCGAGGCTATCGCCGCGGAAGGTCAACGCACCGGTCGCGCCGGTCAACTCGCCATCGTGCTCGATGGCCGTCTGTCGTCCGCTCCCTCTGTACGAGAGCGTATCGGCGGCGGTTCGGCCGAGATCTCCGGTTCCTTCACCCAGCGCGAAGCCATCGATTTGGCCAATGTCCTGAACAACCCGCTCGATGTTGAGCTCATCATTCAGGAACAAAACGAGGTCGGCCCTTCGCTTGCCGAGGACGCTATCGCTTCCGGAGTGAAGGCCTCCCAGATCGCCATCGTCCTCGTCGCGATATTCATGGTGTTGATCTACACCATTGGTGGCCTGTTCGCGGTCATCAGTCTCTCTGTCAATCTACTCATCATCATGGGTGTACTCGCCAGCCTCGGCGCCACGATCACCTTGCCGGGGGTGGCCGGTATCGTGCTCACCGTCGGTATGGCGGTGGACTCCAATATCCTCATCTTTGAGCGTATCCGCGAAGAGTTGAATACCGGCAAGTCGCTCAAGGCGGCTTTCCTCGCCGGCCACGATAAGGTGCTTTCCACGATTTTGGATGCGAACATCACGACGCTCATCACATCGTCGCTCATGATCGCCTTCGGCACGGGTCCGGTTAAGGGTTTCGGTGTCACGCTGACGATCGGGGTGTTCTCCACGGTCTTCTGTGCGTTGGTTGTCACCAAGCTCCTCCTCGAGCTCTTCATCGAGGGCGAACTTATCAAGAAGTTCCGGATGAATGTGCCTTCTCGGGTGCCGTCCTTCAAATTCCTGAACTGGGCACGTCCGGCGTTCGCCTTGTCATGGGCCGTCGTAATCATCGGCATCGGCGTGGTCGCCTATAAGGGAGATCGGATCTACGGTATCGACTTTGTCGGTGGTGATGAAGTGAACCTCGCCTACACGACCGCGGTTGATACGGGCGCAGTGCGCGACGCGTTGGAAAATGCGGGCATTGGCGAAGCTAACCCAATTCTCCAAAGTGATTTCTCGGGTGAAGCCGAAACCTTGAAGGTCCAAGTGCCGACCGGTGAGGGCAGTCAAGTGGCCGGTATCCTTGCCGCCCAGTTCCCGGAAGCGGGCTTCAATGTCGTGGGTGAAACCACCATCGGTCCGGCCATCGGTGAAGAAATTCGTTGGAATGCATTCATGTCCCTCGGCCTGGCGATTATTGGTATTCTACTCTACGTGGCCTTCCGTTTTGAGTTCGGCTTCGGACTCGGTGCGGTGACCGCCACGGTCCACGATATTTTGATGACGATTGGTCTGTTCGTGCTCTTCGACCGCCAGTTCACGGCACCGATGGTGGCGGCCATCCTGCTCGTAGCGGGTTACTCGATCAATGATACCATTGTGGTCTTCGATCGTATCCGGGAAGAGTTGAAGCTCAATCCGGACACCAAGCTTCGTGATGTGGTCAATAACGCGATCAACAAGGTCTTCACCCGGTCGATCCTGACCAGTATCACCACGTTCCTCGCCTCCATTGCCTTGTTCATCTGGGGTGGTGGGGTGATCAACGATCTGGCCTTTACCTTCCTCGTCGGTGTCGTCACCGGCACCTTCTCGTCCATCTTTATCGCGAGTCCGATCTTCTTCTGGTATCACAAGGGTGATCGCAAGCACGTGGAGAAACATCAGGACGTGAAACCGACCTACGAGTGGACGGGATCCAGCCGCGCATCGGAATAAGCTGACTCCAGCCACTACCTGATGCGTTGGACCTATACGCCGCCTCCGGCCGATGAGGTCGGGGCGCTGAGCCGCGATGTGAGCATAAGCCCGCAGTTGGCGGAGCTGTTGTGGCGTCTCGACGTCAAGACCGAGGTCGAGGCGCGGCAATTTCTGCACCCCGCCATCAAGGAGCTGGGGGATCCGTTTCTGCTCAAAAACCTCGAACGCGCCGCCCAACGGTTGGCGGCGGCAATTGCGGCTCGCGAAGACATCGTGGTGCTCGGTGACTATGACGTGGATGGCGTGAGCAGCACGACGCTGTTGGTGAGCATTCTGCGCCGGTTTGGACTGAGTCCTCGGTTCGTGGTGCCGCGTCGCATGGAGGACGGTTACGGCTTATCGCGCAGTGCGATTGATCGGGCGCTGAGTGAAGGTAAACCGCAGTTGTTCGTCGCGCTGGACTGTGGCACCAACTCTTCCGAAGAGGTGGCCTACTTAAAATCCGTGGGAGTCGATGTTATCGTGGTCGACCATCACCGTTCCAAGGAAGGTGCCGTTACCGATGCGATCCTTATCAATCCGCATGTATTTCCGGAAGCGGGAGATGACGCATGGCGCAATCTTTGCACCGTCGGCCTGGTGTTTAAACTCGCGCATGGCCTGCTCAAACACCTGCGCCAAGAAAACCATCCCGTGGCATTTCGCATCAAATTGCGCGACTACCTTGACTTGGTGGCGATGGGCACGGTCGCTGATCTGGTGCCATTGCGCGGAGAGAATCGCCTCATGGCGCGACATGGCCTAAACGTGCTGGGCACGACGGAACGGCCGGGACTGCGGGCGCTGATGGAAGTGGCGGGAGTCCGACCGGAGAACGGCGTCGCTCCGGTGGATATTTCGTTCCGCATGGGTCCCCGGATCAACGCGAGTGGTCGTTTGGCCGATGCGGCGTTGTCGGTCGATTTGATGCTCAGTGAAAGTCATCACGAAGGCATGGCCACGGCCAATCAACTCGATGATTTCAACCGCGAGCGGCAGGATATCGAACGGGCGATCACGCAAGAGGCTGAGCGTTTGGTCGAAACCGAATACGCTGACGATGCGGGTATCGTGCTTTACCACGATGATTGGCATCCGGGGGTGGTGGGAATCGTGGCTGGGCGGGTTTCCCGCAAATACAATCGTCCTTGCGTGGTGCTTGGCAACGAGGGTGAACAAGCCAAAGGTTCCGGTCGTAGTGTCGATGGCGTCAGTCTCGTGGAAGTGCTCGCCGACTGTGATCAACATCTGGGCAGTTGGGGCGGACATCCCATGGCGGTGGGAGTGGGCGTCTTAAAAGAGAATCTTGACGCATTCCGAGCGGCGTTTTCCGTGGCCGTGACAGCGCACGTGGGTGGTGAAATCGAAGAACGTGAACTGCCGATTTCGACCTGGTTGGAACCGGAGCAGATCGGCGCCAAACTCATGGAGGAGTTGGATCACCTGCACCCGTTTGGTCAGGCGAATTCTGAGCCTGTGTTCGGGATCAAGGAGGTGGTTTTTCGTCAACGCCCTGACGTCTTCAAGCAGCATCACTTTCGCTTCAATTTCGACGACGCCCGTGGTCGGCGCCTTTTCGGCGTCGCGTGGAAGATGGCGCACCGCTTGCCGCCGGCCGGTGAACCCATCGATCTGGCGGTGCACCTGCGCTGGAATCACTTCAACGACCGCAAGCTCATGCAGCTCGATTTGGTCGACTGGCGAGCATCGGAGCAGGCGTAAATCCGATCAGCTAGGGGTCAATATCCGCAGGAGCAGATCGTCGCCCTCGTTGGGCGCAGGCTCGATTTTCAGCAGTGCAGCCAATAAGTTATAGACGTGAATATTGTCCGTCACCGGCAGGGATTGACCGGCGGGGATTCCCGGGCCACGGGCGATGAACAGCGCGCCCATGTCCGGCTCTCGGTTGTCGTAGCCGTGATCGCCGCGATCCTTTGAACCCATGCCCGCTTTCGGGCGATGGGTGGCAATTTGCCAGCCGGCGTCGGGAATCAGCACAATGTCGGGGATCCGATCGTTCGCTGAAAAATGGAGCCGTTCCGGCACGGCGGAGCGTCCAAATGCGCGGAGGTGGGGGGCGTTCGCCAGTGCCTTTAAAATATCCACGCGGCGATCGGGAGACACGTCGATGCCACCGGTTGCACCAAGATTGGAAATTTCGACAGAAGTCGTATCGATATAGTCGGCCAAAGCCACGACTTGGTCGGGGGCTTTGGCGGTCATGCCATGATCGGAGGTGACGATGAGATGAGCCTGATCCCACAGTCCTTGTTCGAGCAGCCCCGCCGCGAGATCCTCCAACACGTCGTCGATGTGATGCAGCGCTAATTTGGTTTCCACCGCATCCGGGCCGTAGCGGTGTCCTTTGGAATCGACGGCCTCAAAATAGAGGGTGATCAAATGCGGCCGCTTTGCGGCCGGCTGTTGGGTCCACTCGAGAACCTGCGCGACGCGATCCGCTTCAGTTAGCCTATTATCGTAGCGATGCCACTCGTCGGGGTATTGACCGAGAATATCTGCTTCGGTTCCGGGCCAAAACATGCAAGCCGACCGAAGACCCTGTCGTTGAGCGGTGAGCCAAATGGGTTCGCCACCCCACCAACGACCTTCACGCGCCGCCGGGTGGTTCCCGATACCGAACCAAGCGTCGAATTCCGCGTCGTAGAATTTATTGTGAATGATCCCGTGTGATTCAGGACGCAGACCCGTCACCAGCGTGTAGTGATTGGGAAAAGTCTTGGTCGGGAAGGCGGGCGTCAGGCGTTGGGTGCGGGCGCCCTCGTTGGCAAGCCGCTGAAGAAACGGAGCCTCATGTTTTTCGGGATAGTCCCAGCGGCAACCGTCGATGGAAATCAGGATGACCAGCGGCTGATCGGAGGCTGATGCCGCCAAATTGCAAACGCCCCAGATGAGTATTAGAAACAGCCGTCGCATGGGAGAACACCGTGGGCGAGAGAGACCGCGGGAGGCAAACCCGGATGATGAGATCGGGCCAATTGCGGGTTGCGGGATGGCTCGGGATTTCGTTTTGCTGGATCATGCAATCATTACCCCGTCGGAACTTCATTAAGTCATCTCTCGCCGCCTCTGCTGCCGCTGCGACTCTGGGCACCAAGCTGGGTGCCGCACCATCGGAAGGGAAACAGGAGTTTTATGACGTGCGTTGTTACCATTTGAAGGCGGACAGTCGCCTCAAGGAAAACGGCCGTGCGGATTTATTGGATGCCTATTTGGAGGAGGCGTTCTTGCCGGCACTCGCCAAGCGCGGCATTGCGGGCACCGGCGTATTCTCGGAGCTGGTGGTGGATAAGAAGGCGATGACCGGTGAGCCCATGGCAGACTCGCCGGTGTGGACCCTGACCCGCTATGCGTCACTCAACGATTTTGTGGAAGTGTCGGCGGAACTGAATGCCGACCCGGCGGTGCAGCGGGCGGGAGAGGCATACTTGAGTGTGCCGAAGAAGAGCCCGGCTTTCGAGCGGGTCGACAGTTGGTTGCTGCGCGCCTTCGCCAGTATGCCGGTGATGGAACAGCCCGCCTTTTCAAAACGCAAAGTGCCGACCCGTGTCTTCGAAATGCGGGACTACGAAAGCCACAGCGAGGCCAAGGCGCTCATCAAGATGGCGATGTTTGACGAAGGGGAGACACAGCTCATGCGTGATCTCGGCATGAATCCCATGTTCTTCGGGCAGGCGTTGGCGGGACCCAACTTGCCGCATCTACGTTACATCACGTGCGGTCCGGATCTGGAGACTCACCTCAAGAGTTGGTCGAAATTTGGCCCCTCCGAAGGTTGGCAGAAAATGAAGAGCAACCCGAAGTATGCCAATAGCACCTCGCGCAATACCGCGCGCTTCCTGACACCCAAGGCGTATTCGGAGATCTAGGTCAGGCGCATCGATACGGGACTCCGAAGATGCCCGACAGGGTTTCCGCTAAACCTACGTTTGGATTTTCACCAAAAAATCGGTTGCCTCATTAGGTTAGGCGTCCATCCGCATGTTAGTGCGTGAGTTAAATTTCTTTCAAGAAATCTGACAATTGATACCCGCCTGCACCACTTCGCTGATCAAATCTTATGAGTTCTTCTGACAACAACAGCCCCGAATCCTCCGAGCCTGAGGGTGAACTGGTTAATTGGGAGGTCTTCGAATCATTGATGGATATCACGGACGGTGAAGAGGACCCCGGGATGATGCGCCAACTCATGGCTGGCTACGAAGATCAGGTAAGTGACGGGCTCGATCTCTTGGTTGAGCTAGGTCCGGGTTCACCTATCGAATCTCGAGAAATTCTGCATAAACTGCTCGGGTCAGCCGGTTCGATCTCGTTCACGGCGGTGGTGAAAATCATTAGAAAACTTCACGATGCCACGGTCGAGCCGTCCGCGATGGAGCGGCAAGCAATTCTCGAAGAAATTCGTCAATGCAACCAACAGAGCCTCGTGGAAGCCCGCGCCCGGCATCCCTGGCTGATGGAGGAATGAGAGCGGGTTGAGTTGGATTCTAGATCCGGCTCCCTTGATCGTCATTCACCCATTTTGTGATACGTCTCCGACGCTCCCGAGGCGTGACTATGGCGGACGGGGTGATGAGAAGAGAGTCGAGTCGTGACTAAATTGCTTCCTCCTTCGTCCCGCATGGCGGGACTTCCTCCTTCGCTGAAGCTTCGGCGGACGTGTCGGCGGACATGCTCGCAATGCGTCAACGACAGCGACCTCGTTGTTCAGTTTCTTGATACTTGATACCTGATACCCGCCTGAGGCGGGCAAGCTTGTCACTTCACTGACGCGCTGCGTCAGTGCTTGGTGTGATGCCGGTAGAGCCAGCGGGCGAGGGCGGGGAGGATGATGATCGCGGCGAGCATGTTGACCAGGAACATAAACGTGAGGAGCACGCCCATGTCGGCTTGGAATTTCAGTTGCGAGAAGATCCAGGTGCTTACCCCGATCGCGAGCGTGAGTCCGGTGAAGACCACGGCGCTGCCGGTTTGGGTGAAGGCGTTGTGCATGGCATCTTCAAAATATTCGCCGTTACGCAGACCTTCGGAGAGGCGGGAAAAGAGATAGATGCCGTAGTCCACGCCGATTCCGACCCCGAGGGCGACGACGGGTAGGGTGGAGGTCTTGAGGCCAATCTCGAGATAGACCATGAGGGCGTAACCGAGGTAGCTGACGAGGAGGAGCGGCAGGACGATACAGATGGTTGCCCGAATGGAACGGAAGGTGATCAAGCAAAGCGTGATCACGGCGCCAAAGACCCAGAAGACGATGGGGTATTGCGCGGCGGCGACGACTTCGTTGGTTGCGGCCATCACGCCGGCGTTACCCGTCGCGAGGCGGAATTTAACTTTGTCCGAGGGATTGGCCGCGGCGAATTCCTTCACGGCGTCGGTGACGGCGGTGAGGGTTTCCGCGCGGTGATCCGTGAGGAAGAGCATGATGGGCATCACACT
>CBFHXU010000116.1:0-9840 GCA_965659875.1 uncultured Opitutaceae bacterium
GGTTGCACGGCAATTTCCGCCGCGGTCAGCGCTTCGCGCAAACGGCGGGCCAACCTCAACGCCCCCGGGTTGTCGCCATGCAGACAAATTGATTCCGCCGCCATCGGCACCATGAGACCCTGCGCACTCTTCACCTGCCCTCTTTGCACCAGATTCAAAACCTGTTCGATCGCTTCATCCGCTGATCCGATAACCGCGTTCGGCAATGCCCGGCTCAGCAACCCCCCTTGGTCATCGTAACGTCGATCCGCGAAGGCCTCGGCTACGGTTTTAAGCCCCGTTTCGGCGGCGATTTTCAATCCGGCACTTCCCGCCAACCCCATGAGCCAAAGATCGGCATCAAATTCCTTCACCGTGGATGCCACGACTCGTGCCATGTCTGCATCATTGGCCGCCATATTGTAGAGCGCCCCGTGAGGTTTCACGTAATCGAAGCGGCCAAATTCAGCGAGTGCCTCCAACTGATTCAACAGGAGCACCCGTAAGTCCGCTTCCGATAACTCCATTTCCCGGCGCCCGAAATTTTCGCGATCGGCGAATCCCGGATGCGCTCCCACCGCCACGCCGTGGGCTCGAGCGATGGCCCGGACCGACTTCATCGTGCCGGAGTCTCCCGCATGCGCCCCACACGCAATATTAGCCGAACTCACCAGCGGTAAGATCTCCGCCTCCAAGCCTATCCCCTCACCCACATCGCAATTTAAGTCGATGGATCTCATGCAGAAAATTCGAGGCGACTGCGGGATGCCGCCTGCAAGAGTCCCAATTGGCGGGTCTCAATGTGCCGCAGGAACTCCGCGCGCTCGAGGGTTGTTTCCACAAATTGAATACGGCCACCCGCGGGGACCTGCGCCATGATCGCCATATCCACCGCAATGATACTGGCGATCCGGGGATACCCCCCGAGCGTTTGCCGGTCCGCCATCAACGCGATCGGTTGACCATTCGCAGGGATCTGAATCGTGCCGGTCGCCACGGGTTGAGAAATCATTTCACGGGCTTTGAGAGGTTGAATTTCGTCGCCCGCCAAACGGATGCCCATGCGATTGGAATCACTGCGGATCTCCCAAACACCACCCACCAACTTAGCCCATCCCTCGTCGCCGAAATCATCGGCCTCGGGTCCCTTGAGGATGCGGATCTTGATCACCGGGTCTTCGGCCCCCCCGACCCACGTGGGCAGGATCCACCACCCCGGGGTCGTTCCGGTGGCGCAGACCGAACCCAAAGGCAATTGATCCCCGCGACGCAAAGCCCGTCCATGCCAACCCCCGAACCGACCGGACAGGTGAGTAGACCGTGATCCCAAAACGACGGGCACATCGATGCCCCCGCTGATAGCCAGAATTCCCCGCCCCGGTTCGGTTAATTTCGTCAGATCCAGGACCTCCCCCGCCCGCACCACGAACGGCCGCGCGAACGGGACCTGCCGGACCAATGTGCCCGTGACTACCACCAACCGATCATCGTGGAATTTCAGTTTTGGGCCCCGCATCGCCCACTCCAAAGCAGCGGCCCCCAATTCATTTCCCACCAGCATATTCGCAATGCGTAATCCCCGACGGTTCACCGCCCCGCCTTCGGTCACACCGAGAGCGAGATGCGCCACCCGCCCGAGATCCTGCACCGTAGTTTGGGCTCCACCGTCCAAAACTTCCAAACCGGCGCCACCATCCGAATCCAGTGGGTCCATCGGAAAAGGAGTGCCACTGTCGATTTCTTGTTCAGCCAGAGAATCCACCGCTTCAAAACGGACCTGATCCCCCACCCGCAACCACGAGGGTTCAGCCGCTTTCGGTTCGAATAGCGATTGATCGGTGCGGCCGATCAGATTCCAGCCTCCGGGCAACTCCAACGGATAAATGCCCGTCTGCGCCCCGCCGATTCCCACCGCTCCGCGCGGCACCCTCACTCGGGGAATGGGAAGTCGCGGACAGTGTAACTCCGGGTCCAGTCCCGAAAGGTAGGGAAACCCCGGGGCAAACCCGACCGCCAATACCGTGTAGGTCGGTGCCGTGTGGCGTTTGACCACTTCTTCGGCCGGCAGATTAACCGCCTGTGACACCCGATCCAAATCCGGGGCAAATTCTCCCTGATAACAAACCGGGATGGTCTTCTCTCGCGGCGGATCCGGGAGGGCCTCGTCCTCGATTTCCTCCGCCAAGTGGTCTTCCAGTCGCGCGGCGATCTTTTGCCAGCTGTAAGGACGTCGGATATAGACCGCCAATGCGGTCGCCGATGCCACCACTGCCGCCACCTCGGGCCACTCCTCCTCCTGAATCCGCAGGGTCAGCAGCTGTACCCGCCGAAGACCCGCCGGATCAAGCTCCTGCGTTACTTCAACCAAAAGGGCGGTATCGCTGAGGACCTTAATCGACATGGCCCAAACGTTACGCGGGAGCCTCCCACCGATACAAGCCCGGGAGTGGCTTCGCTAATCCCACCGCCCAAGCGGACTGATAGATTACCGGATTGGGTTGAATTTGGCTTCGATCGCAGGATTAGTGGGGAGATGCCCACACGAATGGCTGCGCTTTCCCTCCTGACCCTGCTTTCCTTTTCCGGTTGTAGCCGCGATGAGGTGCGTACTTATCGCGTGCCCAAAGAAGCGGCTCCCGAGCTTCCGGCAGCGGCCGGGACAACCTCCGGGGCTCCGGCCCCCGCTGGCGCACTCACGTGGCAAGCCCCCTCCCATTGGGAAGAGTTGCCCGCCAGTGGCATGCGGCGCGGAAGTTTCACGCTGCGGGGGGACGGCGACCAAACCGCCGACCTTTCCATCATTGCTTTCCCCGGAGACGTGGGAGGTATGACCGCCAACGTGAATCGCTGGCGTGGCCAAGTCGGGCTCGCGTCTTTGACCGCGGATGAAGTGGACGCGTCCATCCAGCACACCGACACCGCTTTCTTTCACATGGATTTCGTGAGTATGAGTGGCGAGGCTGGCGGGGTCCCTACCCGAATCGACGGGGCCATCTTTAATCACGGCGGGGAGTCATGGTTTGTTAAACTCATGGGCCCGGCCGAACTCGTCGCAGCAGAGGCCGGAAACTTTCGCGCCTTCGTCGGCACCATCGGCCCCGCCCAACCTTAATTCCGAAAAATTGTGAACGACCTCACCAAGGCCTTTGTCGATTTCTTCAGTTCACTCCGACTCACGGTGGTACTCCTTGCCTTGTCGATGGTACTCGTGTTTGTGGCCACCCTCGCGCAAGTCGAACTGGGCATCTATGGCGTGCAGGAGAAATTCTTCCGCAGCTTTTTCGTGCTCACGAATTTCCCCGGGAGCCAAGTCCCCATCCCCGTGTTCCCCGGCGGCTATCTGGTAGGTGGATTCTTGATGATCAACCTGCTCGCCGCTCATTTCGCGCGTTTCAAATTTACGTGGAAAAAGGCCGGGATCCACTTCACCCACATCGGACTCATTGTGCTGTTGGTCGGCGAACTGGCGATCGGCATCCTCCAAGAGGATTTCTCCCTCCGATTAGGAGAAGGTGAATCACGCGGTTACTCCGAAAGTTTTCGTCGCAACGAAATCGTAGTGATCGACAAGAGTCAGCCCGACTTCGACGAAGTCGTTTCGATCCCTGAGTCGATGATTGCGAATCTCGAGCCCGTGCAAAACGGCAAACTTCCGTTTCGGGTCGTTCCCCGGGGTTACTATCCCAACGCTAATATCGGCATGCTCAATTCCCTTCCGGAAGGCGTCGACGCATCCGCTCTGGCCCCCAATCCTTCA
This sequence comes from uncultured Opitutaceae bacterium, assembly GCA_965659875.1. Classification (GTDB taxonomy): domain Bacteria; phylum Verrucomicrobiota; class Verrucomicrobiia; order Opitutales; family Opitutaceae; genus Actomonas. The sequence goes on from CBFHXU010000116.1 coordinate 3,737, forward strand.
TCCCAAGGCATCGGACCTCGTCTAGGAATCTCTCCACTCCCGATCTCCTACCACGACGAAGAGCGGAATCTTCCCACCGCCCTCGTAGATCTCGTGGGCGCGGAAGGATCGATCGGCACGTGGTTGGTTTCTCCCATGTTGGTTGCTCCGCAGTCCTTCACCTACGAAGGTAAGGAGTGGCAAATCGCGTTTCGCTTCGAGCGCGAATACAAACCCTTCACCGTCGAGTTGAAAGAGCTGAAACACGACATCTATCCGGGTTCCAACATCCCGAAGAACTTTTCCTCGCTGGTACAGGTGCGGGCCAACGACGGCAGCGAAGATCGCGAATCGTTGATCTACATGAACCACCCGCTGCGCTACCAAGGTTACACGTTCTATCAATACCAGATGGACAGTGCCAACGGCTTCAGCGTGCTTCAAGTCGTGCGCAACCCCGGTCGCGCGCTCCCCTACATCGCCTGTGTCCTCATGACGATTGGCCTGCTCTGGCAGTTCATCGCTCACCTCGGTAAATTCGCCAACCGACGTTCCTCCAAAGCCTGACCGACATGAAACGTATTATTCCATTTATCGTGTTGGCATTAGGACTGATTTTTGTCCTGCGCAGTGTCTTCCCCTCTCCGACTGAATCCGATTTTGACCTCGAAGGATTCAGCCGACTACCGGTTTTAGCCAACGGTCGCATCAAACCCTTTGATACCGTGGGCCGAACCTCGTTGCTCACGCTCCAAAGCCGTCAGGCGGTCTATTTGGAGGACGGATCGAAACTCACCCCCAACGAATGGTTGCTCGACGCACTGTTCCGTTCGGAAAAAGTGAATACCTACCGCACCTTCAAAGTTGAGAACCTTGAGGTGCTCGACCTGATCGGACTAACGGATGAAACCCTGAAACGCGACTACGACAGCACGGTGGCGCGATTCATGGCGGTGCTTGGGTTCCTTCCTTCGCGCCACAGCCGTTTTAGTTTCGACCAACTCGAAGCCTATCTCGCGGAGATCGATCGCCAGGCCGGTTTGGCGGGCGAGCTCGAAGCTGCCCAACGCAGTCCGTTTCAACGAGCCGTCTTAAAATTGCGCAACAACCTCGTGCTCTATCAGCAGGTGAAGCATAGTTTAGTGCTCCCCGAGGACGTAGATTTTCTAACACTCCTGCAGGAGCTGCAGGAAAACTACGGCCCAGGTATCGCAGCCGTTCGAGCGCGATCACAAGGCGAGGACCACGACGAAGAACTCGCCGCCCAAATGTTGGAAGCCGGGCAGATTTTCCTGCGCATGGACAACCTCGCCAACCTGATCCCACTCCCCCCTCTCGGTGAAGACACCTCCGATCATCTTTGGCAAAAAACCGGTCGCGGCCTCCTCGAATCGTTCCAGACCGGTATGGTTAACCCCTATGCCATGGCATATGCCGGGCTCGGGCAGGCGTGGAAAAACCAATCTCCCGAGCAATTTAATACCATCGTTGAACTCTACACGGCCCAGTTGGACAAAAAGTTCACTGCCCAGATGAACAAGTCGGAGGCCGAACGGAAATTCAATGCCGCGGCCCCTTTCTACACCTCGCTGCTCATCTACGTATTTGCGTTCCTCATCGCCTTTGCCTCCTGGCTGATTTGGCCGGCACCGCTGCAGAAATCCGCGTACTGGCTGTTGATCCTCGCCTGGGTCGCCACCACCGCCGGCATCGCCACGCGCATGTGGCTCGAGGGCCGTCCGCCCGTGACCAACCTCTACTCATCCGCGTTGTTCGTGGGTTGGGGCTGCGTGGGACTCTGCATCATTCTGGAGAAACTCTTTCCCAACGGCATCGGTTCCACCGCCGGAGGGCTCACCGGTTTCGCTACCATGGTGATCGCGCATCAGTTGTCCCTCACCGGCGACACCCTCGAGATGATGCGCGCCGTGCTGGACTCCAACTTCTGGTTGGCGACCCACGTGATCATCATCACCATCGGATACTCGGCGACCTTCCTTTCCGGATTCCTCGCCGTGATCTATTTCTTCCGCGGCATTTTCACCAAATCACTGGACAAAGCTACCGCCAAATCGCTCGAGCGCATGGTCTACGGCATCGTGTGTTTCGCGACCCTCTTCAGTCTGGTCGGCACCATCCTCGGTGGCATCTGGGCCGATCAATCCTGGGGTCGTTTCTGGGGTTGGGATCCGAAGGAAAACGGCGCCCTGCTCATCGTGATTTGGAACGCGATCATTCTCCACGCCCGTTGGGGTGGCCTTGCCCGCACGCGCGGCATCATGGCCCTTGCTATCTTTGGTAATATCGTAACGAGCTGGAGCTGGTTCGGCACCAACATGCTCGGAGTCGGCCTGCACAGCTACGGATTCATGGACGAAGCCTTTACGGCATTGGTCGCCTTCGTCGCGGCCAACCTGCTCATCATCGCCCTCGCCTACGTGCCTGCCAATAAGTGGCGTAGCGCCGAGCAATTGAAGACTGCTTAGTCTAGGCTATTGATTCAGCCAATTCCTCCGCAACCCGTGACGGAGATTGCTCCGACAAACTGTCATCGTCGTTGGGCATCGGATATTCTTGCACGAAGTCGGCGAATTCCAGCAGTTCATAGCTACCGTCAATATGCTCCACCACCGCGGTGAGTGACTCGACCCAATCTCCGGAATTCAAATAATGAATCTCGCCCAGCATTTTGTCGCTGGGCGTATGAATGTGACCGCACATGACCCCGTCACAACCGCGTTGTTTCGCCAGTTGCGCAATGTGCTCTTCGAAATTGGAAACGTGGTTCACGGCTTCCTTGACCCGCGCCTTAATCGCTTTGCTCAAAGACCAATACTCCAGCCCTCGCCACGATCGCCACAAATTGTAGATACGATTTAAACGTAGCAACGCACGATACCCCCAATCTCCGAGATGAGCCAAAAATACAAAGTTTTTGGTCACCGAATCAAACACATCGCCATGCAATACGAGGTATCTCCCTTGCGGACCTTCGTGAACAAAGTCTTCCACTACGGATAAATTCTCAAACTGCAGCGGCATGAAGGTCGTCAAAACTTCGTCATGATTTCCGCGGAGATAGATAATTTCCGTATCTCGTTTTTCCAATTTCTTAAGCACAATACGCACAAATCGGGTATGAGCTTTCGTCCATTCGCCGGATCGCTTGAGCTGCCATCCATCGATGATGTCACCATTGAGAATCAATCGATCACAACGCACGCGTTTCAGCAAATGGTTCACCTCTTCAATTTTGCAATCCGGTGTGCCCAAGTGAACATCGGAGATGATGACCGTTCGCACTTTGAGATTTTTCTTATGCATGGCTGAATCGGGGGTTCGTAGTTGGGGGAAGAGTTTTGAGAGAAATAGCACGTCCGCCTTCCGCTTTATTGAGCACAAATGCAGCAATCGTTTTCGCTGCTTCAGGCCGAGCCAAGCGAACCGTCTGCCGATGCCACTGCCGCCACAAAGCTCCGTTGGCCGAAAACGCCTGCTGCAATACTTTTACGACTCGTCCCGGGGTTTCCGCCCGGGCTCCGATTCCATGTCTCCGCAAGAGTTCACAATTACCTTCTTCCTGACCGGGAATCACTTGATTCACAATCATCGGGCAATGCGCTGAGATCGCTTCCTGAGTCGTCGCGCCTCCCGCTTTGGAGACCACAACATGGTGGGCCATCAACAACTGGGGCATCCGGTCACTCCATCCCAAAACCTGTGTCCGTTCGGTTCGTCCGAAGGCCAATTTTTCAATGCACCGTCGCAACGCATCGTTTTTGCCCACGGCAATTGTGATTTCCCAACCCCGTTGCGCAAGCAATGCCGCAGCTGTTGCCTCGGCCAGACCGGAAGTCGAATTGATGATATAGAGCACTCGGGGCATTTCTCCGGAACGCAGGTCCAAAAGATATCGATGATCCGAGTCACTGGCGAACGCGGACCCAACCGGAAACCCCGTCACATGTAATCGACCCTCTTCGCAACCCGCCTGGCGCATCACTTCGGCCGACTCTTCATTGGGCACAAACCAACCATCGCACTGACTCAACCACCACATGGAATTAATACTGATCGAATCTGTGACGATATTGTAGGAAAGCAGAGAGATTTCTCGGCGAGCCACGATTCGTGATACCATGAACGCAAAGATGGGATGCGTGCTGCATATCACATGGGGACGTTCATCCATAATAAGTTGCTCCAACAATTCTTCCTGCTTTCGAAACACCCAAAGATGGCGGGGAAAAGGTTGAGCGCGATCCAGCCAACAATAGAGCGCGCTCCAAATCCGGGGAAATCGATTAATAGCAATCGCGTAACCTCGCCGTGACCATCGATCCCTGCGAGGAATGGAGAGCGCCAACAAATCAAGTAATTGCGCAGCTTCGCCTCCCGCTTGGTTATTGATTGCTTCAACCAGTCCTCTCGCCGCGGCATTATGCCCTTCACCATAGCTTGCACTCAAAACGAACACCCGCTTCATCCCTCCCTCCTTTCTTTCGCTGCTTCGCTGAGATCGCTGTTGAATCGATCGATCACCTGATCCCATGAATGATCCACGATACTGGTTCGTGCCTGCCCCTTCAATCGGTCGGTCAGGCGTCGATCACCCGCCAATCGAAGGCTCTGTTTAAGCAAAGCATCCTCATCCCCATATGGGGCCAGCAGTCCATTCTCCTCCGACTTCACGAATTGACGAGCGGCGGCATAATCAAACCCCGCTACCGCCAACCCGCTCGCCAACGCCTCGGTCAATACATTGCCAAAAGTTTCCGTCAGGCTCGGGTGAATATAGATGTCCGCCGATGCATAATGCCGGCCAATTTCTTCCCGGGAAAAGAACCCGGTGAAGATACATTCGGGATGTTCTTTTCTCAGTTTATCCTTCAGCGGACCATCACCCGCCACGACAAACTTCAGGTCGGGATCCACCCTCCGCATATCCGCAAAAATCCGAAAAAGCAGTTCGTAGTTTTTCTCCGGCGCCATTCGACCCACGTGCAACACCACGCGATCATCGGTTTGCACTCCCCATTGTGACCTGAGGACTTCACATCGCCGATCCGGATTAAAACATGCCAGGTCAATCCCGCGCGACAAGAGTGCCAAATTATTGAACCCCATCGCACGCAGCTCCCCGCAAAGTTGATCTGTCGGTGCGAACGTCCGTTGCGTGCGATTGTGCACCCAACGAAGCCAATTCAATACGACTCGATTCAGGAGCGAAAATCCATAGTTCTTGGTATAAGCATGGAAGTTGGTGTGGAAACTCGAGGTCACGGCGATCCCCAGGGCCCGGGCCGCACTCACGGCCGAAGCTCCCAACGGCCCCTCCGTTACCACATGCACCAGATCCGGCCGGTCAGAGTGCCAGAATTTACAGAACGAGCGGCGAGCGGGCCACCCGAACCTCAATAATTGATATCCCGGAATTCGAAATCCCGGCATGGTGACCTGCTGATACGCCCGCTCGACCTCCGGCGTAGGCAGATCATCTCGATGCGGTCGATAAACCGTAATTTCGTGCCCCCGGATGCCCAACCCGCGGGCAATGATTCCCAAGGTCATGGCAACTCCATTGACCTCGGGCGGGAACGTTTCGGAGACGATTGCGATTTTCACCTACGTGGACTTTCGCCACGACATGCATAGTAACGCCCCCTCGGTTACACTTCAGCGTCGCCCGGGCGACGTTTTCGCAAAGAGAGTCACTTCAGCCCTTCAACGCGGTGGCAAAACATCCGCGAGCGGTGTTACCTCCAAAATATTTTCCGATAACATGAGCTCTTTCTCTCCGCCGGCCCATTTCAAACCACCGACCAACATCTGCTGAAAATACTCCGCCGTCCACACGTCTTCGCGGTGTCCCATCGCATTGAACCACACTCGGCCCTTTCCGTAGGCTCGAGCCCACGCCAGGGGGTAGTTCGGTCGATCGTATTCCTTCCCTTCCATCCCAGCGGTCTCCATCACCAGCAATACGTGATTATTGGGGGCAAACTCCTTTAACGAATACCACTCTTCCTTGACCGTGAGTTCCGGGCCCAATCCTTCGTATCCCGGAAAATCCGAATTAATCACCCGCGCGGTCGCAACCTGCTGGGGGCCATGATTGATGAATT
>CBFHXU010000117.1:0-9817 GCA_965659875.1 uncultured Opitutaceae bacterium
TTTTACAATCTACGTCGCCGTCATACCTCCATCGGAGGGATCTCGCCGGTTGACTTCGAACATCAACTAACCACCAAATAAATCACTGTTCGTGCTGTCCACAAAACAGGGGTAATCGCAGTGAGCATCTCAATGCCGATCCGCGCGAGCGTGCTGCGCTCCGTGAATTTAAACTCGGTGAAGTGTTCCTGCCAAAATTCCCATTCGCCGGTGTCGCGGGGCCAGAACGCGAGAGTGAGTCGCAGGGGTTCGTCTTTTTTAGGCGATTGAACAGTGAGGACTTGGCCGTCCTGGCTGGTCCAGAATTGATCCGATTGCATGCAGAAGGAACCAAGCTGAGAATGACCGTTCTTATAAGCGATCAGTGTAGGTAGCAGGACTTGCCTTGAATGGGCTCTTTGCTTTCAAAACTCATGCCTAATTTAATTACCGCCATCATGAAGATCTCTAAAATTGTCCCCTTTGCTCTAGTTGTAGTTTCGCTGCTCGCCGGTCCTGGCGCGATGTACGCTGACGAAGGCGGAGTGGTCTCTCCGCAGGGACAAGCTCAGCTATCTGATGCCGAGATGTTGGAAATTTACGGTTGGATGGCCGGCATGCGGGCGGGGATCAGTCGCTTGGGATTGACCGAGGAAGAACTGGCGGCGTTCAGCCGGGGCATCGATGCCGCGCGGTCAAATCGCGACCTCGACGTGGATCTGCAGGCGGTAGGGCCATTGATTTCACAATTCGTACAAACGAAATTTGATGCGCACATGGCCCGTTTAAAAGCTGAGGAGGAGGCCAAAGCGGAGGCGTATCTGGCCGAGGTTTTGCAGCAGGAAGGCGTGGAATCTCTCCCGAGCGGTCTGGCCTATAAGATTTTGGCGCCGGGCAATGATGTTAAGCCCACGGCGACCGATACGGTCCGGGTGCATTACACGGGAAAGCTGATCGATGGAAAAGTGTTCGATACTTCAGATGGGGGAGGGCCCTTCACTTCGCGACTTGATGAGGTCATCGAAGGATGGACCCAAGGCGTGCCGCTCATCGGTGAAGGCGGTTCGATGAAACTCTATATCCCGGCAAAACTGGGTTACGGTGACGCCGGGAGTGGTCAGATCCTTCCGGGGGCGACGCTGATTTTTGAGGTGGAGTTACTCGAAGTGGTCAAGCCCCGGCCGGCGGCGGAAGTGGGCGCACCAGAGTGAGGTGACGTTTAAGGTTTGGCCGGCAATACCTCGGCGAGATCGGCCACGAAGCGATCGAGATCTTCCTGCTGAGTGTCCCATGAGCACATCAGGCGATTTCCGGTTGCGCCAATAAAGTTATAGAAGTGCCAACCACGCTTGTGCATCGCGGCGGAAACCGCGGGTTCCAGATGCACGAAAACGGCGTTCACTTCGGGTTCCGCTGCGAGTTTGAGGCCAAAACGACACTGGAGGGTTTCACCGAGTTGTCGGGCCATTTTATTGGCATGGGATCCGTGTCGAAGCCAGGCGCGGTCCTTTAAAATGCCGATCCATTGGCTACTGAGAAAACGCATTTTCGAAGCGAGTTGACCGGCCTGTTTGCAACGGTAGTCAAACTCACGCGCCAGCGTTGGATCAAAGAAGATTACGGCTTCACTGGTATTCATGCCGTTTTTGGTGCCGCCGAAGCAGAGCACATCGACTCCAGCGCGCCAGGTGAAGTCGGCGGGCGAGGCCCCTTCGCGCTGTTCAAGGGCAGCGGCGGCGTTGGCAAAACGAGCGCCGTCCATGTGAACCGCGAGATCGTGGGCGCGGGCGGTTTCGGCCAGTGCCCTGATTTCGCAGGTGGAGTAAACGGTGCCCCATTCCGTCGATTGCGTGAGTGAGAGCACGCGAGGTTTTGGGTAATGAATGTCGGTGCGCCTTTGGATCACGCTCAGCACGCCCGCCGGGGTAAGTTTGCCGGAATCGCCCGTGCTCGTGAGGATTTTGGTGCCGTTGGAGAAGAATTCGGGAGCGCCGCATTCGTCGGTTTCGACGTGGGCATAGTCGTGGCAGATCACGCTGTGGTAGCTTTGGCAGAGTGAGGCGAGAGCGAGGGAGTTGGCGGCGGTGCCGTTGAAGACGAAGAAGATTTCCGCATCGGGTTTTTCAAACAGTGTTCGGATGTGATCACAGGCCTCGCGCGTCCAGTCGTCTTCGCCGTAAGAGGGAACCCGGCCTCGATTGGCATCACTTAAGGCGGCCCAGGCTTCGGGGCAGATCCCGGTGGTGTTGTCGCTGGCGAAGTGATGGTGATGAGGGATTTCAGGCATGGTGGAGCGGGTCGCGAAAAATTGAATCAAGTTTTCAGGTTTGGCAAAGTGTAAGCAGCACCCTTGGATGCGTGTTTCGCTCTGAGCCATGAATCCGCCCAACTTCAAAACCAATCTTTATCTTGTCGGCTTCATGGGCACCGGGAAGACCACGATCGGGCGGGCGGTCGCCTATCGATTGAAGTATCAATTACTCGATAGTGATCACGAAATAGAACGTCAGGAAGATCGCACGGTCGCCGAGATTTTTGATGAGCAAGGAGAAGATTATTTCCGGGAGTTGGAGCGCAGATTTATCGACAAGGGGCATGCGGAGACGAACTGTGTCGTTGCGTGTGGCGGCGGATTGGTGGTGCAGCCTGGGATGCTTGATAAACTGCAAAAAAAGGGCGTGGTGGTCTGTCTGCACGCGTCGCTGGAGACGATTTTGCAACGCACGTCCGCGAATAGAAACCGTCCGTTGCTGCATGTTGATGATCCGATGGATCGGCTAAGGAATTTATATGCGGAGCGGGAGCCGATTTATCGTCGGGCGGGAGCGGTAATTCTGACCGATCACCGACCCACCAGTGACATCATTTCGCATGTCATGCGGGTGTATCGCCGCGAAGCCTCCGAGAGGGAGCGTTGAGGAATCGGGCCGTGATGTCGCTTGATCCAGAACATCTCCGGACCCGTCTGACCGGATTGGGATTCGATGTGGTCCGGTTTGTGGCGGTGGACGGCGAAGCGGCCGGAGGGGAGGCGTTTCGTGAGTGGTTGGCAAACGGAAATCAAGCAGACATGCACTGGCTGGAAAAAACGCCCGAACGGCGCACCGATCCCCGCCATGTTTTGGCGGGGGCGAAGTCGCTGATCATGCTGGGGGTGAACTACGGGGGCGGAGCCGAGGGCCGCGGCGGACCGATCTGGGCACGTTACGCGTTAAACCGCGATTATCATGATACGCTGAAGCCGGGATTGGTGGCGGCGGGAAAATTACTGGAGGCAGAGCTGGCTCTGAGGCCGACGGATTATCGCTACTACGTGGATACGGGACCGTTGCTGGAGCGGAATTGGGCAACCGCGGCGGGGCTTGGTTTTACCGGTAAAAATGCGATGCTGATTTCCAAGGAGTATGGGAACTGGCTGTTTCTCGCCGGTATCCTGGTAACCACGGAATTGCCGAGCGATCGACCCGTGAGTCGAAAGGTGAAAAACACCCCCGTGGGATCGTTGTGTGGTTCGTGCACGGCGTGTCTCGATGCGTGCCCGACGGATGCGCTGACGGCGCCCGGTGTACTCGATGCGCGGAAGTGTATTTCGTATCAAACGATTGAGAATAAGGGTCTCATCCCGCGGGAGCTACGAACGGCGATCGGGTCGCGGATTTACGGTTGTGATATTTGTGCCGAGGTCTGTCCGTGGAATCGATTTGCGCAGGAAGCAAAGTCTGGATTGATCGAGGCGCGCCCACATATTACCGCGCTTGGACTGAAGGAGATTTTGCGACTTACGCCCGAGTCGTTCGCGGCGGTCTTTAAAGGGACGCCCATAAAGCGGCTGAAATTACGCGGACTTTTGCGCAATGCCTGTTTGGTCGCGGCCAACGAGGAGAAGAGCGAATTGATTCCGGAATTAGTGATTTTGGCCAGCGAGCACACTGAAGCGATGGTGCGGGCACATGCGGTTTGGGCGCTGCGTCGATTGGGGGTCGATGATCAACTCGCATCAATTCGATTGGGCGAATCGGACGCGATGGTCTTGGCTGAATTTGATGGATCCGTTTAGGACGAAAAATGCCGGGCCATCAGGTCCGTGAATTCCGCCGGTGGCCGGGAGGGATTCCCCGCTCGATTGATAAATGCGTGCTCGGTGGAAGCCGTGGCGATGAGTTCGTTGCCCCGACGAAGTTCGTAGTCGAGATGGATGCGAAGAAGCGGACGTTCCTTCAACACTGCGGTGATCTCGATTTCGTCGTCGTAGACGGCCGGGCGATGGTATTTCACATCGAGGGAAAGCACAGGGAGTTGGTAGCCTTTTTGCTCCAGTTCGAAATAGGAAAGTCCCGCGTGACGAAACATATCGGTGCGGGCGACCTCCAGCCAGGGGAGATAACTGCCGTGATAGACCACGCCCATCATATCGGTTTCAGCGTAGCGCACCCGGATGGTGGATTTGGATTCGATCATGGGGAAGCGTCACGGGTTTGCAGGGGCGGCGTCAACGACCTGCAGGCCTCAAACTGGGGATTTGGTGGTATCGTCAAAAAGTGCTTGGGCCGAATCTCTCCAACGGTAATGGGTGGCCCAGGCACGACCCGCGTGGCCCATCTCCAAGCGAAGCTCCGGCGAATTGATGAGTTTTTCGAAAGCGGCAGTGAGCTTGGTCGGATTATCGGGAGGAATGAGAAATCCTGTTTTTTGATCCACGACGGCATCAGATACTCCCCCTACATCGTGGGCGATCACCGGCAGGCCGCGGGCACCCGCTTCGAGATAGACGAGTCCAAATCCCTCGACACTTTTACCCCAGGCGATGCTGGTCATGCTGAAGATATCGGCTTGATCGTAGATTTGGTCGAGTTGTTCGTCGGGTACTTCTCCCCAAAATTTCACCGGAAAATCGCAGGTTGCGGCGTGTTCACGTAGGGTTGATTCGAATTGAGGACGATTAGCTGAACCTACCATCCAGTATTCAATTTTTTCGCGTTGATGAGGCGCGAGTGCCTTGAGCGCTTCCATAACCTGAGTTTGACCTTTGCGAGGATGCAAACGCGCGACGGTTAAAACGATCGTTTTAGCTCCCGACTCACGGGGGGGGCGAGCAGGTTCGACGATGGCAAAATCGGAGCGAAGAGCACAGGCGGTTCGAACGGTTTTTGCCGTCGCCGCCGGGAAGTGGGTGAATAGCAGATTTTCGGTAAATTTCGAGATGACCCCGATTCGGTTCGCGTTGCGTATTAATCGCTTGGTCAAAGGACGCAGGAATCGATTGCGATGAAATCGGAGGATTTCCGATCCGAAGAAGGTGAGTAACAGATTGCGGGGACGAAACGGAGGGAACAGTTGAAGGATCATCATCGCGAGCATAGGACCGGGCTCGGCCAGACATACGGTGGCCTCACGCAGCGTCCGGCGGTGTTTGATAAACTGAGCTGCGAGACGAAAAAGGCAGGTCAGGTCGTGGGTCCCTTTGAGGGGCAACCTGCGGATGCGAAATGGCCATGTTTTTTCCGACGCGTCACCCGCATCTTGTGCCCAGACTTCAACATCGCGCCCTCGTTCCGAACTCGCGCGGGCCAATTCTTCGGTGAAAATCGCAATTCCACCCCGCCTAGGGTAGAATTCATGGGTGATGATATAGATCGTGGAATCTGGAGGAGAGGAGGCCATGAATCTGGGTGGGCTCGGACTCTGAGTCTGAGGAGCAGACGGTGGTCAGGGACCGATTCGCGCAAGTCTAATGCTCAGCTAGGATTTGAAAGCGTTTAGGTTACCGGAAGGGTAAATAAAACCATGAGTTAAAATGACCCAATTTTACGTATGGTCGGCAAAAAACTGGTCCCAAGAATAGCATTTACATTCAGAGAGCGTGATCCTTAGTAGGAAACCATGCCTAAAGCAGACCTAAATGGTCAGGAGAGCTCCGACGCTCTCGAAGCGGTTTCAAAGCCGTTTTCAGTCGAAGAAGAGTCCGCGCTGAGAGATTCCCTGAAGCGTTGTTCTCCTGCTACCATCGAAGCAGCGATTGCCTATCGTAAAACCAATGAGGCCAGCCATTTACCGGCGGTGATCATCGGGGTAATTGAGCGGTTCGTGGAGCCGGATTTACGCTCCAAGCTCAAAGCGGCGGACGATGAACTCCGATTAGTGGAGGATCTTGGGATCGATTCACTGACGATGATGGAGATCGTCATTCTCGTTGAAGATGTCCTGCAAATGCAGATCAATAACGAAGATTTACACAACTTACGCACGGTTGGCGACATCAAGGTATTTATCGATTGCAAGGTGCGCGGTCTACCGCCTCCCGCGGCAACTAAGTTTCTCCCGATCGAGCAGATCATATCGGTCATGCCGATTCAGTCGCCTTTCCTGTTCCTTAACGAGGCGACGATTGCCGGCAACAGTGCTCAAGGAAAATACAAGATCACCGGGCAGGAGTTCTTCCTCCAAGGGCATTTTAAGAACAACCCGGTGATGCCGGCTTCTTTGATGCTCGAGGCCCTCGGTCAGTTGGCTGTCTTGTTTCTGCTGGAGGGATCCGCGCCGACAGACGGCAAGGTAGTCGACGAGTCCAAGATTTTCTTCACATCCTGTGAAGGCGTGCGTTGCCACCGGATTTGTCGTCCCGGAGATCTTTTGTCGCTTTCGATAAAGCCCAAACGGACCAAAATGCCTCTCGCTACATTTGAGGGCTCGATCCGGGTGGGACAGGAAAAGGCCGCCATGGCAGAAGAGATTACACTCACGTTTGCCTACACGGTAGCCAAGCCCGGCGATTTGGATGTCACTCGATCCGATGATAACGACGCACAACCTCCGATAGCCGCGGCGGTCACTGCTTAAGTCCGTCGATCTTGTCCGTATAACGAATTCCAAACGCCGTAGTGGCGAAGTGAACTCTTTTTAAGGGCAAGCCGAAGATTCTGATCGAGTTGTCGCGGATTTAGTCGAACCTTCCCAAGCGATAACGATGGCGAAAGTATTTGTCACAGGTCTCGGGTTCATAACAAGCATCGGAAATGATGCGGGTACGGTGGTGCAGCGCTTGCGTCGAATGGAGCACGGTATCGAAACTTATCCGCCTTTTGAGCATCGGGATATCCCGGTCAAGGTTGCGGCACCCGTAAAAGGGTTCGATACGTCATCATACGATCCGGAGGATTGGGAATTCCCGGAACGATATCGGGTGAAACGCGGATTCCTACGGAGTATGTCACCTCACGTGCTTTATAGCTATTGCGCGATGTTGCAGGCGATCGAGGATGCCGGTTTACAACCGGACGAGGTTTCGAATGAAAACACCGGGCTTTTTGGCGCGTCCGCCGGATCGCCGGATTTTTTGGCCTACTACCTTGATCGGATGAGGTCAAAAGGGGTCATGCGCTGTTCGCCGATGGGCATACCGGCGAGTATTTCGGGAACGGTTCAATTCAATCTGGTCGCACACTTCAGTATCAAAGGCGCATCCACCGGATTCGCATCGGCCTGTGCTTCATCGTCACACGCTCTCGGTTATGCTTATGATGAAATCGCGCTGGGCCGACAGGATCGCATGATCGTGGTTGGTGCGGAGGACGGAAACGTTGAAACAATTCTGCCCTTCGCGGGGATGCGGGCACTGTCGCTCAGCACCTCGCCGGATACGGCGTCCCGACCATTCGATCGCGGTCGCGATGGGTTTGTGGGCACGGGCGGAGCAACGGTGTTGATTTTGGAAAGCGAAGAGGAAGTGAATCGCCGGGGAGTCGCGCCGTATTGTGAAGTTGCGGGATGGGGACAAGCTTCCGACGGTCATAACGTGGCGATCTCACATCCCGAAGGCACGGGACTGGCCAATGCGCTGAAGAACGCCCTCAAATCCGCCAAGGTGGAGCCACCGGCGGTGGATTATATCAACGCACATGCGACCTCGACTCCGATTGGCGATGTATCGGAGGGGAAGGCGATCCGGCGAATCTTCTCTGAGCAGGGTGCTCGACCCGCCATCAGTTCCACCAAAGCTTTGACCGGACATGGACTATCCTTGGCCGGGGCCATGGAAACCGGATTTTGCGCCCTAGCCATGCGTCACGGATTTATGCCGGGTTCAGCCCATATCAAGCACCTCGAGCCGGATGTTGCCGACTTGAATATAATTCAAGAGACCATTGAAGAACGACCTCAAGTGGTGATTAATAATAGCAGTGGATTCGGCGGGGCCAATGTTGCCCTGGTGCTGCGAGCGGTGCCCACGGCCAGTTAATATGAATGCATCCCCAATGAGGCAGGGCGCCGTTTTTGTCTCGGGAGCTTCGAGTGGTTTGGGGCGATCGATTGCCGAACTCTGGTTGAAGAATGGATACTCGGTCTGGGGAACTGCCCGACAACGTGAACGATTGGTGGAGTTGGCGGATAATTCTAATTTTCATCCGGTGGAGATGGATCTGCGGGATCGTGCCGGGATGCTCGAGGCTTTTTCCACGGCGGAACGTGATGCCGGCGGGTTTAGTGTCGTGGTGAACAACGCGGGGTTTGGTATTTATGGCGAATTGAGCGAAATCTCGGCTGAAGTGTGGAGTGATCAAGTCACATCGATGTTGACCAATTTGATGGTGCTGATTCGGGACCAAGTGAGCGCGCTGCGGGTCCGAAGGCAGGCAGCCACCTTGGTTAATGTGTCATCCTTGGCGGTTGAATTTCCTATGCCCTACATGAGCGGATACAATGTGGCAAAAGCTGGGTTGAGTGCCTTGAGCGAGAGTCTGGTGTTGGAATTGAAGGCGACTAAAATCCGGGTGATTGATTTCCGGCCCGGTGATTTCCGGACTCAGTTTAATGCCGCGATGTCGCCGGATATGGATCCGGTGACCTCCGCGCACGGTGGCGATGACGACCTAAAGCAGGCCTGGGAAGTAGTGCAGAAAAACTTGGCCGAGGCACCGTCGCCTGAAGTTGCGGCTCAGGATCTTTGGACAGCCGTGGCGCACGGACGGCAGGGAATCGTTCGGACGGGAGGTTGGTTTCAAGCCCGCCTGGCCCCGATTCTGCATCGTCTGGTCCCGCAAGGAATAGCTCGCACTGTGCGGTGGCGTTACTTTGGAATCCGTTGATTGGTGGATAAAAAAATCCGAATTCTTGTTTTAACTTCGAGCACCGGAGGGGGGCACGATGCCCGGGCTCAAGCCTTCGCGCAGTGGTGCTTCGCGCTCTATCGCCATGGCGTTGACGTGCGGATCGAGCAAATGTTGGAAAAATCCTCGGTGATCAATCGTTCGGGAGTGAGTCTCTACAATTGGATTCAACTACAGCTCCCGTTTTTGCATAATATTTTTTATGCGGCCATCGAACTCCTGAGTTTTCTAAATCGGTCCAGTGTTCGGTTGGGGCGGTCTTATTATCGCGGGGTCCTGGAGGAGTATAAGCCCCATTTAATCCTGAGTGTGCATGACTGTCTCAACCGTGGTTACTTCCAGTTTGCCCGGGACATTCTCGGAGCAGAGAACGTCCGTTGCGTGACGTATTGCGGCGAATTTTCGGGCGGCTGGGGCTACAGTCGCAACTGGATTGAGCCGTCGGTGGACATGTTTATTTCACGAACCGAGACCGCCCGCGATTTTGCCTTGAGGCAGGGAATGCCGGTAGAGAAAACACGGGTGCGCGGGCACCTGATGAGGCCCCAGGCGATGCTGGAGAAACTCAGTGATAGGGAGCTGGCGTTATATCGGAAAAATGAGCTGGGATTGGAAGAGGATCGTTTCACGGTATTTCTCGCGACGGGAGGGAACGGGGCCAACAACCATCTGCTGCTCCTGCCGTCCCTATTGCGGCACGCTGCAAAGTTACAGGTGATTGCGATCTGCGGCCG
>CBFHXU010000118.1:0-9787 GCA_965659875.1 uncultured Opitutaceae bacterium
GCTTTGCCTTTCTCTCCCTCGATCTCCAGCAAACCGCGGACCGGACGGAGCCGGTCCCTCCTCGCTGAGAGGCAGCATTCCGGGAGGGAAGACGCTCGTGTTCTCCCCCTCCGCTTATTCGATCGCGACCGGGGAAAGCTTCCAAATGTCTTCCGCGTATTCGCTGATCGTGCGGTCACTCGAAAACTTACCCACCCGAGCGGTGTTGAGGATGGCCATCTTCGCCCAGCGCTTCGTATCGCGGTAGGCTTTATCCACTTCCAATTGCGCATCGCTGTAAGACCGAAAATCAGCCAAGACCTTGTAGGGATCACCGCCACTCAGCAGACTGTGGTGCAGTTGTTGGAAGGCGTGATGTTCACCCGGCGTGAAATAATCCGAACCCAACCAGTCGATGACCGCTTTCAGCTCTTCGTCGGCGTAGTAATAATCGAAGGGTTGGTAACCTCTTTCGTTCAACGCTTCGACCTCTTCAACGGTTTTGCCGAAGATGAAGATATTCTCGTCACCGACTTCTTCGCGGATTTCCACGTTCGCGCCGTCGAGTGTGCCGATGGTCAGCGAGCCATTCAGGGCGAGCTTCATGTTGCCCGTGCCGGACGCTTCTTTACCCGCCGTCGAGATTTGCTCGGAAAGATCGGACGCCGGGATAATCCGCTCCGCCATCGAAACGCGGTAGTTCGGGATGAAGACGACCTTCAGCTTATCCTGGATGCGAGCGTCGTTATTGATGTGGGCGCCAATGACGTTGATCGCGCGGATGATATTCTTGGCGAGTTCGTAACCCGGCGCGGCTTTCGCCGCGAAGACGAACACGC
Source organism: uncultured Opitutaceae bacterium (assembly GCA_965659875.1). Classification (GTDB taxonomy): domain Bacteria; phylum Verrucomicrobiota; class Verrucomicrobiia; order Opitutales; family Opitutaceae; genus Actomonas. Next base: position 819 of record CBFHXU010000118.1, read on the forward strand.
GCGGCACCACATCGAGGTCCGGATTTTGCACCAGACGGCGGTAAAGCGCCAGAATGTGCAGCAGATTCAGGTGTTGGCGCTTGTATTCGTGCAGACGCTTGATCTGCACGTCGAACAAGGCATCCGGCGACACGTCGACGTCGCAGAGTTCTTTGATTAGCTCAGCGAGATCTACTTTGTTCTCTCGCTTGATCGCCATAAACTTTTTCTGAAAGGCCGCTTTGTCCGCGTGTTCGCCGAGCTGTTGCAGCTGATCCAGGTCGCGCACCCATTTGTCATCACCAAGCGTCTTGGTGATGAGCGCCGACAGGCTGGGATTACAATCGAGCAACCAACGACGTGGCGTGATGCCGTTCGTCTTGTTGCGGAACTTGCCGGGAAACAACTCGTCGAATTGCGGGAAGAGATTGGCCTTCAGCAGTTCCGTGTGCAGCGCGGCGACGCCATTGACCGCGTGGGAGCCGACCACCGAGAGGTGAGCCATGCGCAACTGCTTGCCGCCACTCTCGTCGACGATGGAGCACTCACGTAGTTTTTCGGTATCGCCGGGCCACTTGGCGGCGACGTCTTCGAGATGACGACGATTGATCTCATACACGATTTGGATGTGCCGCGGCAGCACCCGACCGAAGAGACTCACGCCCCATTTCTCCAAAGCTTCGGGCAGCAACGTGTGATTGGTGTAAGCGAAAGTGGAAGTGACGATCGACCACGCTTCGTTCCAACCGATACTTTCCTCATCAACGAGAATCCGCATGAGTTCGGCGACGGCGATCGCGGGGTGGGTATCGTTGAGTTGAACGGTGACTTTATCCGAGAAATTGTGCCAACCGTTACCCTCGACCCGTTGGTGCCGGCGGATCATGTCCTTCAGCGAACACGCGACGAAGAAATACTGCTGCACGAGACGCAGCTCTTTGCCGTTCTCGGTCTGGTCATTCGGGTAAAGCACCTTGGAAATCGTTTCGCTGTGGGCTTTCTGCCGCACCGCTTCGACGTAGCCCCCTTCGTTGAAGGCCTTGAGGTCGAGTTGCTCCTTGGCGTGGGACGTCCACAGGCGGAGTAGATTCACCGTCTCGGTACCATATCCCGGGATCGGAATATCGTAAGGCACGCCAATCAGATTCTGAGTATTCACCCAGGCGGGCCGGCAGTTGCCGTGATCATCAAATTGGCTCTCCACCTCGCCGTAGATTTTCACTTCCTGGCTGTAGTCAGGGTGAACAATTTCCCAAGGCGTGCCATTCACCATCCAACTATCCGGATGTTCGACTTGGTGGCCGTCTTCAAACGCCTGACGGAAAAGCCCAAACTCGTAATTGATACCGTATCCCACCGCCGGCAGATCGAGGGTCGCCATCGAATCAAGGAAGCACGCCGCCAGACGACCCAGACCGCCGTTGCCGAGTCCCATGTCCTCTTCGGATCGACGGAGGTTTTCCCAATCCACGCCGAGTTCACTCAAGGCCTCGCGGGCGTGATCGTATTCTCCGGCATTTTGCAGCGTGCTGACAAGCAGTCGTCCCATCAAATATTCGAGCGACAGGTAATACGCCCGCCGGACGTTTTTGCCGTTATGCACCGACTGCGTCTTGATCAGACGGTCCAGCACGCGGTCACGCACGGCCATGGACGTAGCCCAAAACCAGTCACGTGAATTAGCCGCATCGGCATTGCGTGCCTGCGTGTAGGTCAGGTGCTGCAGGATGGATTGCTTGAGGGCCTCGACCGGATTGTCGGTCGCGCGGCGATTAGGAGTGGCGGAAGACCAAGCCTGGGAGGCTTTGGTGGTCTTGGCTTTCTTAGTTGGCATGTGGATTGATATAAATTCGGACGCTTATCTCGAGCGCAGCGATTACAGTGCCAACTCACCCCCACCGGTCACGATCAAATTGTATTTCCCGGAAATTCCGGCCCAAAAGCCAGCGCTGAAATTCACTTACTAGTTGCCATCAACTATTTCTGAAACCGTCGCGCTACCTCTCCATGCGACATTTCAAAATACGTGGGGCGTCCCGCCGGGCTGCTATGGGGAGCTCGACAGGCAAAAAGCTGATCCAACAGTGCCCGCCAATGCGTTTCACCGGTCGATTCAGGCAGTCGCACCGCCTTGGCACAGGCCAATCGCACCAACGATTCGCGGGCCAATTCCACGTTATCCGCCGGGAAACCACCGTCCCGTAACGCTCCCAGCAGATCCCGCACAAACGGCTCCGCATCGGCCGGTTCCATCCACACCGGAATCGCTTCGATCCGGAAAAAATTGCGACCAAACTCGGCCAGACCAAACCCGTGGGCGGTCAAAAACTCGAGTCGATCCACCAGCAAAGCCGAAGCGACGGGATCGAGCTCCAGCGGCACCGGTAAAAGCAACTGCTGCCCCGCGACCTCGCCGGCTTTGAATTCCGACTGCAGTCGCTCGAACCAGACCCGCTCATGCGCGGCCCGACGATTCACCCACATCACGCCCGCACTGGTTTCAAAAAGCCCGTAACTCCCGTGGGCCATGCCAATGAATCGCCAACTACGCGACCCCTTCAGCTCGCTCTTGGAAGTCGTCGGCTGAACCGATTCCACGGCCGGCCCGCGGGTGGGAGTCTGACGCAACTCCCCCAATCTCGGCACCGCCAAATTATGAGCAATAGACTCCGCCGGCTTGGGCCCTGCGGTCTGCTCCCCGGTCGGTGCCTCAGGTCTGAGTTCCGATTTCGGCAAAGGTTCAAAATCCGGAGCGGGGGTTGATTCCTCGCCCGCAGGCGAGCTCGCGGCCATTCCTCCGCCCAACTCCCGCAGTCGTTCCAACACCGCCCGTATCACAAATCCTCTTACGGCGGCTTCACTGCGAAACCGCGCCTCCCGTTTCGCCGGATGCACGTTCACATCCACCTCGTGCGGCGGCAGGGTGAAAAATACAAACGCCGGCGGGTAGCGTCCCTTGGGCAACGACTCGTGGTAGCTCTCAATCAACGCGTAATTCAGGGTCCGATTATCGACCGGCCGCCCGTTTACAAAAACGATCATCTCGTGCCGCGTCGACCGCCCCACTCCGGGTCGTCCAATCAAACCCTCCAAATGGAAATTCCCCTCGTCGGCTTTTAACGGCACGAGCTGCTCCGCGAGTTGGCGACCGAAAATCTCCGCGACCCGATCGGCCAAAGCGGGACATTCGGGGGACTGGAAGATCTTCCGACCATCCTCGATCAGGGTGAACGCCACCCCGGGACTGGCCAACGCATACAGCCGCACCCCCGCCACGATATGCGCCGCTTCCGTGCGGTCCCGTTTCAGAAATTTCCGCCGGGCGGGCACGGAGTTGAACAGGTGCTCCACTTCGATCCGGGTCCCGACGGGGCGCCCGCATTCACGCACGTGGACGATCTTGCCTCCATTGACCAATATCTCAGTGCCGAGCTCATCGGCCTGCGCCCGGGTCTGTAGGGTAAATTTAGATACACTGGCGATCGACGGCACCGCCTCACCCCGAAACCCGAAACTGCCCAGCTTATCCAAATCCACCGCCGCGTTGATCTTACTGGTCGCATGTCGCTCCAACGAAAGCAGCGCGTTGTCCCGGGTCATGCCGTGGCCGTTATCTTCGATCCGCATGAGCGAACGCCCGCCGTGACGAAACTCCACTTCCACCCGGGTCGCCCCGGCATCAAGGGCGTTTTCGACCAACTCCTTGACCACTGCCGCCGGACGTTCAATCACCTCGCCCGCGGCGATTTGATTGGCGACATGATCAGGTAGGACTCGGATTTGGGGCATACGACGGAAACCACGAGCCTCAAGCCCGGTTCGGCCGTCATGCAACGCTTAAGGGATTCATCCGCCCAAGGTTGTCAGCGCCCCGCCCGGCAACTCCAACCGACGACGCTCGATCGTCTGCACCCGCGGCGTAAACACCTTATACCACTGCGGCACGGTTTCGCCCTCCACCCAATATATGCGGTCGCGCCACTTGGCGGGCAAATCCAGCTCCACCACCGGCACATCCACGTGCTCACTGACGGTCGGCTTGGAGATGTAGTGCGGGAAAAGGTATAACCCGTCGCCGATGACCTGCGGTTCCACCATCGCCAGGAACACCTGTTCGTTGGGTCCTGAAATGCGCAATCGCACCGTTTCTTCGTCCGCCGCCACGACGGCAATTTGCGCGCTGTGCAAGGGTGACGCCACGTCCACAAACTCGGCTCGGGGCGAATGGATACAGCCCATGAGCAAAACGCTCATGAGAACCCCCAAACAGAACGGGATTCGCAACATCACGATGTAATCTTTGTCACCCATCCTCGGGAGATGTTTCATCTGATTTGGCCGCAGGCGAAAGATCCCTGAGATCAATCAAGCTGACCAGATAGGTCGCCGCCCGGAACGGACGAAAGATAGCGTTGCCAATGACCAGGGAGTCCACCCCGGAATCCTTATCCTCTGCAAGTCGCGCCAACAGCGACGAGAGCACCACCACTCCCGCGATCACAAAGAGGAAAAAGATTTGAAAAATGCTCACATCGATCGTCGAACCGCCTTCCGCTTCCGATTTCAAAACGAGGCCCCACAAAATGGGAGAAAGCCCGCCCGAACAGGCCGTGACCGCGCCAAATACCGCCACCATCAGGGCCCGATTTTCTTCCTCCACCACCTTGGCCACATAGTTGAGGTTCGCGATGGTCCAACAGGCCGCCGCCAGCCCCAAGACAAAGTAAGCCGCATAGATCACCACCAGTCCCCCCAGCAGTCCTTGTAAATAGCTCCACCAGAACACGCCGACCGCCGTATAGAGCACCATGGTCAGGAGGAAAAATGGCCGGGCACCACGCTCGTCAATCCGACGCCGGATAAACGCCGCGGCCACAATGACCCCGCCAAACCGAAGCACCTCAAACCCCATGATTTGCCCGGCCGTCAATTGGGGACCGGCCTTCAGATAATAGGCCAAAAACGGAGGTATGGGCGTCGACAATACCGCATAGACCACCGCCAACCAAAGATAGTGCCGGAACGGCGACGGAGAGAACATGTGGCGCGGAGTGTCCTTGATCAGTTGCAGCAGCCGGACCGGCGGCGGGTTGGGCGCATCCGGCAGTCTGCGCAGCGCCATGAAGCTCATGTAGGAGCTGAACAGCGCGATGCCGTATTGGACGAGCAACGCCGTATAGATCGGCAACACCGCGAAAAGCCCGGCGCAAATCAATAGCGTCCCGACTCCGGCCACGCCGCTGGCAAACTGGTCGCTCCCAAAGTAACGCCCCCGGGCCTTGGGCGGGAGGATCGAATAGAGAAACGGCATGATCGCCGCCGCTCCCACGGTGCGAAAGACACAGAACCCAAAAACACTCCCCACCATGGCGGAAGCCATCCACGGCGCGACGCCCGAACGCGGCACCACGATCGCCAACCAGACGGGGATCAGCAGGAATATGGACCGGACCCCCCATCCACCCAACATCACCTTCTTGAATCCATAACGGGGCAACAGGGCCGTGGCCAGAATCTGGATCGGCGTCAGGAGAAAAACGAACGAGTAGGCCAACCCCACTTGAAACGGAGAGGCCCCCAGCTGTTCGCAGAACAGCACCATCGGCGTGCCGATCCCAATCTGCCAAGCGGGCGCGTTGAAAAACCCGAAAACGATACCCGGTCGGAACGGAGCCAACTCGGGATCCGTTTTTTCCGTCGGAATGAGCCGGCTAAACATGAAGCGGTGTTCTGGCGGGACTCAGGTGAGCCGTTTTCTCCAGCGGTTCAGTTGCTTTTTGACCTGTTTCGGACCGGGCATGCCCGTGCCCGTGCGACGGGCGCCGGCACGTTTCAGATCAAATACTTTGATCCAATCTGCCTTCAGGGCGGGGTGAATTTTTTGCACGTCCGCGGTCGCCAGTTGGTCCAGCGGCGTCTGCTGGTCTTCCGCCAATTTAACCACCGCCCCCACCACGTGGTGGGCATCCCGAAACGGCACGCCTGCTTCCACTAGGTAGTCGGCCAAATCCGTCGCGAGCAGCGCCGGATCCGACACCGCGGCTGCACACGCCGCGGCGTCAAAGGTCGCACCGGTCAAGGTGCCCGCCGTGACTTCCAGCGCCATGATCGTTTGATCAAAGCTATCGAAGATTGGAGGTTTATCGTCCTGCAGATCGCGATTGTAGGTCAGTGGAAGCCCCTTGGTGAGGGTGAGTAGCGTGGTAAGGTTACCCTGTAAACGCGCCGATTTGCCGCGCAGGATCTCGCAGGCATCGGGGTTTTTCTTCTGCGGCATGAGCGAAGAACCCGTGCAGAACGCATCCGGTAGGGTAAGGAATCCAAATTCGCTGCTCATCCACAAAATAAGATCCTCGGCCAGCCGCGACAGGTGCGTTCCCACCAAAGCCGCTGCCGTCGCGAACTCGATGAACACGTCGCGATCGGCAACCGAATCCATCGAATTCTGCGTGACCTGAGGACGCCCCTGGGCGTTCACAAATCCGAGCTCTTTGGCGGTGAACTCACGATCAATGGGCAAGGTGGTTCCCGCCAGCGCTCCCGCGCCGAGCGGACACCAGTTGGCATTCGCCGCCACCGCCGCGAAACGTCCGCGGTCGCGTTCCAGCATCTCAATATAGGCCGCCAGATGATGGGCGACTTGCACCGGTTGGGCGCGTTGCAAATGGGTGTAGCCGGGAATGAGGAGACCGCCGGCCTGTTCCGCCAAAGCCAGCAGGGCCCGCTGAGCCCCGGCCAAGCGTTGATCCACCTCGCCACAGGCCCACTTGAAGAACAGGCGCATATCCGTCGCCACCTGATCATTGCGACTCCGCGCCGTGTGCAGCTTCGCCGCCGCCGGCACGCGCTGGGTCAGCGCCTGTTCAATATTCATGTGCACGTCTTCGAGCTCGCGCCGCCATTTGAATTTACCCGCCCCGATTTCCGCCTCGATCTCCCTGAGGCCGCGATGAATCGCGTTGCGCTCCTTGGCCGTGATCAATCCCACGTGAGCCAACATGGCCGCGTGAGCCTTGCTCCCCGCGATGTCGAACGGAGCCAGACGTGCGTCGAACGAAACAGATTCACTGAACGTGAGCATCAAATCCGCGGGGCCCGCCGTGAACCGGCCGCCCCAGGTTGCTTGTTTTTTCTTGGCCATGGTGATCAAAGGAGACGCGGCGGCATGATACCGCGCAATGCGAAAGATAACGGACGCCCCCCGGGCAAAAGAAAGGATTCAGTTGCCGCGCCTCCGCCCAGACCCACAGTCGACCCCATGTTGCTCGTTCGTCGTCTGTGGATAGGTGGAGTTTTGGCGGTTTCCGCGATCGGTGGGCTTTGGGCGCAAGAGCAGTCCGTCCCCGAGGCCGAGAATATTCCCCTACCTGCATTCTACCAACGCGCGACCGTGGCCACCGCCAAGACCTCCATCTATATCGGCAACGTCAAACTGTCCACGGAGTCCTTCACCCGCGAAGGCGACGTGTATTCGTCCACCTACGTGGCCAAGGTATTCCCGCTGTTTTTCATGAGCGAGGCCGGACGCATCTCCATCACGATCACCGACGATAACCTGCGCCAGCTCGCCGCCGGCGAACGGGTTCATTTTACGGGCGAGGGATTCGATACTTCGGAGGAACCACGCAAGATCGAGGGTCATGCCGATCCCGCGGACGAACGGTCGGGCAAAATCAAGGTGCGGGTCTGGGTATCCACGAATATCGAACTGATATTCAATACCACCTACCGTTTCGACGGCTGATCTCGTTCAAATGCGAGCGCCTGAATCGCTGGGAGCGCGCTTTCCCAGCAACTCGCGAACCCGATTCAACAGCAGGTTCAATCCAAATGGTTTTTGCAAAAACCCCGCGGCCCCCGAGCGATTTACAGCGGCCTCAAGTTTTGGCTCGAGGTGGCCACTCATGATCAGCACCGGCAAATCCGGGGCCGCTCTCCTTATCGCAGTAAACACCTCCCACCCGCTCAAGCCCGGGAGCACCAAATCGGTAATCACCAGATCCAGATCCCGGGCATGCTCTCGATACTCGAGCAACGCGCTTTCCCCATCCGTCGCGGTGATGACCTCATAACCGCGATCGCGCAATGATGACGCCATGGTCTCGAGCAGCCCCTCCTCGTCATCCACCATCAGCAAGGTGCCTTGGTCCCGATGCTCAAGCGTGGTCGCGGCTTTGGCATCGGATGGGAGGGGGTCGCTTGTCTCCATTTCAACCTCCGCATCCATGGGCAACCAAACGGTATACATCGCTGCCCCGCCCGCTTCGGAAGTATATTTGATAAACCCTTGGTGAGTTTCGATAATCCGCTCGATCATCGTTAATCCCAGATCATGTTTGGTGCTTTCTTCCGATAATTCCTCCAAGGGCATGGGAGGGCGACTGCTGACGCGAGGACGACCCGGGTTGATCAACTCGACGATGGCATAAGTGCGGGCGTCCGCCTTGGAGAATTTCTGTCGCACCAAACTGCCGGCTTCCCATCGGGTCCGGGTCCGCAGTCCGCGCGCGGTATCAGGCTCAAATTGATGTAATCGTCGGACCATTTCACCGACCGCTTCACCCAATTGCATCGAATCCAATGGCACCTCTTTTAGTTCGGACACCATCGAAAGCTCCAATTCCACCGGACGGTCGCCAATTTCCGCGCGCACAACTTGCAACTTGTTCTCCAGAAATTTGCCGAGGTCTGTCTTTTGCCGCACCGGCTCGGGGCGCCGCATCATGTAGAGTGACTGTTTGACCAATGAGGTGGCGCGCTGCACCGCGCCATCCACGCCTTCGGCAACGACTTGCTGACGGCGTTGATCACTCGAACCATCCCGCAACAACGCGGTGTAGCCTAGGATGATCGAAAGCAGATTGTTCAGGTCTTTGCTGACCGATGTGGACAACGCCGCGTGTATTTCTATCTGATTGATCTTCTCTAAACGACGATTGGCGCGAGCGATATCGCTTAAATCGACGACCGTGATTAAACGGTGCACCTCG
>CBFHXU010000119.1:0-9435 GCA_965659875.1 uncultured Opitutaceae bacterium
CGGATGCCCGGCTCGGGTGGATCGACAACAGTCGTGAACAACCCTTTGAAACCACGCTCGGACCGGTCACGTTTTCTATCTCAGATTTACATACCAAATCCGATCCAGATTCGCCCTACGAATTCGAGGCGGTTACTGAATCCGGAGAATCACTGGTTTGGGATGGAACGCTTTCGGTTTCGCCGTTTCGCTCTCAAGGCCGTTGGGAAATGCGGGGACTGCGGTTATCGAAATACGAACCTTACCTAGAAGGGGTGTCACCGTTGGAATTCACATCGGGGATAATTGATGCTTCGAGTTCCTATGCCATCAGATGGGTCGATGGGGCATTGAGTTATCAGCTCAGCGAAGGGGAGCTTGCCGTGGCGGGACTGACCGCGTCGTCCGGATCGGGGTCAGCCGAAGGGCAATCGTTCCGTGAATTAACGGTGCAAGGATTGGAGTTCGATTCGACGCAACGCAGTTTGAGTATTGATCGCGTTTTCGTGGGTGGAGGCGGAGTATCTCTGTCGCGTGATCGAGAGGGTTGGAGTTGGATGGGTATCACCCTCGGCGATGGGGTTGCTCGCGAAACCGCCGCGGCCGGACTGAAATTGAAGGCAGCCCGGGTCGATGAGTTGGAGTTGAGTGAGATCGACGTGCAGATTGACGATCTCGTTGCGGCCACTCCGGTCGAGATCAATGCGAAGATTTCTCGGGCGACGATGGAGCGATGGGATTTGATGCGACTCGCCCAGCAAGCGGATTTTGTCTTGGATGGCGCGTGGAGTGCGGGTGGCTCGTTGTCATTACGAGGTGAATTGGCGCTGCGGCCTTTCCGCTCGAATCTCGAATACGAATTGAGAGATGTCGCATGGGGCGATATCGCCTCCTTCCTGGGGGAGAACTTTGGGTTGCGGTTGGATCGCGGATTGTTGTCGGCGCGGGGTGAGCTTCGTGGGTCGCCGGGGGCGTATGAAATTTCCGGCTCGGGGCGGATCGCCGATCTAGCGGTGGCGGATGCCGAGGGGCAGGATCGGTTCGGAGCGAGATTGGCTGAATTTACTCAGTTTGCGGTATCCCAAAAACCGTCCGCGGTTCGTATTGAAACCCTTGCGTTGACCGATCCGCGGGTGCGGTGGGAGATCCTTGAATCCGGGGAATGGAGCGGGTGGGGGAATGCAGCACCTGCCGCGGTGGAATTCCCGGGAGCGGTCTCTCGTAGTTGGGATATTGATACGATTGATGTAGCGGGGGGGGCGATTGAGTTTCGCGATGAATCCGCGTTTCTTCCCGTCGAGTTGTCGGCGAGCGAACTCGAAGGCGCTTTCACCGGATGGACCTCACGGGATTCACGCACGGCCAAGGTGGAGCTCACCGGAGTGCTGCAAGGGGTGTCGCCGGTGTCGATCGAAGGTGGATTTAATCCGTTATCCGAAAATATATTTGCCGAGGTTAAGCTCTCGGCGTGGGACTTGCCTGCTCCGGCCTTCAACGGCTACACGTCGCGGTATTTGGGGTATGATTTAACGGGCGGCAGCATTTCTCTCGATATCGACGCCAAGTTGCGTGACGGGACGATTGCAAGCGAGACGGTCGCGGTGCTCGAACGCCTTGCTTTGGGCAAAAAAGTTACCAGCCCGGATGCGACCGATGTGCCGGTAGAACTTGCTCTGTCGTTGCTGCGTGATGCCAAAGGGAAAGTTGTGGTGGATGTGCCGGTTTCAGGCCGATTCGAAGATCCGGATTTCAGTTACGGTCGGGATTTCAGTCGCGCCCTGGCCAATTTGTGGACCAAAGTGGAGGGCTCACCTTTTGCTTTTTTAGCCACCGGCGGACGAGGAGAAGCGGTGGCTTCTCACCTACAGACTTACGCGTTCGCGGCGGGCGAGGCGGAACTGTCCCCTGAAACAATTGAGCATCTGGACCAGTTGGCCAAACTTTTGGCGGACCGACCGTTGTTGCGGTTCAAACTGAGCGCGGGATACGACCGGCAGGAAGACCGGACCCAGCTATTGCCCGCGGCGTTGGATCGGGAACTACGCCGTCTGGCCGCGGCGGGTAGTTTTGATGCAGGTGGGAATTGGAACTCCCCTTCGCGGATTCAGGCGTTGGTGGAGCTTTATCAACAAACCTTCAATGAATTGCCGATTGATCCGGACGGTGAATTGCCGCCGCCGGCCCTGCCGACGGTGGCGGATGCGATTCTACCGCCGCAGACGCAAGCCGAGCAGGAGAAACGGTCATTGCTGGTTTGGCTGCGCCGGCTGTTTATTTCGGAAGGAAGATCGTCCGAAGCTGAATCTCAAAATAAGGCAATCTCAACGGGGCCATCGATGGGATCTTTTCCGGCCCCGGAGGGACTCCGTAAGGAGTTGCCGATTTTGCCGGTTGAAGAAATTTCGAATCGACTGCTGGCGGAACAGTCCGTGACGGAGACGCAGCTCCGGGACTTGGGACGGGCGCGCATCGAGGCGGTGCGGACACATCTTGAGCGGGCGGGAATCGATCCGAAACTATTGGTGGTGGGCGCGATCGAAAGCGGACCGACCTTGGTCACGCTCAGTTTGCTTTAAGCCAAGGGTAGCGCGAGCGAACAGCGGCCAAGCTTTCCTCGATTGCTTCGTCGATCTCGGCCAAAAGCTCGGGTATCATGTTCGCGGGAGGGGAAAAGTGGCGTGGAATCGGAGGAGGACATGAAAATCGTGATTCGAAGAAACCCGATCGCTAGGCGCAAGGTTTTCGACAAGAATTTGCAATTATTTACAGAGTTGGACGGGGCTGAGATCTTTTTTGCGATTTTGAGGGAAGTGGGCTTAGCTCATCATATGTCTGATTATTCATCTGATTCTGCCTCCGGCCCGTCTGCTTCTCTCGTTCTCGGTGGTGGGTGTTTTTGGTGCACCGAGGCGGCTTACCGCATGGTGCCGGGAGTAATCGAAGTCGTGAGCGGGTATGCAGGGGGAGAAGGTCCGCCCAATTACGAAGCGGTTTGTAGTGGCACGACCGGCCACGCCGAGGTCGTTCGCGTTGATTTTGATCCGGCGGTGGTGACGCTAGCGGCGCTTTTGGATCTTTTTTGGAAGATACACGATCCGACGACGCTCAATCGCCAAGGCGCCGACGTGGGCACCCAATATCGCTCCACCATTATGGTATCGGATGACAGCCAGCGGGCTGAGGCGGAAGCCAGTATGGAACGAGCCAAGTCCGAATGGGGTGATGGCATTGTGACCGAGATCGTGGACATCCCAGAGTTTCACGTGGCGGAAGATTATCATCAGCGGTATTTCGAACGAAATCCGGAGGCCGGATTTTGTCAGATGGTGATTCGACCCAAGCTGGATAAAGTACAACAGCAGTTGGCCAATTGCCGATATCGGTCCTCAAAAATCTCGGGGTTCGAGTGATGAGTTGTTCAAGCTAGGGTTGCTTGACGACCGGCGTTGAGCGGAATCGGATGACGTATGGCTCAAACCGTCGAACCCAAGGTCATTTTTTCGATGATCCGCGTCTCGAAGAAAATCGAGCGCAAAGAGATCCTCCGCGATGTTTCTTTGTCGTTTTATCACGGCGCGAAGATCGGGGTGTTGGGACTCAACGGAGCGGGCAAATCGTCGCTCATGCGCATCCTGGCGGGGCAGGATAAAGAGATCGATGGCAAGGTGCACTTTGAGGAAGGTTATTCCGTGGGTCTACTCGAGCAGGAGCCGCAGCTCACGGCGGGAGCGACGGTGCGCACCTGTGTGGAGGAAGGGGTCGCGGAACTGACCAAGCTCACCGAGGCCTACGATGCGACTTGGGATGAGATCAACGAAGCGGCCGATGATGCCGCCCGTGATGCCATCATGGAACGGCAGGGGGAGTTGCAAGAAAAGATCGATGCTCTCGATGCCTGGGATTTGGCGCCCCAGATCGAGATGGCGATGGATGCACTGCGTTGCCCGCCGGGTGATACGGTGGTCGATACGCTGTCGGGTGGGGAACGCCGCCGCGTGGCCTTGGCCCGTTTGCTGTTACAGAAACCGGATGTGCTTTTGCTGGATGAGCCCACCAATCATCTCGATGCCGAAAGTGTGCATTGGCTTGAGCAGCATCTCGCGCGCTATGCCGGGACCGTGATTGCGGTGACCCATGATCGTTACTTTTTGGATAATGTGGCGGGCTGGATTCTCGAACTCGACCGGGGCCATGGCATTCCTTGGCAGGGAAACTACTCGGGTTGGTTGGAGCAGAAACAGCGGCAGATGGCGGTGGCGCAAAAAACGGAAGATCGTCGGCAGAAGGCGATGGCGCGGGAGTTGGCTTGGATTCGCCAGTCGGCGCGCGCGCGCCAAGCCAAGGGGCAGGCGCGGATCAATGCTTACGAAGCCATGCTGGCGGAGGATGTGGAAGAGAAGGAGCGCGAATTCGAAATCGTGGTTCCGCCGGGTCCCCGACTGGGGGAGCTGGTGGTGGAGGCGCGGGGATTGCGCAAAGCATTTGGCGATAAACTCCTCTTCGGTAACGTCGAATTTAACCTGCCTCCCGGTGGCATCGTCGGGGTCGTCGGGCCCAACGGGGCGGGTAAAACCACGCTATTCCGCATGATTCTGGACGAAGAGAAACCGGATGATGGCACCTTGCGGGTCGGACCTACGGTCAAGATCGCTCATGTGGATCAATCGCGGGACAGTTTGCCCGATGAGCAAACGATTTTTGAAGCCATCAGTGATGGCGAAGAGACGTTGCGGTTAGGAAACCGGGACGTAAATGCACGGGCCTACTGTGCGCAGTTTGGTTTCACCGGAGCCGAGCAACAAAAGAAGGTCGGGGTGATGTCGGGTGGAGAACGTAATCGGGTTCACCTGGCGCGGCTGCTGAAGCGGGGCGCAAATTTGATTCTGCTGGATGAGCCCACAAATGATCTCGATGTGAATTCGATTCGAGCGCTGGAAGACGGTCTCGAGACCTTTGCGGGTTGTGCGGTGGTCGTATCCCATGACCGTTGGTTTCTCGATCGCGTGGCGACACACATCATGGCGTTCGAAGGCGATTCGGAAGTGCGGTGGTTCCAAGGGAATTATACCGCCTACTTGGAAGACTTCCGCCGCCGTAAAGGTGCGGATGCTGATCGGCCCCACCGCATCAAATACCGTAAATTGGCGCGGTGAGTTCGCGCCGTCCCCGCGTTTCGATCGTGCTCCCCGTCCGCAATGGTGCGGGAACCGTGGATCGGGCGATTCGATCCGTGGTGGGGCAAACCTGGATCGACTGGGAGCTGGTCGTAGTCGACGATGGATCGACGGACGGCACCGTAGGTATGGTGCACGGTTGGAGTAAAATGGATCCGCGGGTTCGGTTGATAGCGGCCCCCGCCACGGGGCTGGTAGCGGCGTTGAATCGAGGAGTCAGCGAATCGCGAGGCGAATTGGTGGCGCGAATGGATTCCGATGATGAAATGAAACCTGAACGGTTGGCTCAGCAGGTCGCATATTTGGCGACCCATGAAACGGTGGAACTGGTGAGTTGCGGGGTGGAATTTGGCGGCGATCGGGAAGCGCACGCGGGCTACGCGGCTCACGTGGATTGGCTCAACTCGGTGGTGACGTCGGTTCAGATTATGTGCGCCCGTTTTGTGGAATCACCGTTAGCCCATCCGAGTGTGATGTGGCGGCGCGAAGTTTGGGCCGAACACGGTGGCTATCGCGATGGTGAATTCCCGGAAGACTATGAACTCTGGCTGCGCTGGCTGGATGCGGGTGTGCGGATGGCCAAAGTGCCGGAGGTTTTGATGAAATGGCAGGACTCGGACGGCAGGCTTTCCCGGACGGATCCACGCTACAGCCCGGAGGCGTTTTACCGGATAAAGGCGCCGTATATTTTCCGCGAATTGGAGCGGTCGGCGGAGGGGAGGCAAATTTGGATCGCGGGATCCGGTCGACCGACGCGCAAACGCGTCGCGTGGTTGGAAGCGGCGGGTGTTGGGCTCACGGGTTACGTTGATTTGGATCCGAAAAAAATTGGACAGCGGATTCAGGATAAACCCGTGCGGAGTCCGGACGATTTACCTCCACCTGAGCAGGCGGTGGTGCTGAGTTACGTGGGCTCACGGGGCGGACGAAAAGCGGTGCAGGAGGATCTGCACCGCCGGGGATTTAAAGAGGGTACTGATTTCTGGCTGTGCGCCTAAAACCGCGACTCAGTCGTTTACCGGTGATTTGATGAACTTTGCGAGGATTGCGCCGGCGATGGCGGCACCGATGACGTAATAAACGAAGTTGGCGCACTGCCAGCTCCAGGATTGCCACCACCAGATGGCATCACCGAAACGAGCCACAAACGCGCCCGCTATGCCGACTTGAGTGATGAACCAGACCCGTTCGCCGTAGCCCGATTTTTTGCAGATCTTCTGGAGGAGGAGGCCGAGCAAAAAACAGTAGATGACGCCGTAGACGAATCCCATGCCCATCATTGCGCTCATGCCAGTAACTCCGTTGGGTCGAATATGCACCATCGCGACGGGGCCCGTGGCCTGTAGTTCAGGCATATTCTCATCGGTGGGCGAGGGAATGACGTAGGTTCCGTCGGTCGGGAAGTTGGCTTTCAAGGCAGCCGGTGCGGTGGCGGCGGGGGTTTCGAGGGTTTGGTAGGGGATGCCGCTGAGGCCGTAGTAGATGAAACCCCAGAAGAAGAGGGCGAGGCCGGCGAGGAGGGAGCCGATGATCAGGTTTTTCATGACAGTTGGGGTTGGGGGGGAGTCGAGGGTGCGAGTGGGGGCAAGACCGGGAACGCCGAGCAGCAGCGAGGCAAGGCGGTGGGAACGGCAAAGCGGGGTTGGGCCGAGCCGGAGCTCGGTGTTCCCAAGGAAGAAAGGGGGCCGGCTAAACGATCATTTTGCGCAGGGCTTCGTGGGAAATGCGGTGGGCGGAAACGGCATCATGGGCGGTGGGTGATCCGTCCTCCACGGCCTGTTCCATGGCCATGTGCGGATGGATGCCGCGGTCGTTGAGAAATGAAAACAAGCGGCCGTAATCGATGTCGCTGTCCGCGGAGAATGTTTCATCCCAAATGCCGGCGGTTGATTGGCGGAGATGGAGTTCCACGATGCGATCGGCGTAGAGTTCGAGGGCGTCGAACAACGCGACACTTGAGTCGCCGCACCCGCGGAAAATCCAATGGGCATCGAGACAGAATTTTACGTTCTGTGGATCCGTGCCGGTCATCATGTGATGAAATTCACGGGCGCCGAGGCGCAGTTCCGAATCGTGATTGTGATAGGCGAGGGTGATGCCTTCGGCGCGAAGACTGGCTCCGAGGGTGTTGAGGGCACGACCTTGGACGCGGATTTGCGCATCGGTTTTATTGTCCGGGCTACCCCATTTGATCGGACTGGGATTGGTCACCAGGATGCGGGTGCCGAATTTCGCCTTGGCTTGCGTGGCAACGGCGAGGACGAGATCGATGCTTTCGGCCGCCGCCTCTTTTTCGTGGAGCACGCTGTTCATGTAGGCGGACTCCATCGTCAATCCGGTGGCCTCGAGTAAGGGGGCATACGTATCGATGGAGGATTCGTCGTTGAGTACGGGTTCGATGCCCGTGTAGCCGGTCGCGACAATATCGGCGGCCACGCGGGGGAGTTCGGCCTCGAGGTCACGGCCTTCGCGGCGAAGGAAGGTAAACCAAGGGTAGGTGTTGCAGGAGATTTTTGGCATAATGGCAGGGGCGACGGAGGCGACTCCGCGGGTGGCGGCGACCGCAGTCGCCAGGCTCATCGCACCAATAAACGTGCGACGGGTAGGAAGGGGTTTCGAGTGGGGCACTACGACAGAATGTATAGCTTGGCGGCGTGATGCATCGCAACGTCTGGTTTACGTAAAATCAGACGCCGGGGATTCGAACTCGTCGGATGGAACCGGCAGGTCTTCGATAGATTTCATGATCAAGTTTTCCTCCCTTGGCGTGGTTTTAGCCACTTTGACGGTTTGCGGCATATCGGCCGCCGATGATCCGAAGATGGGGAGCTGGCAGCCGCTTCTACGACCGGACTTGAGCAATGCGGAGTTTCCCGCGGGAGTTTGGACTACTTCGGAAGGAGTCCTGACTGCGAGTGAGGACCAGATGCTTTGGTCGCGGCGTGATTACGAGACGTTTGATCTGAAGCTGGAGTTTAAGACGGCGGATGGGACGAACAGTGGCGTCATCATTTATGTGAGCGATCCGCCGATTGGGTCGCCAATTCCGTTGAAGTGCAGATTGCGGATGATTTCTCCGAACAGTGGTCGCAGGCGGAGCCCACGTGGCAGTGCGGAGCCTTGTTCGGGCATCAGGCTCCCGCTAAATCCATGGTCAAGAAACCGGGCAATTGGAACCGCATGTTGGTGAGTGCGCGGGGACCGTTGGTGAAGGTTTGGATCAACGGGGAACAGGTGATCGATGCGGATTTACGTGACTGGACTTCGGCGACGACGAATCCCGACGGATCGAGTATCCCGCCGTGGTTGAGCACACCGTGGTCGGAGTTGCCCACTTCGGGGCGGATAGGTTTGCAGGGTAAACATGCTGGCGCACCGATCTGGTTCCGTAATATTCAGGTGCGTGAAGCGGAATGAGACGGAAGCCCATCGTCGGCTAAAGGCCTTGGCCATGGCCTGGGCACGGGAGCAGGGTTGGGTGATCGTGACGGCGGAGGTCCGGGTTCCTCGCAGCGGCTACCGGGCGGACGTGGCAGCGATGGGGCGGGGTGAAAAAGCGAAGACCGCGCTGTTCGAGTGCAAACAGGCCCGGGCCGATATGCTCAAAGACTCACACGATGACAGGGATACCCGAAAGAAACTAGCGGCCGCGCTGCGCCGGCGGAAAAAATTGGAGAAATTACTCGGTGAACATCGACCGGATTTGCGTCGAGGGAATTCGCTCTTTGCGGAGTTTGATGCGTGGAATTTCGAGGGACTGGAGCACAAAGGTTACCGCAGACTGCTCGATGAAATTGCGACGTTGCAGGGCAGATTGGGCGCGGGCACGAAATTTTCGAAGATGCTCCGCTACCAGTCGGCCGATTTTCTCTACCTAGTGGTGGAGGATGATATTTATGCCGACGCGGAAATCCCGGCGGGATGGGGACTGTTGGTCCGGCGGGGGGATGGGCTGGAACTGCGGAGAAAACCGACCGCGTTGGACGCGGGGGCGACGCAGCGACGAAATTTATTGGAAGCGATTGCAGTGCGCGCGAGTCGCCAGGCCGCACCTCCTCCCCGTCGCCTTCGCGACTCAGAAGTATAACCGATAACCGAGGCTGGCGTAGCGATCCGCGCCGGGACGGGCGGCTTTGACCAGCAGGTTTTCGTTGAAGACATTTCGCACCCGTACGCTGAGGTAGTGGGTCTTTTTGCCCACCTGCCAACGGTAACTAAGGGAGGTGGACACGTAGTTGTATCCCGGATACATGACTTCGGCGCGCCGTCGATCCGCGTAGGT